>CP134492.1:1264254-1580317 GCA_031761875.1 Bacillaceae bacterium IKA-2 | reverse complement strand
ATCCTTCGTCTAATGGAATTGCAAATGTCAGCTGAAAATCATCGATAAATTCTTGAACATTATCAGGATGCGATTCTGTTTCAAGTAAATTCACCGCTAAAATCTTTACATCTTTATTTTCATAGAACTTTTGCATATCAGGCATTTCTGCACGGCATGGCGGACACCACGTTGCCCAAAAGTTTAACATGACTCGTTGTCCTTTAAAATCTGAGAGCTTTACTGTTTCTCCCTCTAGTGTCATAAGTTCAAAATCTGGAGCCATTTGACCTTTATTAAGTCCGACCTCACTAGACTCTTTAACTCCTTCACCTAAGTTTCCATTTTTATCAGCTGAAAATATTGAGTCGAATAAAACCCAACTAAGCATGCCTATGATAATCACAATAAATATTATATTTTTCATCAAGCATTACCTCCTTTTATCCTAATTTTTCGAACCATGTATCTTGCACTAATTTAAGTAAAAACTCGGTGATGCGTGGCATTTGACCGGTAAATAAAGTCAAACCCATAAGAATCATAACAATAGCACCAATTTTCATAATTACTTGACTATGACGAACGATCCATTTAGTAGATCCAAGGAAAAAGGTCAGGATAAGAAATGGTAATGAAAAACCAACGACATACATCACCGTATACAATATACCTTGCCCTGGATTACTTGCCGCTAGAAATAAAATCGAACCGAATATTGGACCAATACAAGGTGTCCATCCAGCTGCAAATCCCATGCCCACAAAAAAGGTACCTACATAGCCAACTGGTTTATTAGAGTATCGGAACCGCTTTTCTTTCATTAACGTTGCAATGTTAATCCAACCGCCAACAAAAAGTCCCATAAATATAATGAACACCCCTGCAATGCGCTGGATCAATAGTCCTGAGTCACCAATTAATAAAGTTTGAAGCCATTGTCCCAGAAATGAAGCCCCTACTCCTAAACTAATAAAAATAAGTGAAACGCCTAACAAGAAGAAAATAGAATGGCTCAGTAATTTAGTGCGAATTTTAACATCCTGATTTCCTTGCAATTCTTTCACACTGATCCCGGTAATATATGATAAAAACGCTGGAAAAATCGGCAGTACACAAGGCGAGAAAAAGGATAACGCCCCGGCTCCAAGTGCCAAAAACATTCCTACGATCAACATCGTATCTGTCTCAATTCCACCCATTTATAACACCTTCTTTCTTTTTTTTAACATCATTAATGTTAAAAAAACTATTAAAAATAGAACTAGAAACCACGGTGCCATTGTAAAGCCGAAAACCATTGTAAATGGCATAATATAAGCCAATGCTAATGTACCCGCAGTCCAACCGATAACCATTATTATAAGTAACAAGTCGGTTGTTACTCGCTCTCGCATGAATAGGAAGAAAATGATAAGCACTGCAAGTAAAATCATGGAGCTAACTGAATATGTATCGTTATTCCAAACAATTTGAATAAACTCATACACAAAGGATCCAATCAAAAATACATAGATAAAAGATTTCCCTAATGAAAGGACATCTAATTGCTCTCGTTTTGACTTAATAGCGATTGTTACTGCGCTAAAAAACAGTGCCAAGTAAAATGCAGATGAGTTACTTGGATAAGCTAATATTGCCAAAGGATCCCTTACAAATATTGAAAAGTTCAAGAGGATTTTCCCAAGCCAAATAAAAATAACGAAATTCATGAGTTGAGATGTCAACTCCCCTATCTGCTTTTTCTTTTCCATTTTTGATAAATCACTTATTAGATAGAACGCCAGAAAGCCAGCTAGTAAGCTAACTACGATAATAGCGATTGACGCAAGTGCACTTATTGTTGCCATTGATGTTTCCCCCATTCGTAACTTATACTACTATAGTTATGTGAAAGAATGATGAAAGAATGCTTTAGTAAAACCTTAATTAATCAAGTTCTTTCCATTATCTCTAACATCAAAAATAAAATCGACCTTCAAAATTGTCTGAAAGTCGATTTCTTACTAATTAAATTTCTTGCAAAACTCCCATACTTTTTCAATGTTTAGCCACTTATTCAAATGGAACGTTAACCAATCTCCATTCACTCGTTGGAGAATCCCTAACTATCACAAAAGTAAAAACGGTTTCAACTTTGCGTTTTCCTTTTTCTTTTATTATAAATTTAATTGGCACTTCATAAATCAATGCTTCTTCAATTATTGGTTCTCCTCGTTCACTCATTCGAATAGATTCAATCACGTTGAAAATATGACTATAGTGATCTACATCCCCATTATAAATAAGCGTGAGTAGATCTAGATCTTTTTGGTTTAATGTAATAAAAAATAACTCAGCAATTTCTTCTGCTGATAAATGTTTGAGAAATGAAGTAAGTGTACCCGCTGCTTTATTAACCATAACTTGATGAGAAAGGTCATGATTTTTCGTTTTATGTGTTGTGCTACCTTTAAAATGAATACAAAAATGGCCTGGGAACCCATTTACTAGTGAACCTTTTCCATGCGGCATTCCATGCATGGATGCAGCAATAAATTGGTCGTTAACATGGATGAGCACAGCCCTTCTCTTCCAATTCCAGTTTCCATCATTTATTTTCTTCATAATTATTGTGTCTTTCTTCGTTAACGGTTGAACATCCGCATGACTACTACCTGCTCTTCTTTGTGCATTGAAGCTAAGTCCAGTCTCTAAATCTGTTATCATAAACTTAGCATATCTCGGAATAATTTCCTTTACTTCTTCCCAGTCGATAAGTTCGCCAAAGTGATTTTTATCTAAGTAAGTAAAATATTTTTTTATTTTTTTCGTTGTTTTAGGAGGAAATTGAATTTTTTTATTTTGTTGTAAATCATAAAAAGCTCCAAAATCATCCATTAAAATAATTCTTACTATAGCCTCATCTTCAAACATCAAATAATGATTAGAAAAGGGTAAGTCAGTGACTTCATGAAGTGGTTCTGTGTTAATAATTGTTTGAAATAAACGATCCGCTTCAACTGTTAAGACACTTTGAAATAAAGACTGGCTTGAGGATCTCACTAAAAAAGTAAGTTGACCTTCCTGTTTGTTTGCGTATGTAGAAAATGGTTGTACAAAAAGAAGAGATACTACTAAAAATAAAACAATTCTAATCATGTTTACTCCACCTATATTTAGATTGACTTTTCGTCTTAATTAAACTTCACTTTATATAAGTAACCTAAACTAGGAGGATTTTGGAAAAGTAAAACTTTAGATTACACGAATATTATTTTTACAGAACCATTCTGTGCTGCATGTTTCGTAAATGAACGAACTGCTCCTTTTGATATACTGTATGTAGCATCTTGTGTATCGGTAATACCGCCGATAATGACCGCAATTGATGACGCATGTATGCCGGCATCTTTTCTGATTTTTCTGGATTTTGGAGGATTTCATGATGTGTAATAAGTTTATCTAATTTTTGTTCTTACAATTGGATTACTACCTTTTTTTACATAATGTAATTCAATAAATTTTGAAAGGATGATTTTTATGTGTGGGCGTTTTACTTTATCAGCAACACCGCTAGAAATTGCGGAACGTTTTAACGTACCTCTTAGCTTCTTCGAATTATATGAAAAAAGCTATAATGTATCACCAAGCCACCACATTTTATCAGTGATCAATTCTGGTTTGGAGCGCAGAGCAGGCTTGTTGCGTTGGGGACTTATTCCATCTTGGTCAAAAGATGAAAAGATCGGTTACAAAATGATCAATGCCAGAGCAGAAACAATTGACGAAAAGCCAAGTTTTAAACATGCCTTCATGAAACGAAGATGCCTTATCATTGCTGATGGATTTTACGAGTGGAAAAGACAAAGTGGCACAAAGCAACCCATGCGAATTACACTTAGAAATCAACAACTATTTGCAATGGCTGGATTGTGGGAGAAGTGGCAAGCTCCTGATGGAAATTCTATATATTCTTGTACGGTTATTACGACAAAACCAAACGAATTGGTTGCTGATATTCACGATCGAATGCCGGTTATTTTAAGAAAACAAGATGAGCAGCTTTGGTTAAATCGAAATATAGAAGACGTTAAACTGTTAAAGGACGTGCTTCAGCCTTATAACACCAATGATATGGAGGCTTATCCTGTTTCCTCTCTCGTCAATACTCCAAAAAATAATTCAATTGAGTTGATTGCACCTCTATGTTAAAATAACCCATTCCCTCAATCATTTAGGGGATGGGTTTTAAAAATCTTAATTTGGCCTTTGATTATGGCTGTGGTTATTGTTTGAAATAATGAATTGCCTTTCTAATAACGTCTAATAACGAATAGCCTTCCATTAAGAAGGCTACAACTCCGCGTATTTATAAACTTGTCAGTGCTTACAATTTTTCAGATTTACATCTAACTCTTTTTAGGTGATTTCTTCAATTTCAGAAATACTCTTTTATTAATATTCATCATATATATCGTCGGCATTCTCAAATCGAATTTCTTCAGAATTTGTCGAACCCATTTTATCACTTCGATCCTCCCTATTACCTGGTAGGTTACCTTCTGGGACTAAATCTTGATTATCTTTAAATACTGTTTTTTGTTTCTTTTTCTTATCATCGGCAGACATCTTACCACTCCTATTCATTGTTGTATGAATAGTTATTATATCCAGAGTTTGAAGTTCCATCCTAAGTTAGCCACTAGATGAATCAAATTTATTCTTGAAAAAATTAGTGTATCGAAATGAAATTCATTCATCTAAAATGTTATTTTCTTTTTCTTGAAATATTTAAAATTGCCAGTCCATAAAACAGCGCAGTCGTTGCTAAAAGAATAACCACACTTGTTAACATTGTCGTCGTATATCCACCAAAGTTAAAGACAACTCCCATACTTTGATTAAAGTTTTCTATGCTTTCGGTTGGGGCATCTTTAAAAGCCACTTCCATAGGTTCTGCCATCATAACTTGTCGAAATAATGAACCTGCATGAGAAACTGGAAATATCTTAATGGCCAATTGGACCGTATCAGGTAAAGAACCTATTGGAATATAAATCCCCGTTAAAAATCCAATTAAAGTTCCAATTACTGTACTTGCAGTAGCGAAGGCATTTTGACTTTTAAAAAAGGATACCATAAAAAATACCATCGAACTACTTGATAAAACTGATAAAAGTATAAGACCTAAAACCTTCATTAAAGCTAGAAAAGATAGGAACTGTCCGCCATTCGATACAATATAAACCTCTGCAAACACAAGGGCAATAAGGCTAATTATTACACCTATCACAAAGGCACTTACTATATACCCCCCAGCCAAGTTTCTATTTTTAATTGGCGAAGATGAAAAGTCTTTTATTATTTTATTTGCTCGATCATCAACCATTATTCCAAATGCACCCATTGTAGTTGTTATCGATGTTACAGCCAGAAGTCCTGCCATGATCCAGCTATCCAATAAAAATCTTGCATTTTCTATCTCATCCATACCGCTAATTAACATATCACCCAAAAACAAAACATAAAGTCCGATAATAATTATTACGCCAAGGAGCGAAAAGAAAACAGTTGTTTTATCTCTAAAAAATAGCTTTAGATTTCGCGCTGCTATAGTTATCATTCTCTTATTTCCTTTCCTGTAATACCAATAAAAGCATCATCCATTGTGCCATTGTGTACTTCAAAACCTTCAATTAAATCTTTACATTTATCAATAATAGGTATTGCCTGTAAAGTATTTTCTAATTTAATGGAAATTACTTTATTTTTTACTATGTATTCTAAGCTTTGCTCAACAAGTATTTTTATAATTTGTTCGCTTTTATTGGAATGGATTTTTAAAACGTCTGAGCTATATTTTTCTTTCAGCTCTATAGGAGTCCCTTGTGCGGCAATTTCCCCATTATCAATTACTACTACGTAGTTAGCACTTGCTGCCTCCTCCATATAATGGGTCGTCAAAAAAATCGTCATCCCGCTTTCTTTTTGGAGTGTTTGAATTGTTTCCCAGACATTTTTTCGAGTTTGAGGATCAAGTCCTGTTGTAGGTTCATCTAAAAATAAAATTTCAGGAGTATTAATTAATGCTCTTGCGATGTCCGCTCTTCGTCTTTGCCCACCAGAAAGCTTACCATATCGTCTGTTCAAAAGGTCTGTCACTCCTGTTGCTTTTGCAGCCCTTATTATTGCATCTTTAAGTTGCTCTTTTGTAAGATTATAAAAGTTTCCTCTTACATAGAGATTTTCTTTAACGGTAAGTAATGGATCAAGTAAACTATCTTGAAAGACAACTCCAATCATAGATTTAATTTTATAATCATCTTTTCCAAGGATATTTTCACCTATTTTGACAATACCGCTATCAGGTTCTAATAGAGTAGAAATAATATCTATTGTAGTTGATTTCCCAGCACCATTAGGACCTAAAAAAGCAAAAAGATTCCCTCGTTCCACATAAAAATCAATACCTTTTACGGCCTCTACATCTCCATAGGACTTTTTTAAGTTTGTGACTTCTACTATTTTTTTCAAATACTCCACCTCACATTTTCATGTAATCATTCAACATTGAGTCAAATTTCAGCTTGGTTCCGTCCTTGTCACCAACCGATACTATTTACACTTTTTGTTTCCTTCTTTTCATTTCGTTATGAATTGGTAAATTCCTTTATTTAACTGCGTTCTCATGACAATATTTCCAAGTAGCTGCGGCGTTAGGAAAACTTACAAGAATGTTAGGGCCATGACCCGAAGTAACGAGGTGTGTAGGTAAAAGCCTTTTTCTTCTGTACAAGATGAAGGTCCAATGACAAATGAATAAGATGGCGTAAGCCTAGAAGAAAAGGAGTGATTTTATGTATCCAAGTTTTGAACAATTATTTTACAGTTATAGTCCCTATGGGCATGAAGAATATGATGGTTCAAATAAGTTCCTAACGAATTATAATCTTAATACAGCTTATGATTATGATGAAAGATTATTTGGTCCATGGTCACCTTCTCAAGGAGGACCAATGGGACCGCCACCTGGTCCTCCACCGGGAAGACCACCATTTGCGCCGCCAGGACAAGGACAACAAGTTGGACCACCAGGGCCAGGGCAAGCGCAACATGGTGGGCCGCCAACGGCACCACCACCGTCTTTTATTCCTACCCAAACACAGCAAGTTGAACTTTTCGCTGTTGATCCAGGGGCAATTAGGCGCTGTTTATTCCGCTTTACTTATGTGTGGTTAACGAATCGTCAACAATTTTGGTTTTATCCAACATTTTTAGGTAGAACATCAATTTCAGGTTTTCGCTGGAATGGATTTATGTGGGTGTACTTCGGAACAGATTTACGAAGAATAGAATCTTTCCAATGCGTTTAATTTGTTAATAAATAAAAGAGTAGCCCAGTTCATACTGAACTAGGCTACTCTTTTATCGATTTCCTACTATTCAGATTACATCGGAACGCTGATAGTCTTTCTCTTCTTTCTTTACAGCTACTGGTCTACTATTTTGAGAGCCTAAGAGCACCCCAGAACCAATGAAGAGAAACCCGATAATTTGTAACATCAAGATTGGCTCATCCAAAACCAATACTGAAGTAATGGCTGCAACTAGCGGAATTCCGTTCATAAAAATGGCGCATTGACCGGGACCAAGGATACTTATCCCTCGATTCCACCACATATTCCCTACCCCTGTAGGTAATACACCGACATAAAGCAGCATTAACCAGGGGAATATACTAGTAGGTAGCTCACCCCAACCTCCCGCCGTTTGTTCCCACAACACCATGGGTAAGTAACAGATTGAAGAAAGTGAATATGCGTACACACTGACGAGTGCCGGTGGAAACTTTGTGTCAGTTGCTTTTTTAATAAATATGAAGCCAACAGTAAAAGTTAGTAAGGCTCCGACAATATATAAATCACCAATGTTAAAGGATAAATTAATTAAGTTTGTGATTGACCCTTTCAATACAACTAGCGTAACACCAAAAAGTCCTAGACTAATACCAAGCACTTGCTTCCAGTGTAAAGAAACACTAAAGACTAAATACGAGATCAAGGCAGTAGTTAAAGGTGTTAATCCAATGATGAGTGAAGCATTAGTGGCTAACGTATATTTTAGTCCCATTTGAAAGAAAACATTATTAATAACAACACCGATAACAGAAGCTCCTAATACATAACCCCACACTTTTTTATTTCCTGGCGTAATATAAAGGAATTTTCGAACAATCCAAATCAAAGCAATCGCAGCAAAAAAATTCCGAAAGAATAATAGAGTCCAAAAAGGGAAAGTCTCAAGCAATATTTTTGTAATGACAAAATTACTTCCCCACATTAAAATTACGAGTAACAATATCCATTTTATTCGTGTTTGATTCAAGCTGTCATCTTCTTTCGAATTAGTTTGTTTAGAAATCTTGACCAATATTGATTATGATACCATCATTTATCCTTACTTAACATAGAGACCTTTTCGATCATTTTATGATGCATTTCCACTCACTCCAATGACAAAACCTGGTTTGGATAGTAAATCAGGTAGTTTGGCTAATAAAATGTGAAATTTGGCTAGTAAATCACCTAGTTTGGCTAATAAACCGTAAATTTGGATAGTAAATCATCTGGTTCGGCTAATAAACCGTAAAATCCGGCTTGTAAATCACCAGGTTCGGCTAATAAACCGTCTAGGTCGCTCAATAAATCATTGGTTAGCTAAAAAACTACTTTCGAATGTGCATTTTTCATTGATAAAGGGAACGTTTCAGAAGAAACGTTCCCTTTATTGCTTATTATTAACTTTCTGTATCGCGCTTATTAAAGCCGACAAAACCTAGCACCATCAGCACTACCGCAACCAAACTTAATAGGAATAGCGGCATGAATGTCACTTCTTCTATAGGTGGCTGCGCTACATGACCAAATGGCGACAGTTGACCTACCCAATCCGGAAATTGCATCAAACCACCTATATATATGACAAGAAAAGAATATAAAATGTAAATCCAAATCAAACTGGTTAACTTTGGTAAAAAGCCGATCAGGAATACCGCAATCCCAATCATCACGAGCATCGCTGGATAATAGCCCATCGCGGCTCCATAAATCATCCCAAAATCTAGTCCACCGTCAATCACAGCTGCCCCAGCAGACCAGAGGCCAATCGCAGCAAAGGACAACATCACAAATCCATTTAGCAAAGCGATGATCAAATATCCTCCCATAAGCTGAGTCCGTGATACAGCTCTACCTAACAAATGTTCAAGTCGATCATTTTTCTCTTCCCCGCGCAATTTATTCATTGCCATAACAGGAGGAACCGTTGCCAAGAGAGCCATAATAACCAGTAACATCGGAATAAATAGCTCCATTATTGAAAAGCCTTCCACCGTTTGTATCATCTGTTCCATCAGTTCATTGCCTTCAAAAAATGATTCCATATCTCCTAACACCGAACCATAAGAAGCCCCCATCACAAATAATCCAATCGCCCAGGCGATCATTCCAGTTTTCTGCAGTCTTAGTGCAAGACCGATCGGACTTTGTAAAAATCGAGAAGCATATTTCCTCCCTGGTCTTGATGGCAAAAAGCCTCTTTCTAAATCACGAATCGAATGTAGAAAGTTTGCAACGATATATAGAATTACAGAAACAACGATCATTAATAGGATTGGCCACCAATTATTGGAGCTATACGCTTGGGTTTTCGACGTCCATGCTAAAGGTGAAATCCAAGACATGCTTTCGTTACTTATATCTGTGACCGCTCGGAAAAGATAAGCAATAATTAATACCGCGATAGAATACCCGATCGTGCCACGAGAACTTTCAGAAAGTTGAGCGAAAATTGCTGTCACTCCTGCAAAAACTAATCCTGTACCACCTAACGCGGCCCCGTAAAGTAATGAGCCTTCTAGATCCATACTTTCAATCCCAAGTGCATATAATCCAAAACCTATGATTAAAGCTAAAGCAACACTGGTAGCACTGATGACGAGTATTGATGCATTTAAGTACGAAAGACGTCCAACCGGCAAGGAACGAATCATTTCGACACGCCCATCTTCTTCATCAGCTCTTGTATGGCGGGTAACAAGTAAAATACTCATTAAACCTACAATAACAGCTGTCATAAGTAACATTTGATGTGTCGTCATCGCACCAATTGTATAATTGGACAAGTCTCCAGTTCCTATCATCGCTGTCATCGCTGGATTTGTCATCGTTTCAGCCATAATATCTCTTGCCTGCTGCGTTTCGTATAAACCAATAAAAGCGACAGGAACAACTAATGTGAAGAACGTTAATCCTACTAGCCATAACGATATTCTTATTCGATCAAGCCGGAAAATGAATCGTGAAAGTTGACCTGTTTTAGCCGTAAAGTTCTGGGCCATTAGTTCGCACCTCCCGCTCCTGTTTTCGCGACTTTTTCTTTACCTTCATAATGGCGCATAAATAAATCTTCCAATGTCGGTGGAGCACTTTCTATCTTCAAAATCCCAAATTGACTAATATATCTGATCGTATTGTCCAGCTCTTCCGTATCAACTTGGAATGACAGCCCTTGATTTGTTTCTTCAATTTCATGCATCCCTTTTAATTCTTTTAACTTCGTAATTCGCTGCTTTGTCTCGACAAGAATTTGGGTACGTGTTAAGTGACGAAGTTCCTTTAACGTGCCTGTTTCGATGATGCTACCTTCACGAATAATCGCTACTTTATCGCATAATTTTTCTATTTCAGATAGGATATGACTGGAAAGCAGGACACTTTTTCCTTGTCTTTTTACATCCATAATACATTCCTGGAAAACTAGCTCCATCAATGGATCAAGGCCTGATGTTGGTTCATCTAAAATATACAAATCCGCTTCAGATGAGAAAGCTGCAATTAAGGCAACTTTTTGGCGGTTGCCTTTTGAATAGGTTCGACATTTCTTTGTAGGATCTAAATCAAATTTTTTAATCAACTCTTCTCGTTTGCTCTTATTTTTTGTCCCGCGTAATTTTACAAATAGGTCAATCACTTCTCCACCCGTTAAATTAGGCCATAAATTAACATCTCCAGGAACATAGGCAACTCTTTTATGTATTTCCACAGCATCATTCCAAGCATCTTTACCAAAGATCTTTACTTCTCCTTCGGTTGCCTTCAAAATACCGAGTAAAACTCTTATTGTCGTAGATTTACCTGAACCATTAGGCCCAATAAACCCAAAAACTTCGCCACTGTTTACTTTTAGATTGACACCATCTAAAGCTGTAAACTTACCAAATTTTTTCGTTAGATTCGTTACCTCTAATATGCTCATTTTAGTTCCTCCTCTTTATTTATATAAGCAAAGTTTAAGCATGTCTGAATAGATGTCCCATTCTTTAAGGCTGCCGCTTTCAACTTCCTCAAATGAATTTATTTTCTCAATTTCTTTTTCTCCAAAACCAATCATCGTCCAATTAATGATTTCCATTGCTCTTTGAATATCAATATCCTCACGGAATTTTGAAAAGTCGATATTTTTATAGATGTTTTTAAACCCAACTTCCAAGTTCTGTTTCTTTTTTTGATCAATCTCTGCTTTTACTTCAACTGCGCCCTCAATGGCAGCTGCTTTCAGAAAATCAAATACTCGGGGATTTTTTTTATAAATTTTTAACTTAATCAAGCCTATTTCCTTTAGTCTTTTAAAAATATCTGTTTCATTGAAATCTATTTCTTCATAGATTTTCCCGATAACCTTTGTCGCATAGTCAAATAAATAAATAAATAGATCTTTTTTACTATTGAAGTAATAGAAGAGCATTCCTTTACCAATACTAGCATCCTTTACAATCCGATTTGTCGATGCCTGTGCATAACCATGTTCAGCAAATTCTTGATAGGCTGCATTTAATATTCTCATTTGTTTTTCTGACTCTAAACTTAAAAATTGTTCTGAAATAGCGCATCACTCCTTGATATTTCGAAGAACTTATTGGTAATATAAGTATTAAAAAATGTAGACCACCTTGGTCGATATAAGTGTAGCATAAATAGACCAGTTCGGTCTATTTATGCTATTACAAACTTTACGAAAAACCCTAAAAAAAAAACACCCATTTGGGTGTTTTTCTTCTATAGAAACTGCATCGTTGTAATGCAAGTATCATCGCCCTCAAACGTGGAAAGCTCCGACTCCACCGTTTTTCCATTGTGTACAATCGTTACGTTATAGGTTTTGTCACGTGGTAGCCACAAATCGATAAATCCGTTAGCTGGGGATGTCAATGTTTCGTCCAGTATCACATTGCCTTCCATGTCTTCAATATATACTTCAAACTCTTCTTCTACCATTTCGCCTTGACAACCTGTCAAGTTATGAATTGTTCAAAGATGTGTTTCATCGACGTATGGCGCGATGGAAACAAAAAATTCAGCTTCAGGTAAATCATAGGTTAACTCATTTTTGTCGCTATCGGTCACAATAAGTTGATGGGACGTGATTGAGGCTGACTCGTTTGCTACGTTACCAGCACTATAATCATGCACTAATTCCTTAATGTTTTGCACTTCATTTTCTGGTGAAGAGTTTTCTTCATTGGTACTTCCCCCACTGCAAGCGACTAACCCAACGGCTACAGCAGCCAATAAAGCAACCCCAAAGAGTTTTCTTTTCATCTTGTCCTCATCTCCCTGCTCTTATTATCTGTTATTCTATTTTTTTGAAAGATTTCTTATTCACTAATCTTTCAAATAAGTGAGGGATTTTACGTACATTTCCTCTCAAACTCTTTATTTATTTTATCATATCCAGAATATATTTGGTAGACAAACAAAAAAATTAAAACTACATTAAAAATTTTTTCTTACTATGGTCTTAGCTAGGTCTTAGTTTGATAATAGTTTGGTCATATCTTTATTTTATAGTAAGAACAAGTAGTAAAAGTGCTGCTAAAAATGTTGGAATGAAGTTGTTAGTCATGACAACATTACTTACTTAGGAGGCATCATCATAATGAAAGCAACTGGAATTGTACGTCGTATAGATGATTTAGGACGGATTGTAATCCCAAAAGAAATTCGCAGCACACTTCGAATTCGTGAAGGTGATCCTTTAGAAATTTTTGTAGATGAGGGTGGCGAGGTTATTTTAAAGAAATATTCTCCCATTTCTGAATTAGGAAGTTTTGCAAAAGAGTATGCAGAAACTTTATTCGAAAGTTTAAATCATATTGTTCTGATAGCCGATCGAAATACATATATAGCCGTTGGTGGTAGATCGAAGAAGGACTATGCAAACAAAGAAATTGGAGAAGCCATTGAGTCCGCTATTTGTGGCAGACAGTCAATCGTTCAAACTACCGAGGGAGAATATAACATTGTCGGTAATTCAACAGAAAAAGTTACAGCATTTATTATTGCTCCTATTATCGCTAATAGTGACCAGGTTGGTGCAATTGTCATGCTGTCAAAAAGTGAGCGAACGATGGGAGAAGTAGAACAAAAGCTAACTGAAACTGCTGCCGGATTTTTTGCTAAGCAAATGGAACAATGAAAAACCTTTGAAGAATGAAATTCCCGAAATCAATTGACATGAAACCGGCTAACTTAGCCGCATGACCAATCCTATTCAGATAACCCATTAAATTAACTGGATTATTCTTAGTACCTTTATCACTGCTTACAAATACTAACATATTCCCTATACTTGTCTCATAATCATAAAGTAACTTATTGGTTTGTAAGGGGATTGTAAAATATGAAATTATTTTACCGAGGCGTTATATTATTAGCGATTGCAGCATTTTTTGGAGAAAGTCTTGAATTAGTAATAAATATTATTTTAGCAAGAGAGCTTGGTGAAAAGGGCTTAGGTCTATATATGTCAATCCTCCCGACAATTATGCTCATTGTCGTCTTAGCAAGCATGGAATTACCAATTTCGATTTCAAAGTTTGTTGCTGAAAAAGATAAACAATTTCATCGCAGCATGCTGTTTCATGCGATTGGCTTAGCATCTTTGATAACGGTTTTCTTTTTAACTCTAACAATCTTAGTGCTTCCATACGTACCTGTTTTTGACCAGTACCATCCACTCGTTAGGATTCTCGTTTATATTCTTATCCCGATCATATCCTTTTCAGCTGTTTTTCGAGGCTACTTTATGGGTTCTCAACAAATGGGCAAAATAGCCTTTTCTAATTTTTTGAGAAGGGCATTTCAGTTGCTTCTTCTAGTAGTTGTCTACCGACTATTTCAGTTTGAATCGGATATAGCATTGCTAATTGCATTATGCACATTAATTGCTAGTGAATTCGTCGTGTTTGCTTTTATGGCGACTGTCTTTTTTACCGAAATGAGGTCACTAAAAAACCAACCAAATGCAACAATAGATGGTTCTACAGTAAGAAGAGGTTTACTGAATGTATCACTACCAATGACGGGTGTAAGAATTTTCCATGCAATTACTTTTGCAGTAAAGCCGTTTTTAATTAAGGCAGCCTTGATGAATGCCGGATTAACAGGAGCAATGGCAACAGCTCAGTTTGGAAAGTTAGCAGGAGTGGCATTTTCGATCGGTTTCTTCCCAACATTTATTGCCCATTCATTTTTAATCGTCTTAATTCCAACAGTCTCGGAAGCTTATGCAAAAAAGGATTTTGTGAAGCTACGAAAGTTGCTCGTAAAGGTAATGAAATTAACTTTGGGTTATGGAGTTCCTTCCGTACTAATTTTTTATTTTTTCGCCGAACCATTAACGGGACTATTTTTCAAAAACTCTCCTGCAAGTGTCTACTTACAGTTGTTAGTACCTTATTTCTTATTTTACTTTTTTGTGATACCGCTTCAAGCTTATTTAATTGGACTGGGTCTAGTAAAAGATGCGCTATTCCATGCTGCTTGGTCAACATTAATTTCTTTTTTACTCATGTACTTCCTCGGATCAATGGCTACTTTACAAATGCACGGAGTCATAATTGGCATGAACGCTGGTGTTGTTCTGCTTACACTGATGCATTACGTAACTGTTTGTCATAAAATAGGGATTTCCCTTTTCTTCAAGACGAAGGAAAACCACTGATTAACTTGAGCATTTTTTTAGATAAACCGCTAACTCGTTTCATTTTGAGTTAGCGGTTTTTGTGGATATGATTTGAGGTTCGTATCTGTCACAACCGAGTATTGTAGAAAAAATTGTTACAAATGGATGATTCATAAACTTGGCTCTGTTAAATATTTATCTTTGTAATTGAATGCCCTCCTAAAATATCGGCGAAAATAGTAGTACGAAGACTTATTTGCGGATTCTTTATATGAGTGTAAAGGGGTAGTTTGTTTTGATTTTTTGGAACAAAATTTCATTTGTATTTTTCATTTCTTTTTCATTTTTTTTCTTTGAACTATTGGCGCGCTTTGTTTTCGACAATTCAACGATAAATATTTTCTCAAGCGGAATATTCTTTACAGTTGTCTTCTCACTTTCATTTGGGTTTTTATTGGTCGGTCTAACCAACCTCTTCCCAGAGAATTTAAATTTTTCTGTGACTGTGATTTTCCTTATTTTCTTTAGTTTTATATACGCTTCACAATTGATTTATCATGAATTTTTCCGAACATTTTATTCGATTTATTCAGCGCGTAATGGGATTCAGGTCCTTGAGTTTTGGAGCACCATTCAACGAGAGGCTCTAGCAAATATTCTTTGGATTGTTCTTTTGTTTCTCCCCATTTTTTTTCTACTTTTTTTCGGGAAGAAATTTTTCTCTTTTAAAAAGTCATTGATTTCAGTCACCGGAATTTTTATCATCGCCTCCTTTTTACTCCATGGAATTGGGTTGTTCATACTTGCTTCGGGTGAAAAACATCGAAACAGTGCCTACGATTTGTATTATCACAACGTTTCTCCTGTTCTTTCTGTCGATCGCCTCGGACTGTTTACAACGATGCGGATTGACTTACAACGCCATCTTACGGCTTGGTCACCAGTGTTGTCTGTAAATCCAGTTCAACCTGATACAAATATTCCCGATCCCTCCCCTCCTTTTGATGACTGCGAAATAAATCAAAAAGACGTTATCGATCAAGAAATAAAACGAGCGAAAAATGTTTTAGCCATTGATTTCGACACTTTTTTAGAGCATGAAACCGATGAAACCATTCAACAAATGCATAGATATTTTAAAGACACAACAGCCACTACTAAAAATGACTATACAGGGAAATTTGAAGGGTACAACCTTGTTTTCATTACAGCTGAATCGTTTGCTCCTTACGCTGCACACCCAAAACTAACACCAACATTATACAAAATGGTTCACGAAGGAATTCAATTCAAGGATTTTTATGTTCCTTTGTGGGATTTGAGCACTTCAGACGGAGAATATGTGGCCTTAAATGGGCTATATCCTAAAAGTGGGGTTTGGAGTTTCTATCATTCTGGGATCAATCACATGCCATTTGTGATCGGTAATCAACTTAAAAAATCAGGATATAAAACCGTCGCTTATCACAATCATACGTATGATTATTACCGACGCGACGTCTCTCACCCGAACATGGGGTACGATTACAAAGCCGTTGGTAATGGTTTAGATATCACACAAACATGGCCGGCTTCAGATCTTGAAATGTTTGAAGTTACGATACCTGAATATAGTAACGAAGACTCTTTTCATGCCTATTACATGACCGTCAGTGGTCATTTGGAATATAGTTTTTCAGGAAACTCAATGGCCTATAAAAATAAGCAGTATGTCAAAGATCTCGAACTCTCTGAGCAGGCAAAAGCTTATCTTGCTACGCAAATTGAGTTAGACAAAGCAATAGAGCATTTGCTTGAGGAACTAGAAAAATCGGGGGCAGCAGCAAACACCTTAATTGTGATGAGTGCTGATCATTATCCTTATGGTCTTGATTTTAAAACAATTGTGGAATTTGTTGGCGAACCTATTGATCGAAGCTTTGATATTTACAAAAGTAACTTGATTATTTATACACCTAATATGGAAGAAATCATTGTTGACGAGCCAACATCTAGCCTTGACATTATTCCAACTCTTTCAAACTTATTAGGATTAGACTATGACTCGAGACTCCTAATGGGAAGAGATGTATTTTCTGACGCAAAACCTTTAGTAATTTTCCGAGACGGCAGCTTTATCACAGAAAAAGGGAGATATAACACCGAAACCAATCAATTTCAATTAAATGCGGCTGATGATCTCGATCCATCTTATATCGACTTTTATCAACGTAAAATCGACGAAAAATTTTACTACTCAGCCAAAATTCTTGAGGTCGATTATTACCGAATATTATTTGAATAGCTTTTTCAGGTAATTGACAGAACACCTAAAAAATACGCTGAGAACTCGTCCTAGCCTTGCTAGGACAGCGGTTTAAATGTGAAGATGTTTTGCTCAGTATCATTTAAACCTAAAAAGCTAACTCTATTTTTTCGAGTTAGCTTGATATCAATTTATTTACATTAAGAAATTGACTAGATTAAAAATGATTCACACTCGACAGTTCTTCAATCTGCTTCAATATCTCCTTCGTTAACTGGAAATCGCTGACTTCGACCGCATCAGTTACATGGGAAAGCTTCGTTGCCCCAATAATCGCCGAAGTAACGGCTGGTTGGTTTAAAACCCACGCCAATGCAAATTGTGATAATGACATTTCGTACTGAGTCGCTAGTACTTTGTATTGTTCAACTAAATTGAAATTTCGTTCTGAAAACAACTTCAATAATCTAGTTTCTCCATGTGCGGCACGGCTATCAGCTGGAACATCATTTGGTCCTTTGTATTTGCCTGATAACATCCCTCTCGCCATCGGGCTATATACGACAATGCCTACTCCCTCTGAATGACAAAATGGAATTAATTCATTTTCAATATTTCTTGCTAACAAACTATATTGAGGCTGCACAGAAATGAATTTTTCTAGATTCATTCGTTCGCATATACCATTAGATTTAGCAATTTGCCAGGCAGCAAAGTTGGAGCAACCAATATAGCGCACTTTTCCTTGACGAACAACATCATCTAATGCCCGTAATGTTTCCTCTATTGGTGTATTCGGATCAAAAAGATGAACTTGATAGAGATCGATATAATCAGTTTGCAACCGCTGTAATGACTTATCCACTTCTCTCAAAATATTCAGCTTTGAAAGACCGTTACTATTTTTTCCACTTCCCATTTGTAGACCAACTTTTGTGGCCAAGACAACTTCTTCTCTTCTCCCTTTCAGTGCTCGTCCGAGTATTTCTTCTGATAACCCAGTTCCATATTCAGGTATTTCATCTTGACCTTTGCCATAATAATTTGCGGTGTCAATGAAATTAACGCCCTTTTCAAGCGCCTTGTTTAAAATAGATACTGAAGCTTCTTCATCAATCCATCTGCCAAAAGACATTGTACCTAAGCATATATTTGAAATTTCTAATCCAGTTAACCCTAATTTTTTATATTGCATAAAATCACCTCTGATTATTTTTTAATTATTTGATTCGAAAACTCTTTAAAATCCTGTAAGTGGTTTTCGATAATTTTTTGGAGAATACCAATATGAATGGTTTGGTAGTCATGTATGGCAATATTTCTAAAGCCAACCATCGCTTTCATATTTTCAGCAATTTTTTCTGTTATAATTTGATGTGTTTTCAAAATTTCAAAGCCGTCTCGACTATGTTGAGGTATACCAAGTTTGTTTTCAGCAATAATATGCATGGCCAAATCAATAGACGCTTCGCATGCGCGTTGAATATTTAAAACGATTGAATCTTGTTTTGTATAATCACTTAAGTTTTCTGGACTTGAAGCATAGACGTCTTGAACTCTAACTAAACAACGTTCAATGATATTTACCTTATTAAGAATGACGTCAGACCTCATAAACATCACCACTTTCATAAATTCTTTTAAGAATTTCTTTCCGTTCTTCATTTAGCTTTGCGTACATCTTTAACGTTAGCATTTCAAAATTCATTCTGCGATTATCATCGCTACAATAAATAACTTCTCCCGTTGAGACAATCTGCGTTTGAAAAACTGTAGTTGCTTGGCTTAAATCAATCAAATCAACATTCTTATTTAATATTACTGCTAATTCTTGTGCTAGCATAAAACGCTCATAATTATCTACCTTTATTTCAGAAAAATAAGCAATATCAATATCGCTATCTTTGTTAGAAGTTCCTTTTGCAAAAGAGCCAAAAATATAAATACAATAAGGAGTTAATCTAGAAATTAAAAACTCTTCTATTTTTTTAAATTCTTGTTGACCCATTTCACAACCTCCTAATATAATTCACTTGATTTTACCATTTTCACTAGCTAATCTTCAGTTGCTTTATCACTCTAATTTTTCACTAAATAATGAGATTATATTACTAACATTCGACAGGGTGTTAATAACTCCTTTAAAATTAATTCAGATTCCCCTTAAAATTAAGGTAATCAAATTAATAAAAGCCAGTCACCTTTTTTATTAGGCAAACTGGCTTTTAATTCAATGAAAAAATAGTTGTGATGCAGTTAGACTAGATCACACGGACTGTAACTAGGCCGGCGATCTGTTTAATTTGTTCTTCTAAACCTGGAATACAATCTTCGGTTACTTCGTTGTCAATGTCAATCATCGTATACGCATAATCGCCACGACTTCTGCTAACCATATCAGCAATGTTCAAGTGATAGGTTGATAGAGCTGATGTGATCTGGCCAACCATGTTTGGAACGTTTTTGTGGAATGCTGCAACACGGCGCTTTCCTGTATAAGGTAAAGAAGCATTTGGAAAATTTACTGAATTTTTTATATTTCCTGTTTCAAGAAATTCCTTGACCTGACGCGTCACCATAATCGCACAGTTCTCTTCTGCTTCATTAGTAGAAGCACCTAAATGAGGAATCGGAACAGTATTTTTCATTTTCAAGACATTTTCATTCGGGAAGTCTGTAATAAACTTACCAACTTTTCCACTTTCAAGTGCTGCTCCGATATCTGTTTCATTGACAAGCCCATCGCGAGAGAAGTTGAAAATATAAACGTCAGGTTTCATGATACTAAAGGTCGCTTCGTTAAACATTCCTTTATTATCAGCGGTTAACGGAACGTGTACAGTGATATAATCAGAGTTTGCAAACAAATGTTCAATCGACATTGCACGATGCACATTGCTAGATAAGTTCCAAGCCGTATCGACAGAGATATACGGGTCATATCCGATTACTTCCATGTCTAATTCTAGCGCATCATTCGCTACAAGCGCACCAATTGCACCCAAACCGATAACACCTAAAGTTTTTCCCTTTATTTCTTTTCCAACAAAATTTTTCTTACCTGCTTCTACCAGCTTTGGAATTTGATCTCCTTCACCTGCTAATGTCTTTGCCCAAGTGACACCGGCAAAAAGGTTACGTGATGAAGCAATTAATGTCGTTAGAACAAGTTCTTTTACAGCGTTTGCGTTGGCTCCTGGAGTATTAAAAACGACAATTCCACGTTCTGTACATTGTTCAACTGGGATATTATTAACACCTGCACCAGCCCGGGCGATTGCTTTTAAATTAGTGCCAAATTCTAATGTATGCATGTTAAAACTACGAACAACCATAGCATCCGGATTTTCACTATCATTATCGATCGTATAACCATCCGTATTAAATACATTTAGGCCGCTTTCGGCAATATTATTTAACGATTTTATTGTTTTTACTTTATTTAAAGTGATTGTGCTCATTTTTTTCTCCTCTTTCCACATTTCATTTTTTTAATCTGTACTTAGTATTAGTGCGATAAACAGCAATCACAATCTTCTAATTGTTTTAGCAATCCCCCCTAAAATAAGCAGAAAGAGGTAAGGGATAAATACCCTTACCTCAGCCCAGGCGAACGACCATTCGACAACTATGTGCTCCCTCACGGTTATCCGTGTTCGCCAGTTACACATAGACTTTTGATTTCTTTTATACTATCAAATTACCGATCAAACTACAACCCATAAAATAAAATTTATTTTATTTACCAGGTTGATATGGCCATTGACTATTCAATTTTCTTGAAATGTCCATTTATACTGCCGCAAAGGCAAAGATTGACAATGGCTTAATCCCATTAGCATTTGTAAGTGGTAACACGTGAAATCAATTTCGGTTACATAATTTATCCATAAAAAACAAACGCTATGTCTGTGTTAGGAGGTGAAAATAATGGCTAACGAAAAAAATCAAAACAACAATCAACAAAATGAAAATAATGTAGCAGAAGGCATTAAAAATACTGCAGGATCAGCATTTCATGCAGTTCATAGAGGGTTAGAGGTAACTGAGGACGCTGCCATGAATGCTGTTGACGCAACTGCCAACGCTGTAACTAAGCAAGCTGGTAACAAAAATAAAAAACGTAATAATCAATGAAAAAAAAACGCCAAAATTGGCGTTTTTTTTATTTTTTGACGATCGTTCAAGATTACGGATACATTTAAGAAAATATTTCTTGGGTGGCCCCTTAGTTTAACTGATACTTTAAGCTTTAACTATAATTTTTCGACGATTATCCTAAAATGTTCCGGACCCAATTCTTCGATATACGCATTCATTCCTTTCGATTTAAATAAATTTACCATTGGCTCTCCTCGAAGCGGTAAATGAATTTCAAAGGTTGTTCCCTCTGCTGCTTTTTGTACATAGTCTAAAACTTCATCTTTCGGATGTTCTCCTCTTAAAACATTTTCACGAACATCAATGATTGCTTTATTTCCTTCCATTTTTACATTTAGCATTTTGCTACACCACCTGATTTTTTATTTTAAAATGAAGTACATTCACTACCATTTCTTCTTTGACAATTATAATACTACTTATTCCAAACTTCTCTACCAACACTCGCTTGCCTTTTTCTTCACAAAACTAGAATATCATTATGTAGCATTCTATGAGGTGACCTATATCACCTCAAGCACAAAATTTTTCTTGTGACATCTAAAAACATTTTATCTTCACATTGAGGGGTTTAATTTCAAGAAAAACAAGATATAATTCCCTCAGATTACTTGAGGTATTATACCTTTTTTAAAATTTAGAGACTTTTTAAGTGCTTCGTTAAATTAGCTGTCTTTTTTCACAACTCTCACTAAATAAACTTAAAATCCTAATTTGTGAGGGTATTCTATTTTTTATGCCAATTCGATTCTATCCTAACTCCTGCATCTTTTAGCAAACTATAAACAGGACATCTTTTTTCTACTTCTTCTTTCAATTCCACTATCCGAGAATCGGGTTCTTGAGTTCTAATGATAACATCAAAGTTTACACTTTGAAAATGTGGTGAAACCCCTTCTACTCCCATTAATCCTTCTGATACTCCCACACCTAAAGGAGTGGGGTTCAAATATACTTATACATTTCTCCAATACTCTCACTTGAAGTTCATAAACTCTTCGAGTTACAACATAAAGGAACTCATGTATGTTCAATTAGACTTCTACAATCAAAGAAACCATTGTTTCTATTGGCGATTGTTTCGGCTCGTACCTAAACCGAAATTAACACTTAGATACCCATGCTAATGGGTGTTTTTATCTTCAATTTTAGTTTTTGTATCTCTCTATCATGTTGTGTTCTGAATAGTTCAAAGTTTTGTTCACACATATCCTTATCTATTTCTTCTAAATTTTCCTTGCAGTTCATAAGCAAAAAGGATGAATATAAATCACGTTGTATCATGCAAAAACCAAAGTCATTCCATCTTTGATGGAGTTTTTTCTTTACGTATGTATCAGTTATATGGTTGTATTGACTTGCTTTTATTAGAGATGTATTCACCTTGTTTAGCATTTTGTTCGTATAGTTCAATTTGCGGTTCAAAATTTCTAACAGCATCGAAGGTGCTCGATGACCAATGGTTCTTCCGAACCGCTTTTTTTTATTGAACCTTCCTTTTTTATTTATCGTTGTTTCTTTGGCTCTTCTTTGAAGACCTTTGAAACTCATGGTTTCAACAAAAACACTCTTCCCTAAAGAGAGTATTTTATTTGAAAGAATTTCATGGTCTTGTTTTCGCTTTGCTTTATTTAACCTCTGCAATTCTTTTAATTGGTTTTTCTTTTTTGCATAACGTTTTGAAAAAAGCCATTTTACTTTATTTCTAGTATCGATCGTCCCGTCCTTTTTGTATTTCAAAGGGTTTGTTGCCCTTTTACTTCTATCCATGGCTCTTTGAATTTTTCTCATTTTTTTACTTATATCAACAATACTAGGTGCCAGCTCTGTTAAAATCACTTTGCTTTCGGAGCAAACAGCAACAGTCGATGTTCCAATATCAATCCCTACTCGCTTTTCGCTACAATTTTCTATTTTAATGCCGTCACAATTGTATTTGTTTGGAGGCAAACCTTCTAAAACTAATTGTGCGTAGTAGACAAATGTACTCTTAACCCATTCTCTTTTTATTCTTACGAATTTAATTTTATCTTTTA
Source organism: Bacillaceae bacterium IKA-2 (assembly GCA_031761875.1). Lineage (GTDB taxonomy): Bacteria > Bacillota > Bacilli > Bacillales > Anaerobacillaceae > Anaerobacillus. The sequence continues at coordinate 1,556,890 of CP134492.1, read as the reverse complement.
ATGCCAAATTGGCATAAACATCGTTTTTCTTTATGAGTACTGGAAGAACAATGCCGTTCCAAATGATAGAACCGTCTTTGTATCGGATGCCAGTTGAATTGGATTTCCCTTCTACAGATCCCATTTCACCGTACTTTTTGAATCGAACTTTCTTTCCTTGCTTATACATTAACTTTTCAAAAGCTTTGAATGCTCTAGTAGCTATTTTTTGGCTAGTGAATGCATCTATATTTTGCTTAAACTTATGTTGCATTGGTTTGACAAATACATGCAGAGAATACTCGACTAAACCAAAATCCTTGTTCAACTCTGAGAACATTCTATTTCTTATTTTTCCTTTTGACATTTTACAAACGTTTCTATACCGTTTAGACTGCTTTAAAGCAGCGTATCTCTTATATAGTTCACCTAGACAAGCATTATAAATAGTTCTAGCTATCTCGAATCTCTTAGATAGTGTGTGTTCTTGATGTATTTCAGTCATTAATCTAAACGTCAGAACAAAACTTGGAGTTTTAGTCTTAGTCAACCTATTCACCACCTTCTATTGATTATTTTACCAGAAAAGAACGTACATTCGCAACAAAAAAGTCGAACAATTGATCTATCTGAAGATATACCTTGTTCGACCTCACTTTCATCCCACACCTGAAGGAGTGGGCTTTCCCGTTCGGATATTTCTGTAATTAATTTACTATTTGGAGGGGATTGAATGACCTTACTGAAGCAGAAGTTATTTCCTTTTGTGAAGGAAAGATGGCTAGTTACAAAAAGCCTAAATCCGTTGAATTTATGTCCGAACTACCACGGAATCCATCTGGTAAAATATTAAAAACTTCCTTACGCTCGACGTATTCATAAACTGAAACATAAGGACAAGCATTCCTATTCTGTTATAATGAATTGAAATCTACAAGATGATGTGTAAATGGAGGAAATTAAATTATGTCAGATTTACCATATTGCCCAAAATGTAATTCAGAATACACATACGAGGATGGAAGTCTTTTTGTTTGTCCAGAATGTGCTCATGAGTGGACATTAAAATTAGAAACTGAAATTAGTGAAGCTAAAAAGATTATCAAAGATGCAAATGGACATACCTTAAACGATGGTGATTCTGTAACTGTTATCAAAAATCTTAAAGTAAAAGGAACTTCATCAGTCGTAAAAATAGGTACAAAAGTAAAAAATATCCGTTTGGTTGATGGCGATCATGATATCGATTGCAAAATTGATGGTTTTGGAGCTATGCAATTAAAATCTGAATTTGTTAAAAAGGTATAACAGCTATCCCTACCTAAAAAATGGGAATAAAGAATTTGAATCCCTTCTCTGACATCTAGAGATGCGGCTTCGTAAAGAATTAAGAGCATCCTGAACCGAGGGTGCTCTTTTCAAATTTACCGATTAAAAAATGCAATTTTAGGACGACATGAACGAAAATATCCCTATACTTTTACCCTAATAGGTATTATTCACAAAATGATCACTAGCTGTTCAACAAACGATCACAAATTGACTATATATGAGTGAAAATACCTATAAACAAACATCGTTATAATTATTACTATTAAGACAGTGTTTATTTCATATTTATATAGCTGAGTGATTTTCATAATTACAATAAGTTAGCCACACCATTCTAGATATTAGTAGAAAGAACGTCATGGAGTTTCTTATGAATCAACAATTATACAAATAATTTAAATTTCATTCAGTTCAGATTAATACCCAGCTTCATGCACAAGCGTTGAAATGGGTGTCCTGAGCTCAATATGATAGGAGAGAACAACATTATGATTGAATATGATCCGGTCCTATATAGTAGGATTTTGACCGCTGTAACATTAGGGTTCCATGTGATTTTTGCAACCATTGGTGTCGGAATTCCGCTAATGATTGCGATTGCAGAATGGATGGGAATAAAACGGAATGATCCTCACTATTCACTTATGGCAAAACGTTGGGCAAGAGGCTACATTGTTACCGTTGCTGTAGGGGTTGTAACAGGAACTGCTATTGCCATGCAGCTAAGTCTTCTGTGGCCGAACTTTATGCAGGCTGCTGGGCATACGATTGGATTGCCTTTGTTTATGGAAACTTTCGCATTTTTCTTCGAAGCAATCTTTTTAGGTATTTATATCTATACGTGGGATCGGTTTAAAAGTAAATTAAAGCACTTTTTACTCGTTATCCCAGTTGTCATTGGTGCGACCGCAAGTGCTTTCTTTATTACAACGGTTAATGCTTTTATGAATTCTCCACAAGGCTTCAACATCGTCAACGGCATATTAACAGATGTAAGCCCGCTTGCAGCGATGTTCAACCCTGCCACACCAACGAAAATAGCTCATGTTATTATTACTTGTTATTTAACGTCAGCGTTTATTTTAGGCGCGATAGCCGCTTTTAATCTATTAAAAGGAAAAAATCATGTTTACCATAAAAAAGCTCTCCATTTAACAATGGTAACTGGTATTATTTTTGCCATTGGTACAGCTCTTATTGGTGACCTTTCAGGAAAGTACTTGCATGAATATCAACCGGAAAAATTAGCAGCCGCAGAATGGCATTTTGAAACAGGAAGTCAAGCTTCATTAATTATGGGTGGTATTCTTACGAAAGATAATGAAATAAAATATGCACTTGAAATTCCATATGCACTAAGTATTTTAGCCAAAGGTTCACCCGATACAGTCGTCGTTGGTCTTAATGACTTTCCTGCTGAAGAGCTTCCACCTCTTTGGATCCACTATATGTTCGATTTGATGGTCATGATCGGAATGTATTTAGCAGCTGTATCCGCATTATTTGTTGTCGTAAATTGGACAAAAAAATGGAATGCCTTTAACCGTCCATTGCTATGGGCTGTTGTAGCAGGCGGGCCACTAGCCATGCTTGCGATTGAAGCAGGTTGGTTTTTTACAGAAGTAGGTCGTCAGCCTTGGATATTGAATGGAGTTATGACTGTTGCTGAGGGTGCAACTACCTCTCAGTACGTCGACATCATGCTTGTTCTATTTATTATTCTTTATATAATCCTTGGTACGACTTGTGTCGTCGTCTTACGCAAAATGTTTAATAGTAATCCAGTAGAGCTCGAGTTAGCAAAAATAGAGCAAGCTAACGATATAGACCGCGTCGCAAAATAAAAAGGTAGGATGTGAAACGATGAGTTATGAAATTGTCGGAATTACCGTACTATGGACGTTCTTATACGGCTATTTAATCGTCGCGTCGATCGATTTCGGTGCTGGATTTTTTAGCTACTATACGAAACAAACGGAAAAGAATCATCTAATCCACAATATTATTCAACGTTATCTATCACCTGTGTGGGAAGTTACTAACGTTTTTCTCGTCTTCTTTTTGATTGGAATTATCGGTTTCTTCCCTAATACAGCTTACTATTATGGAACTGCTCTTCTGATACCAGGAAGTATTTCGATTATTTTAATAGCCATCCGTGGATCGTACTATGCCTTTGCTACTTATGGGGCAAAAGAAAGTCGCATGTATACATTTTTATATGGAATAACTGGTTTATTAATCCCCGCTTCCCTGACGATTGTGCTTACGATTGCTCAAGGAGGATATGTGATCGTCGAAAACGGAAAAGTACAGTTACTTTATCGAGAATTATTTAGTAACCCGTTCTCATGGGGAGTTGTTATTTTAGCGATTGTCAGTGTTTTATTCTTATCGGCTAGTTTTTTAACGTATTATGCTTCTCGTGCAAAAGACAAGCATGCGTTAAATTTATTAAGAAGTTATACATTAACATGGGCCTTACCCGCTATTGGAATGGGAGTCATTGTTTTTCTCTTGCTTAGCAAGCAAAACTTTCAACACTATCAAAATATGCTCGATATTTGGTGGGTATTTGCTTTTTCAATTGTCTCGTTTTCCATTGCAACATTACTAATTTGGAAACGTCGAAATTATGGTACAGCTTTTATTTTGATCATGGTTCAATATTTAACCGCCTTTTTCGGTTATGGTTTCGCTCATCTTCCGTATTTAATGTATCCTTATATAACGATTTATGATGGGTTTACAAATGAATCAATGGCTTTAGCATTAATAATCGCGTTTATCGGTGGATTTTTTCTATTGATCCCAGCACTTTTCTTACTAATGAAGCTATTCTTATTCGATGCGGATTATGTTGAGGGCAAACTATAAAGGGACCAATTAGAATATCGGAACTAAAATCTAGTTAACTCACTTACGTTTAGATAAGAACAAACTATTGAAGAAATAAAGGGGGCATATCTGATGGATCTGACGTGGTTTTTAATAACAATTGCTCCACCTCTTATCGTCTTGACTTGTATAGTTATTGTATTTGTATGGGCAACAAAAGCCAAACCACCTGCGTTTGTAATCGAAGCACAAATGCAGGAAGAGGAAGAAACTAAAATTCTAAAAGCTAAATGAATGAATTTCATTCAAATGAAAAATTACTAAAAGAGGTTGTTTAAAAGGTAGATTTCCACCTTTTGAACAACCTCTTTCGTCAATAAGTTAGTTTAGAAGAAAAGCTCAAGCTCCTCGGTAGTTTCGATTCGCACTGGATAACCGTCAATTGCGATCTGAACTTTGACTACAACTGACCGTTTTAAGTTATCAAAATCTAGAAATTGTAGCTGCTAATTCGAAGAAAGTTTCTTTCCTCTTTATTTAATAGCGCATTTATCTGTTGTCTTTATCCGACATTCGACACACATCTTATGTTTTGTTTTATTTATACCACAATTTAAACAAAAATTTAAAATATCCTCCTCGACTTCTACTGCAGTTAATTTAATTTGTTTTGATTTTAACAGCCTTTCTCCTTTCTTAGATATCGAAATATGATCATCAATCGTATTTATTAGCGATAATTTTTCTAAATGTTTAATTACACTTTTGGGTCCCAGGTAAAAATATTTTTCAGAACTAGCCAATTCTTCTGAAAACAATTTTAATTTATAGAATTCAGCTTTATTCGAAGTACCTATTTCTTTAATTTTTTCTAATAAATTTATGTGATCTGTTAATATCCTCGCATTTGGGTTGTATTGATATCCATTCATAATCAGATCATTTACTGATACTTCTAATCGCTTAACTAAAGATTTAACAATATAATTTCTAAGAAAGTCCACATAATTAAAATCACCATTTTCAACTAGATAAGAATTTAATTCTTTCTTTTTAAATTTTATGATCTTAAAAGAAGACTCTCCTTCAGAGCCGGTATCTACTTCACAATCAAATGTCTCAATCTTTACACTGTTACTATATATAGTAATACAATTATCACCATTTTTTATCTCAACTATTATGTAAAGAACCCCCTATTATCAATATCCATTTTTTAAATCAATATTATCCTTCTTTTACTAATTAAATCAATATTCCCACTCATATTCTTTCTCATCCTAGTGAAAATAAAAGAATGTATCTTTTCAAATATATCGTTCCTAATTAATAGATATTTCTATTGCTCTTTTAATTATATATTTTTTCACTGATTTCAGGTTTATTAATTGCTTGAAAGAAAAAAATTTGTTACGGTTCTATTATCGTAATTGAAAACTGAAATGGCACTAATTATTGCTCAAAACTAAGCCTATCAACTTTTAAAAGAGACAATAAAATGAATAAAGAAGGTTGACATATGATCGATAAAAAAGTTAACAAGCTCAAGTTATTACTGGAAATATTGTTTGTTTCTACTAAACTTGGACTTACTTCATTCGGCGGACCGATTGCCCATTTAGCTTTTTTTCATGAAGAGTATATTCGGAGAAGAAAATGGATGGATGAGCATAGTTATGCTGATTTAGTTGCATTATGCCAGTTTTTACCTGGACCCGCTAGTAGCCAAGTAGGAATTGGAATTGGGGTGATGCGGGCTGGAATACTAGGTGGTTTCGTATCGTTTCTTGGCTTTACGCTTCCCTCGGTCATAGCGCTGATTATTTTTGCCTTTGTCCTTCAAAGCTTTGGATTTGATGCCAGTTGGATCCACGGGTTAAAAATAGTTGCTGTCGCCGTCGTTGCACATGCCATTTTAGGTATGGCAAAAAATTTGACACCTGATGTCAAGAGAAAAACAATTGCCTTATTTGCTGTTGTCGTGACATTACTATGGCAAACAGCTTTTACACAAGTTGGGATTATTTTATTAGCTGGCTTTGTCGGGTTTCTTATTTATAAAGATCAGACAATTGATGATCAGTCAGAAGGGATTCAGTTCCCTATTTCACATCGTTTTGCAGTAGTCTCTTTAACGTTATTCTTTGGTCTGCTAATTTCTCTACCATTACTAAGGGAAGCAACGAACTTAGCTTGGATTGCGATGTTTGATAGCTTTTATCGAGCAGGTTCGCTTGTCTTTGGTGGCGGACATGTCGTCTTACCTTTACTTGAACGAGAATTTGTACCAACAGGGTCGCTAAGTGAAGAACAATTTCTGGCTGGCTATGGTGCGGCTCAAGCCGTTCCAGGACCTTTATTTACATTTGCAGCCTACATTGGGGCTATTATTAACGGCTGGAAAGGCGGCTTGCTCGCAACAGTTGCTGTCTTCTTACCTGCCTTTTTGCTCATTTTAGGTACCTTACCTTTTTGGAACTCATTACGTCGTAACTCAAAAGTTAAGGGTGCTCTAATGGGTGTTAATGCTGCTGTGGTTGGGATTTTAATCGCTGCTCTTTATCAGCCTATCTGGACCAGTTCGATCATAACTGCAATTGATTTTGCTTTTGCAGCAATATTGTTTAGTATGTTGGCTTTCTGGAAATTGCCAGCATGGATGATTGTCGTAACTGGTGCGATCGGCGGCTTCTTATTATCACTAATTTAACAAACTTTAACCAGAAAAGTTAATTGACTGATTTCCCACTATCTATTGAAGTGGGAAATCAGTTTTTTTGTTAAACAGTATAGTGTTAAATACAAAATCTAGGTCCTTTTAATCAATCTGGGTAAAAATGCTAATAGATGATGAATTTTCTTAATGTGGTATTTATTTGGTAATACTTTGGTCATAAATTCGTCATAAATTGGTCATGGTTTGGTCATATCTTTATTTTATAGTAAAGACAAGTAGTTAAAATAACTGCTCTGAATATTTGGTAAGAAGTTTCTAACCAATTACAATATTACCTGCTTTTGTTAAATTAATCATGATTATTACTTGTTTAACAACAAAAATTGAGGAGGAACAGCTACCAGTGAACAATAAAGATGATTTACTCCAACAAATTGAGAATCTGAAACTAGAGTTAATTGATTTATCAAATAAAAAAGGCATGGTGCATCCTGAAACCATTCGAATCAGTCAAAAACTTGATCAACTCCTGAATCAAGTACAGTCGCAAAACTATCATAGCAACATTGGTTGAAAAGGATCGCTAGAAAAGAAAACCAGCTCAAGTCATACTGGAGGTATTAAATGCTTATTAATACCTCTACATAAGTACTTCCTTTTCAATTTGCTTCATTTCGTAGAAGTAGCCTTTCTGTTCCATTAACTCCTTAAACGTCCCCTTTTCAATCGTCGTCCCTTGCTCCATGACAATAATTTGATCGATGTTTTCTAGTCCTGTTAAGCGGTGACTGACAAGAATCATCGTATTCTCTTTCCCTTGCTCAAAAAGATCATTGAAAATCAGTTTCTCTGTTAACACATCTACAGAGGATGTTGGTTCATCCAACAACCAAAGCCTAGAGCCTTTTAACATCGTTCTTGCGATTGCCAATCTTTGTTTTTCTCCGCCCGAAAGGTTCTCCCCCTTCTCTAGCACAGGATCAGCCAAAGAAAATTTCTCAAGCTTTACTTTCTTTAAGACATCAAGCATTTCAGCATCAGTCAGGTTATCTTTGGCAATAAGTAAGTTATCCTTAATCGTACCGTAGAAAAAATGGTTATTCTGCAGAACCGTATTCGTTGCTCTCCAGATATCCTCTTCATCCAATTGAGTAAGCGATGTCCCACCTAAACGAATTTCGCCTTGATAACCAGCATAAGCCTTTAATATAAGTTGCAGCACTGTCGATTTACCTGAACCACTCGGTCCGACAATCGCTATTTTCGAGCCTGCAGGTATTTTCAAACTAACATTTCTGAGAGCTTGACGACTTTCGTACGGAAATGAAAAAGAAACATTTTTCATTTCAATCGACACTCCCACTCCATCGTCTAGTTGCTTTTTATTTACTTCAGAAACTTTCTCTTCGACCTCTTCTTCTACAACTGAAAAAAGTCGTTTTGCCGCTCGGCGAGTATCTTCAAAATGGGTAGGGAATACTGCCATCGGTGTCGAATTTTCAAAAACAGTCAATGAGATCATCACTAGCATCGCAAGAAAGACACCATCTAATTGCCCCACAGTGACAAAGTAGGCGCCAATGCCAAGTATCAGCCAAGACACCATAAAAGCAATGATTTGATTAACTGAGTGATTATATAGCCCTTGAATACTCTCACGATTTTGCTCTTTAATATAATCGTTCGATCTTTCGATTAACTGCTGCTTCTGTTCCTCGAGTCTTTGATAAAGCTTTAAATCACGAAAACCATATAGAAATTCTGTCGCTTCCACAGATAATTCGCCTCGTTCATATCTGAGTTTGTTTTCAAGCTTGATCTGTTTTAATGCAAAGGAGATAGGGGCGATAAATCCTGTTATGATGAGTCCAAAAACAAGGACGATAGCTATATAAATCGAGAAAAATGCAGTGAAAGCAATCGTCGTTAAAAAAACAATTACCATTACAATTGGTGGATAATAGACGCGCAGAAAAAAGTTTTGTAAGCTTTCGACATCGCCTACTATTCGCGACAGCAAATCTCCACTTCTGTATTTATGCAATATTCTTGGTGCTAGTGGCTCTAATTTTTCAAAAAAGGAGACGCGTAAATTACTTAGGATTGTAAATGTTGCTCGGTGAGAAAAGTACCGTTCCCCATACCGGCTCAGTGCTCGTGTAAAACTAAACAGCTTCAATGCGCCAATACTGATCGTTATGATATATAACGGCGGTGTAATTGCCGCTTTTGAAATCAGGTAGCCACTATTGGCGAATAACGCCACTGCGGCAATCCCTGCTAAGAAGCCAAACAGGATCGAATAAAAGATATCTTTTTTTTCGATCAACATCAGCTTGATCACTTTTCTTATATCACTCATCCTAATTGTCTCCTTTCTGCGCTGATACCATTTTGCGATATTCTGATTGAGTCAAGATCAATTCATCATGTGTTCCCGTTGCGACAAGCTCTCCATCTGCTATAAATAATATTTGCTTCGCCTTTTTAATTGTATAAAGACGATGGGCAACGGTAATAACTGTTGCCGTACGAGATAATTCCTGGATAGATCGCTGTAAAATTCGCTCAGTATGCAGATCAAGACCGACAGTTGGTTCATCAAAAAGTATCACTGAAGGTTTTTTCAAAAAAGCTCTTGCCAGGGCGATTCGCTGCTTTTCGCCACCAGAAAGACCTCTTCCTCCCTCACCAATCCTCGTTTCATACTTTTCACTAAGATTAACAATCATCTCAAGTATGCCTGCTTTCTCAGCAGCGCTTTCCACTTCAAAGCGAGTTGCCTTTTCTTTCCTACCAATCGCAATATTTTCTTCAATCGTCCCTGAAAAAAGATATGGATCTTGGGAAATATAGCTTAATTGATCAAACCAATCCTCCTCTTGGTACTCAAACAACGAGCGATCATTGACAAGAATGCTCCCTGAGGAAGAACCAACAAGTCCAGAGATGACATGTAACAATGTTGTTTTTCCAGAACCACTTCGACCAACAATTGCAACATCAGTATATGGATCTATCGTTACATCAAAATGATTTAATGCAAATTTCCCTTCGCCATAGCTAAAACCAACATTCTGTAATTCAATCGTTGGCGGTGGATTACCTTTTACCAATCCTAATTCACCCCATTCGAGAGGCTGCTCGACTGCTTCTAACTCTTCTGTTATCTTTTTTGCTGCTCCCATGCTGCCGCGTCCAGAATGGAAGGCACTCCCTAATTCCTTTAATGATGCAAAAAATTCTGGGACTAGAACTAACACAAAAAATGCTGTATAAAATGTTAACTGATCATAGACAACCAATCGGAGTCCTACCTCCAAAGCTACCAGAGCAATACTTAACATCGATATAAACTCAAGCATTAAGGAAGATAAAAAGGCGACCTTTAATACACTCATCGTTGCGTCCCTGTAATCGAGACTGCTTTGCCTGATCATTTCTGTCTGTTGTCTTGCCCGACCAAAAAACTTAAGTGTCGAAAGCCCCTGTAATATATCTAAGAATCGTCCAGAAAATCTTGCTAGCTTGTCTAACTGCTCCTCAGATTTTTTTTCCGTTGCCCCACCAATAATGATCATAAAGATGGGGATAAATGGAGCTGTAACGAGGATAATCAAACCTGATACCCAGTTTTGATAAAAAATTGTTGCTAGTATCATTAATGGAACAATATTAGTTTGTATCATAATCGGATAGTACTTACTAAAATAACTATCGATTTCATCTACTGCATCCATTAAAATACTAACCTTTTGACCCGACTGCCCTTTTAAAGAAGCTAAAATCGGATTTCTCGTATACTTACTTAAAAGTGCCTTCCGAAAATCCGTCTTTACCTCCGAGGCCATCTTCACTCCGGTTCGTCCGTTTAAATATGTAAAAATAGAGCGAGCGACAAGCATAACAATCAGACCAGCTAATAACGGCAGAATTTCGCGAAAAGCTACTCCTTGTAAAAAAATCCGATCGACAATCAGCACAATTAAAAATGCCTGTCCAATAATAACTGTTCCGGACATGACAGCGAGTAAATATAGCAAATAAACACGATTTTTTTGTGCGCGGGCGATTTCCTTTAGCTGTTTCATATCATCATTCACTCCTATGGTATCTCGAAAAAATAATTAATCAGTATGACGGTCAATTATGCATCATACTTCGTTGACAGAAAATATTCTCATCATCGTTGATCTATTATTTTTATTACAAAGCATAACTTATTTCTAAAGCACACCAAGCTGTTTTCCCCATTTGTACCAATCACTATTTTTTTCAATGTTAAGTTTTTTCCGGATGTTTAGACGGTGATTTTCTGCTGTTCGAGGCGATATTTTCAGAGCTTCTGCAGTATCTTTTAACGTATAACCACGAACCTTCATGTAAAAGACCTCTTCCTCCCGCTTCGACAAGTCGTGCTCCGTTTCTTCCAAAGTTGAAAACAGACCACTTTTCTGATCTGTATTTAAATAAACATGTTCTCCTTTTAATACCCTATGGAAAAAATCCATTAACTCCTCTAAAGTAGAGTGCTCATAAAAAAGGCCCTGGAACACCTCTTGTTTAGTCATAACCTCTAATTTTTGGACCGCTTCATTAAACATTAAAACTCGCTTAGATGAAGCTTGAACTGTTTTTAAGACAGCTAAAACACTTCTTAACCCTCCATCTCCTTGTAGCCTTTCATCGACAATAATTAAATCGAAATGATAGTTTCTAAGTGCTTGATTGAGCTCCTTAACGTCAGAAACCATTACCATATATTCAATAGGTTGAACATCTTTAAGTAGTTCAACCAATCCGTATCTCAATAATTCATGCTTTATTCCAACTAAAACCTTCATATATTACACTCCTATTACTGAAGTTGATTTCGAAGGGCCGGCGTCGCTTAGTTTTCTTCGAAATTCCGACTAGTACTTCATTTTAACGAAGTTGGTTCTTGGTCGTTATCTTCAGCTATCTTCACCTAAATTATTCTCAACTTAACAACTAGGCTATCACTACGTTGTTAATATGGCAATGATTTCACACCTTTGTTTTGCGCTGCGCTATCAGTGTCTTTATTTTGAATACAGTGAGCTTCCTAGTATTTTATTCTTTTATTTTCAGACCCAATAATTGAACAAAACCGATTGCCTGCGCTGGCGAAACTTCACAGCCTGCTAAGTTTTCCATTGATACATTTAGTTTATTAAAACTGCAATTGCTTAAATCAATACCATTGAGTGATGTTCCGCCAAAATTAGCTTCATCTAAATCACAATAGTTAAACGTTACTTTAGTAAATTTACATTCATAGTAATCAGCGCTGTTTAGGAAACAAGAATCAAACTTAACAAGCTTTAATTTAGCGTAACCAAAAGAACATAAATTAGCGTGACAATTCTCAAATGAAACATTACCTAAGGTTGCCCCGGAAAAATTTAGACCTAGTAATTTGGATTCCTTAAATTGAACTCTATGAATGATGCCATCGCTAAAATCGGTATTGGATAAATCACATTTTTCAAAAATTACATCTGTTAATTCAATATTTCTGAATGATACATCGATAAATGTCACATTTTTAAAAACCACTTGATCAAAACATACTTTATTAATTTCTTCTTCAGTAATTTCACAATCGTAAATCTCACTTAAATTTAAATAGGAATCTTTCATTTCCTTAAAATCTACTTTAGGTAAACTTGCTGGAATTTTTGGTTTTTGAATTATAATGGCATTTGACATATTAATCGCATCCTAACACTTTTGTGTAATTTCTTGCATTAAATCTGACTATACCACGGTCCAAGCCCAAAATAAACAGGGGCACTGTTTATTTCATGAATACACAAAAAAGAAGTAGCACATGCCACTTCTAATTTTAAACCTTGATTAGCTTAACTTAAACTTTAATATAAATTACTAAGCTTAGTTCCTTTAGCTGTTATCGCAAATACACCGATCCACTTCTAAACCTCAATCCATCGCTTCCAATTATAACCGTTCACTCTTTACGACCTTATAAAATTCTAGAACAGCTTTTTTCGTATCTAACTCATTTGCAACCTCTACTATCACCTTTACTTCTGTGCCGCTTTTCAGCGAACTCTTTTTTTCACCTTTCTTTTCATTAATATAGCGTTGCTTTTTTATGGACAATCACTCCCTTTTCACCCGTTTATCTAGATGTATTCGGATCTGATTGTCCAGTATGTCAGGATTACTGTGTCTCGGATATCCTAAAGGTAATGTTTGAGCTTTACGACCATATTATTCGATTTGCGCCGCTTACTTGCCCCCGATTAATTTCATTTATTTTCAACCCTTACTTGAATGAATTTCATAATGCAGATTCTGCGCCACTAGGTAGCTTGATGTGGCTAGTTTTTGGTGTTATGAAATTCATTCACTTATGATAATTTATCCAAAGATAGAAAGCTTTTTTTATACCGAAAGAGCAATGTCTATTAATATAATTAAGTATTGACAAAGCTCGGAATCAGGAGTAAATTTACTTATCATACACCTATAAATCGCTGAATCATTTTTTTGAGCGGGGGAACCAAACTAAACAGTCTCCAAACTGTTTTGGGGTAAATCTTACATTTGTAAGAGGGGATACTCTCAGTCCCTAATCCGACAGCTAACCTCGTAAGCGTTATTAAAGAGAGAAGGTCAAATAGGAAACTATTGATCATTCTTTGTAATGATTTTTTTTGTTGCCATTAAACTTTGACTCATCCTCTTCAAGATGGAAAAGATAAAAATACAACACATAAGAGGAGTCTTTAAAATGAAAAAACAATTTGCTGTAATTGGACTGGGTCGTTTTGGCGGAAGTGTCTGTAAAGAGCTTTATACGATGGGACACGAAGTATTGGCGGTTGACCTTAATGAAGATAGGGTTAATGATTTTACTAGATATTCTACACATTCTGTTGTCGCTAATGCTACTGACGAAAATGTACTTAAATCACTAGGGATTAGAAATTTTGAGCATGTTATCGTTGCAATTGGTGATAACATTCAAGCAAGTATTTTGTGTACGCTACTTTTAAAGGAATTGAATGTAAAGCAGGTTTGGGTAAAAGCACAAAACCAATACCATCATAAAGTTCTAGAAAAAATAGGGGCTGATCGAATTATTCACCCTGAACAAGACATGGGTGTCCGAATCGCTCACTATTTAGTTTCCGAAAAAATTATTGATTATATCGAGCTTTCGCCAGAATACAGTATCGTTGAACTTATGGCCACCGAAAAAGTTGCCAAGCATACGATTGCTGAGTTGGACGTTCGCGCTAAATATGGTTGCACAATCCTAGGAATTAAAAATGGTGAGGACATCTTGATTTCACCAACTCCTGATCATACAATTAAGGACAATGATATTTTAATAGTTATTGGTCATAACAGAGACCTAAAACGCTTTGAGGATGAAGCACTGTAATATTTACCGAAAAAAAGGGTAAAAAAAGAATGCATGCTAATCTTAACAGGTTCAGTTTAGGATACGGTAACGGTAAAATAGGAGACCTAATAATATAAATACGATAAAAACGGATATCTGCTTTAGCTGGTGTTCGTTTAAGAAGCAACATTAAATCCAAAGGACTAATTCTATAGTTCAAGCAGTGACTGCTTTTTTTACGATCGCACCATGTATACTCAATTTCATTATAGATGCTCAACATCAACCGAAAGAACATGATCAATTTCCTTAATCAAATAGTAAATTTCTGTTGTGTATTGTTTTTCTGGAGCAGAAATAGTTAACGACATTTGTTGATTTCCGTTATCTAAGTCTTTTAATTTAAGTTTACGAATTTTTATCCTGTTTTTTTCAAGTTCATTCAAGCCTTCCCCTTTTCTTTCAATTGCTTTCAGCACTTCAGTCATTCGGTGATTGGGCTCCATCACTATACGCACTGAAACATCTCTTTGTCGTAATTCAGATGGACCAACCGATTTAATTATTGAAGGCAATACATTAACTGCCAAAATTAATAATATTACGGTAATCGTGGCTTCCATAAAAAAACCTGCTCCAACTGCAATCCCTAACCCTGAAGCAGCCCAAATCATAGCTGCACTCGTTAATCCAGAAATTACATCATTTTGCCTGCGTAAGATAACGCCTGCACCTAGAAACCCGACTCCTGAGACAATTTGAGCTGCCAACCTCATTGGGTCCATTGCATAAAAGGTAGGCGAAGAAAATTTAAAAAACGATTCAATCGAAACAATTGTTATTAAACAACTCGCAACACAAATTACCATACTTGTTTTTAATCCTAGTGGCTTATGTTTCAATTGACGATCAATTCCAATTAACATTCCAAATAATAGTGCAACACAAAGCTTCAGTAATATTTCATAATTGTAGTCCATCTTTTTCCCCTTTTAATAATATTTATTTATTCATTATCATTATCATTACCACTAACTCCTAGATTTCGATCTGAATTGCCATGACACATTAAACATAGTGTCACCTTGACTTTATTCAAGTTCATTATTAAATTTAGTGAATGAATTTCATAATGCAGATTCTGCGCCACATCAATCTAAATCAAGTTGATGTGGCTAGTTTTGGTATTATCAAATTCGTTCTAGTAAGGTTATTATAACAAACATTTCAAATGGAAGCAGAAGCATTAAAAAAGCATTATTATTGCAGGGCTTCCCCTATAGCATTATTAACAAAAATGGGTTACGATCATATTGAAAAGGTAAAGATAAAATTTAAATTTTCATGAATACTTCTTAAATTAGAGTAAGACAAATTCAAATACTGAAAATCAACTGAGGTAAATTGCCGAACTGGTGACTTCTGAGGAGGTAAGGGCATGCAAAAAAGAAGGGTAGTAGGTAAGTTAGCAGGAAAAGTAGAGGTTGCGAAACAGATGCTGGTAAACGGATTTAATATAAAAGATATTCGTGAGTTAACTGGGCTAACAGATGCTGAAATTGAAAAACTAAGAGACCAAGAAGAATAGAAAATTTCGATAAAAGCGCACAACTGCTGACCACAACTACACATGCTATACTTCATTGATTTTGCTTCGTGTAGCATTGCGACGAGGATCAGACGGAAGGAGTACCACAGGAACAGGACTGACTATTTTATGATCTTTTATATCTCAATACTTTTCCACACAAAGAAACACATTCGTAATCGAATGTGCTTTTTTGTGCTTAGCAACGTCCTACTCTCACAGGGGGAAACCCCCAACTACCATCGGCGCAGAAGAGCTTAACGATCGTGTTCGGCATGGGAACGAGTGTGACCTCTTCGCTATCGCCACTAAACTATTATTAATCAAAGAAATTCATTCTTTGAAAACTAGATAACAACTGTACACACATTCAAGATTTGAGCTTCATTCAATTCAATTCGTCTTATTTTTAGGATAAGTCCTCGACCGATTAGTATCTCTCAGCTCCACGTGTCACCACGCGTCCACCCGAGACCTATCAACCTCATAATCTTTAAGGGGTCTTACTGGATTAACTCCAAGGGAAATCTCATCTCGAGGGGGGCTTCATGCTTAGATGCTTTCAGCACTTATCCCTTCCATACGTAGCTACCCAGCTATGCTCCTGGCGGAACAACTGGTACACCAGCGGTATGTCCATCCCGGTCCTCTCGTACTAAGGACAGCTCCTCTCAAATTT
Source organism: Bacillaceae bacterium IKA-2 (assembly GCA_031761875.1). Taxonomy (GTDB): domain Bacteria; phylum Bacillota; class Bacilli; order Bacillales; family Anaerobacillaceae; genus Anaerobacillus. The sequence continues at coordinate 1,540,398 of CP134492.1, read as the reverse complement.
CCTGCGCCCGCGACGGATAGGGACCGAACTGTCTCACGACGTTCTGAACCCAGCTCGCGTACCGCTTTAATGGGCGAACAGCCCAACCCTTGGGACCTACTTCAGCCCCAGGATGCGATGAGCCGACATCGAGGTGCCAAACCTCCCCGTCGATGTGGACTCTTGGGGGAGATAAGCCTGTTATCCCCAGGGTAGCTTTTATCCGTTGAGCGATGGCCCTTCCATGCGGTACCACCGGATCACTAAGCCCGACTTTCGTCCCTGCTCGACTTGTAGGTCTCGCAGTCAAGCTCCCTTATGCCTTTGCACTCTACGAATGATTTCCAACCATTCTGAGGGAACCTTTGGGCGCCTCCGTTACTCTTTAGGAGGCGACCGCCCCAGTCAAACTGCCCACCAGACACTGTCCCCGAACCGGATCACGGTCCTAGGTTAGAATTTCAATACAATCAGGGTAGTATCCCACCGACGCCTCCACCGAAGCTGGCGCTCCGGTTTCTAAGGCTCCTACCTATCCTGTACAAATTGTATCAAAATTCAATATCAAGCTACAGTAAAGCTCCATGGGGTCTTTCCGTCCTGTCGCGGGTAACCTGCATCTTCACAGGTAATATAATTTCACCGGGTCTCTCGTTGAGACAGTATCCAAATCGTTACACCATTCGTGCGGGTCGGAACTTACCCGACAAGGAATTTCGCTACCTTAGGACCGTTATAGTTACGGCCGCCGTTTACTGGGGCTTCAATTGAGAGCTTCTCCTTACGGATAACCCCTCCTCTTAACCTTCCAGCACCGGGCAGGTGTCAGCCCCTATACTTCGCCTTGCGGCTTCGCAGAGACCTGTGTTTTTGCTAAACAGTCGCTTGGATCTATTCACTGCGGCTCTCTCGGGCTTTAACACCCTAATAGAGCACCCCTTCTCCCGAAGTTACGGGGTCATTTTGCCGAGTTCCTTAACGAGAGTTCTCCCGCGCGTCTTAGAATTCTCTTCTCGCCTACCTGTGTCGGTTTACGGTACGGGCACCTCTCACCTCGCTAGAGGCTTTTCTAGGCAGTGTAGGATCAGGAACTTCGCTACTAAATTTCGCTCGCCATCACAGCTCAGCCTTCACAAGAGGCGGATTTGCCTACCTCTTAGCCTAACTGCTTGGACGCACATTTCCATCAGTGCGCTTACCCTACCTTACTGCGTCCCCCCATTACTCAAACGGTGAGGAGGTGGTACAGGAATTTCGACCTGTTGTCCATCGCCTACGCTTTTCAGCCTCGGCTTAGGTCCCGACTTACCCTGAGAGGACGAGCCTTCCTCAGGAAACCTTGGGCTTTCGACGGAGGGGATTCTCACCCCTCTTTTCGCTACTCATACCGGCATTCTCACTTCTAAGCGCTCCACTAGTCCTTACGGTCTAACTTCGCTGCACTTAGAACGCTCCCCTACCACTGACACCTAAGGTGTCAATCCATAGCTTCGGTGATACGTTTAGCCCCGGTACATTTTCGGCGCAGAGTCACTCGACCAGTGAGCTATTACGCACTCTTTAAATGGTGGCTGCTTCTAAGCCAACATCCTGGTTGTCTGGGCAACTCCACATCCTTCTCCACTTAACGTATACTTTGGGACCTTAGCTGATGGTCTGGGCTGTTTCCCTCTTGACTACGGATCTTAGCACTCGCAGTCTGACTCCCGAGGATAAGTAATTGGCATTCGGAGTTTGACTGAATTCGGTAATCCTGTGGGGACCCCTAGTCCAATCAGTGCTCTACCTCCAATACTCTCACCTCGAGGCTAGCCCTAAAGCTATTTCGGGGAGAACCAGCTATCTCCGTGTTCGATTGGCATTTCACCCCTACCCACACCTCATCCCCGCATTTTTCAACATGCGTGGGTTCGGGCCTCCATTCAGTGTTACCTGAACTTCACCCTGGACATGGGTAGATCACACGGTTTCGGGTCTACGACCACGTACTCATTCGCCCTATTCAGACTCGCTTTCGCTGCGGCTCCGCCTTCTCAGCTTAACCTTGCACGTAATCGTAACTCGCCGGTTCATTCTACAAAAGGCACGCCATCACCCAGCCTTTTCCAAAGGAAAAGACATCGGGCTTTGACTACTTGTAGGCACACGGTTTCAGGATCTCTTTCACTCCCCTCCCGGGGTGCTTTTCACCTTTCCCTCACGGTACTGGTTCACTATCGGTCACTAGGAAGTATTTAGCCTTGGGAGATGGTCCTCCCGGATTCCGACGGGGTTTCACGTGTCCCGCCGTACTCAGGATACACTCTGGAGGAAATGAAGTTTCGATTACAGGGCTGTTACCTTGTCTCGCGGACCTTTCCAGATCGCTTCGTCTACTTCATTTCTTTGTAACTCCGTATAGAGTGTCCTACAACCCCAAGGGGCAAGCCCCTTGGTTTGGGCTGTTTCCGTTTCGCTCGCCGCTACTCAGGAAATCGATAATTTCTTTCTCTTCCTCCGGGTACTTAGATGTTTCAGTTCCCCGGGTCTGCCTCCTCATAGCCTATGTATTCAGCTATGGGTACCATCCCATTACGGATGGTGGGTTCCCCCATTCGGATATCTCTGGATCAAAGCTTACTTACAGCTCCCCAAAGCATTTCGGTGTTCGTCCCGTCCTTCTTCGGCTCCTAGTGCCAAGGCATTCACCGTGCGCCCTTTCTAACTTAACCTAATCTTTTTGTGATAAGCTTCGCATTTCTTCGTCAACTGCGCTCGAAATCGTCCTCATGTACCCAAAAGTACATTGCGGGGATCGCCTCGCTTGTTTCCTTGAACTACTCGCTTCTCTCAAAAAAATACCTGGTGTCTTTTTACAAAAACACCTGTTAAAAGGATTTCTACGTCGAATTGAATTCTTGACTACTCAAATTTACCTTCACGTTTTTACAAACTTTCCGGTAAAACTTAAATGTGTTGTTATTGTTGTTATCTAGTTTTCAAAGAACGAAAAGCCAATTGATAAGCTTCGTATTTCTTCGTCAGCGGCGTGTGCCAATCGTCCTCATGTACCTTATGTACATTCCGGGGATTGTCCCACTTGCTTTCTCGAACTACTTGCTTCTAAATTGCCTTTATTAAATTGGAAGATTATTCTTCCAAAACTGAACACACAGCGTAAGCGTACTTCTACTAATGAAAGCAAAAGTATCGACTAGAGTTTTAACTCCATAGAAAGGAGGTGATCCAGCCGCACCTTCCGATACGGCTACCTTGTTACGACTTCACCCCAATCATCTGTCCCACCTTAGGCGGCTGGCTCCTAAGTAAACTTAGGTTACCCCACCGACTTCGGGTGTTACAAACTCTCGTGGTGTGACGGGCGGTGTGTACAAGGCCCGGGAACGTATTCACCGTGGCATGCTGATCCACGATTACTAGCAATTCCGGCTTCATGCAGGCGAGTTGCAGCCTGCAATCCGAACTGAGAATGGCTTTATGGGATTGGCTCGACCTCGCGGTTTTGCGACCCTTTGTACCATCCATTGTAGCACGTGTGTAGCCCAGGTCATAAGGGGCATGATGATTTGACGTCATCCCCACCTTCCTCCGGTTTATCACCGGCAGTCACCTTAGAGTGCCCAACTGAATGCTGGCAACTAAGATCAAGGGTTGCGCTCGTTGCGGGACTTAACCCAACATCTCACGACACGAGCTGACGACAACCATGCACCACCTGTCACTTTGTCCCCCGAAGGGGAAAGCCCTATCTCTAGGGTGGTCAAAGGATGTCAAGACCTGGTAAGGTTCTTCGCGTTGCTTCGAATTAAACCACATGCTCCACTGCTTGTGCGGGCCCCCGTCAATTCCTTTGAGTTTCAACCTTGCGGTCGTACTCCCCAGGCGGAGTGCTTAATGTGTTAACTTCGGCACTAAGGGCATCGAAACCCCTAACACCTAGCACTCATCGTTTACGGCGTGGACTACCAGGGTATCTAATCCTGTTTGCTCCCCACGCTTTCGCGCCTCAGCGTCAGTTACAGACCAGAGAGTCGCCTTCGCCACTGGTGTTCCTCCATATATCTACGCATTTCACCGCTACACATGGAATTCCACTCTCCTCTTCTGTACTCAAGTCCCCCAGTTTCCAATGGCCGCTCGTGGTTGAGCCACGAGATTTCACATCAGACTTAAAGGACCGCCTGCGCGCGCTTTACGCCCAATAATTCCGGACAACGCTTGCCACCTACGTATTACCGCGGCTGCTGGCACGTAGTTAGCCGTGGCTTTCTGGTTAGGTACCGTCAAGGTACCGCCCTATTTGAACGGTACTTGTTCTTCCCTAACAACAGAACTTTACGACCCGAAGGCCTTCATCGTTCACGCGGCGTTGCTCCGTCAGACTTTCGTCCATTGCGGAAGATTCCCTACTGCTGCCTCCCGTAGGAGTCTGGGCCGTGTCTCAGTCCCAGTGTGGCCGATCACCCTCTCAGGTCGGCTACGCATCGTCGCCTTGGTAAGCCATTACCTTACCAACTAGCTAATGCGCCGCGGGCCCATCCCGTAGTGTTAGGTAAAACCCAACTTTTACTTTTCTGTCAGGTGACAAAAAAGATTATCCGGTATTAGCTTCGGTTTCCCGAAGTTATCCCAGTCTACAGGGCAGGTTGCCCACGTGTTACTCACCCGTCCGCCGCTAAATTTTGAGAGCAAGCTCTCAAAATTCCGCTCGACTTGCATGTATTAGGCACGCCGCCAGCGTTCGTCCTGAGCCAGGATCAAACTCTCCATTAAAGTGTTGTTTGATTTAGCTCTTCTTACATAAGATGTGTTCGCTTCGACGTTAGTCGGGCTCCCCATCCTATTTCTTGCATTGACGAGATATTACTATCTCTACTTCGCTTGGCTGTGTGTTCAGTTTTCAAAGAACATTCTAAATTAATGTTTATTTTTGCCTTAACAGCAAGATATTTATTATACCACAAAGGTATTTTTTTTACAACAATTATTTTTTAACTAATAATTGCTTACCAACACTTTATAACTAATCTTTGTTGGCGATAAGAATTATTATACGACACAATAATGTTTTGTGCAACAATTATTTTCAACTCATGAATCATTTATTCATGAGTTGAAAAATTATAGCCGTGCCAGCAATTAGAATGCACGGATTATAGATGGCATTTCGAACGAAACTTATTGATCCATTCGCCTTCTAAACCTAAGACTCAGTTAAAAACATTCGCTTAACAGTGCATTTTAGCTTTCGATTAAGTTATAAAATCCTCATCAATGAATTCCTTCCAGCTTCCCTTGTCTTTATTCTTCGCTTTATAAAGAGCCTGGTCTGCTTTTTGTGAAAGTTGTTCATAGTTATAATTCTCTTCATTATCATCCAACCAGTAAAGACCAGCGGAGATCATAATCTCCCTTTGTCCTACTTCAGGGAAGTCGATGGGATTCGCTTTAAGTTTTTCATAAAATACTTCAACAAGCGCTCTGATTTGATCTTTAGAATCAAATCCAAACAAAAATACTGAAAACTCATCTCCTGATTGACGGCCAATGATCCCACCTGCTTTTTTAAATTCAAAAAGCAAATCGGCTGTGGTTTTAATATAAATATCTCCCCACATATGACCATAGCTATCGTTAATTTGTTTAAGATAATCAAGATCTAACATGATAAACGCCCCGAAGTTAAGATCGCCTCGCCTTAGCACTGCCGTAACACTTCTTTGAAATGCGCCACGGTTATAGATGCTCGTAAGCATGTCATGATCACGATCGAGCTTGATTTGATTTTTTTCATGAATTTCTTTTGTAACATCGATGACGATACCAAGTGTGCTGTTTTCATCAGTTATCATTTTTATTTTGAGCCATTTTTCCGGGGAATCGCTAAATTTATAAACGTTTTCTTCTTCAGCTTCTGGCCTCCCCATAATTCCGAGAAGATGGTTGATAAACTGCCGCTTTTTGCAATAAAAGTCTTCTGCCTCTGTTTCTTCAAGGAAAAGCAGTTGCTTAAGCTGGTCTGTCGCAAAGACCGTCTCTCGATGCTCTTTATATTCAAACGCACCAATTGGAACTTCGACCAGATTAATGATCCGAGACATTTTTATTGTAGATTCTAGGAGGTTTTTGTTAGCTGTCTCCATCGCATCGGTCAGACTATCAATCTCAGTTAATCCGATTCTGGTTAATGTTTTGGTATTTTTCAGATCGCTTTCCCTTACCTGTTTCGCCAAATGAATAATCGGTTTCGTAAATGCGTAGCTGATAAAGTACCCTCCTACACCCCCGATTACACTCGATCCAAGAAAAGAGATTAGCAGAATACTTTGAATTTTTTTCACAAAACTTAACAGCTTATTTTGCTCCATCAGGCCTATTAGATACCACTCTTCCTCTTCAAAGGGGGTATTGTAATTATATAGACCCATCTTTTGAACACTTGCATAAATTTTATCCTGACTGTTATGGTTTTCCAATAGATAAATATCTCGTTTTTCATCTTCTTTCAAAAAGCTAAAATCCTTGTCTAGTTGGATCATCCGTTTTTGTAATGCTCCATTTGTAATCATGGGCTTAATCGCCCCTTCAGGCTGCTCTTTGTAGCCGATAAGATAGCCTAGCGAATCCCTGGCTAGCAAATCCGTTGCTGGTAGGAACTGATTAAAGTAATTAATTGAAATCTCAACTCCAATTACACCTCTAACCTCATTATTACCATCGAAAATCGGCATCGAATAAGTAACAATTGGCAGATCATCTGGCGTCAACCTAAACGGCGGACTCCAATAACCGAGCAACGCAGAATGTGAACTTAAAGAAGCATTTAAATATGGCTTATCGTAAAATTTTCTGTTCTCATCAGTAAGTTCCATACTATACGACCAACTCTGATCCATTGGGATACGTAGCTTCTGAGATATTTCAAATGGACCGGCAACAAAATACAGATCCTTATTTAATTCATCGTTTAATAATGGATCATAATCTCTAAAGTAAAGTGTCGAATGCTGATTCGATTCATTTTCCTGATCATTAAGAATAATGAAAGTTCCGTTAGTCATTGTTGTTCTGAGCATCGAGATCAAGATCGGTGCTGAATCAATTAAAAACTGCTCCGTCGAATTATTATCATCCTCTAATGGTAGCATCCTAGATATCTCTTTTAAATAAGGATCAACATTCGACCAACGGTTACTCATTTCCCTTTGTAAATAACCTTTTCGACTATCTACTTTTTCGGAAAAAGATTGAAAGGCATTTTCCTCGGTCTGTTTTAAAATTCCTCCCGCGATCATCGCGGCAATAAGCAACACTGACTGTGCAATGATCAGAAAGATGACAAAGACCGTCAACTTAAATACAATTGAATTTTTATTCCAGCTAATTTTTTTCATACAGTCATTACCTTTCCAATCGCCAGCATTTTATTCGATATACGCTTTAGCTTCTTTCATAAAATCCTCATACCAATCAACAAAGCTTTCATCAGAAATCAGCCTAACTATTTTACTAGCTTTATCTTCTGCACTGATTGTTTGATCTGATAACCTTTCTAAATCTTTTTCAATCTTACCAGAAAGATGATGTTCCAAAATTTTTCTCATCTCCACGCTTCCCTCAAAGGGTTTATACCCGTATAAGTCATAGTTATCTAACATTGCTAACGTAGTTATGATCGATGAAATGACCGTATCGGAGGAGACCGTGTCCCCTTCCTTAATAATAGAAAGAATTAGCTCTTCTTTAAGGGCCTCTTTTTTTACAGGGAAATAAGCTGTTGATACTGCAAATCTAATATTTTGTTCGACATTCGTAAACCACTTCAAAAATTCTGCCGCAGCGTATTCATAGGCAGCTTCACTCTTTGTAATCGACATTCCTGCTCCTTGCTGGACGGCGGTTGGGCTTCCATCTTCAAAGTTAGGATAAGATAGTGTTAAACTTTCGATTGGAAAAACCTCGGACTGACTTAAAGTCACTTCTTTCGGAAAATAACTCGCACCTGCTGTTGAACCAGTGTAGGCAATAATCGTACCTGTTTTAGCATCATCAGAACTGAATCTACCTGTTTTTGCAAAATAACCTTTGATGGAAGGGATATAGTAGTTGTCCCAGATTTTTTTTGCTACTTCCTTGCTGAAGTTTAGCTTTACTGTATCTCCGCCGTAGTTATACATTTCCTCTCCTAACTGCACCGCAGAAAGAAGCATATAATTTGAATTTGAGCCAATACCTAAGAAAGCTTTACCTCCAGACCAATTAAAGTAAGATTCCGCTGTTTGAACAATAGCTTCCCAGGTAGATAAATCATTTAGATTAGCGCCCGTCTCACTTGCAAAATCATCCCAAAAAGTTTTATTCAGAAATAGATTTTCCGATGATTTGGCAACCGGAATAATTCTCAGCTTATTTTCATCACCAAACCTTCCTTCATCGAGAAAATCCTGTCTAAAAGCTTGCAGCTCGTCCTCTGAAAAATAAGATTCAATCTCGACAAGTTTTGCTAGCTGATTTATGCGATAGGCATTATCCGGATAAGCTGCAAAAATATCTGGAAGTGGCTGTGCACCAATTTTTTTGTTAGCAGCATCGAAAACTGCTGCTTGAAGTTGCTGAACATCACCTTGACTTTGTGCATCAATGACGATACCTTTTTCCATTCCAGTTGTATCATTAAACTCCGAAACGAGCTCATCAAACTTTTCCTTTGTTTGTCCACTGTAATAATGCCAAAGCGTTACGGAAACAGGACTATCTGGATCTAAAGGACTTTTTTCTCCACCTAGTAAACCACATCCGGACAGTACAAACCCTATCGCGATTAATCCCGTCAATATTTTAAATTTCTGACTACAAACCTTTTTTTTATAAAATCCTTGTCTCTTGACAATCATTTAGCAACTCCTTCATCTCTTTGCAAAAAATTATTTTTTTTGATTGTACCACGAAGACTTCGTTTACCTTCTAAATATTGTGTCGATTGCTGAAACTTTTTTATCCTTTAGAAAAGCCCAAGCGCCCGAATCCACCTGACTACTGCTACTGCCAATGTCCTGTCGGCAACTGCGAAATGTCGTCTTCCTAACTCCCGACGACAAGCACTGGAAGATCGGTAAGTTACGGTCATGCGGTCAGTAAATGAAGATCTGAAGTCTCCTGGAGCTAGACAGTTTAAAAACACGCCGATTCAAATGCGAATCGGCGTGAAAAAAAATATTTTATTATTTATCTTACAAAGTTGTTGCCGGACCAAAGAATTCATAATTAATGCGTGCTTCGGGGACTTCCCATTCTATCAAAGCATTATTTACTGCTTTCATAAACGGTATTGGTCCACAGAAATAAAATTCTGCTTGATTATTTTTCAAAATTGACTGTAACCAATTTAGATCAAAATAACCTTCCTTTTGATAACTTTGCGCGGCTTTATCTTCAACCGCTGGAGTTTCATAGCATAAAAAAGATTTAATTTGATCATTTTCATTGTCAATTTCCAATACCTCATCCTTAAATGCATGAGTAGATCCATTAATAGCTGCATGAATGTACGTTACTTCTTTTTCTGGATGGTTATCAGCTAGTGTTTTTAACATACTTATCATAGGCGTTTGGCCAACGCCACCACTAATTAATACAACCGGAAGTTCAGATTCCGTTTTTAAAACAAAATCACCGGCTGGAGAAGTAAGTTCTACTATATCACCTTCAACGATATCGTTATGAAGATAGTGAGACACTTTTCCACCTGGAATATCGCCCTGTCCTACTTCAAGTTTTGGACTTATTCGATAGTACTCATTTCCTGAAGAATCAGAAAGGCTGTATTGTCTTATATGCGTATATTGCTCGCCATCAATGACGACTTTAATTGAAATATATTGTCCTGGTTGAAAGCTTGTAATTTTCCCGCCATCCTCTGGTTTAAAATAAAAAGAAGTAATGACATCACTTTCTTTTACTTTCTTACTAACGACAAATTTTCTAAACTCTTTCCAGCCACCATCGACACTTGCCGCTTCGGCATACATCTCTTTTTCAACACTAATAAACACGTCTGCAATAATTCCATATGCTTCTGCCCAAGCATTCATAATATCATCAGTTGCAGCGTCACCTAGAACATCTTTGATCGCTAATAATAAGTACTTTCCGACAATAGGATAGTGACTAGCCTTTATATTTAAACTGCGATGTTTATGAGCAATTTGTTTTACTACTGGGATAATTGCTTCAAGATTATCAATATGCATCGCCGCAGCATAGACCGTGTTAGCTAATGCCTTTGGTTGTTTACCTTGCTTTTGATTTGCATGATTAAAAATATTTAATAGTTCTGGATGATCAGTAAACATCATCTCATAAAAACATTTTGTGATTTTCTCTCCGTGCTCCGCTAAAACCGGCACTGTTGATTTAATGATTGCAATCTTTTCAGTACTTAATATCGCTGTAGTAGTCATCGTAAAATCCTCCCTGATTTTAAATATGTATTTTAAATACATCTTTTATTTAAACACTTTATTAGTTTAAAAGCAATATTTAATATACATCTTTTAGAGTAGAACTCTTATTCAAACCTCTTTTATGGTAAGATTGTTAAAATACAACTAACGACCAGTAGGGTTTTACTACCTACCAATGCGGATGAATAAATTTTTGTGTTATTGAATGAATTTCATTCTATTAGATTGGAGTTGAATTACGTGCACCTGACCACATTTACTGATTATTCTCTTCGTGTTCTGCTTTTTTTAGGAAATCAACCTGAAAACAAGTTATCAAGCACAAAAGAAATATCATCAATTTATAATATATCTAATCATCATGTTAGCAAAATTGTTTTTGAATTAGGAAAGCTTAAATTAATTACTACAGTTAGGGGTAGAAATGGCGGGATCAAACTTGCTAAACAACCCAGTGAGATAAATATCGGCTCTGTCATTCAGCAAACAGAAGAAAACTTAGACATAGTAGAATGCTTCAACCAAAAAACTAATGCTTGCATTATCAGCGAAGCATGTAAATTAAAACATGTTTTTAACGAAGCTTTAGCAGCATATTTGCAAGTACTCTCTTCTTACACTCTCGAAGATATACTTAGCAACAAAGATGAACTTAACTCGATTTTTCAAACCGCGACTATTAAGAAAAATATATTGTGAAAGATATTGTTTGAATAACCGGCCTCACTGCAGTTGAGATATTAAAAGTTGAGGGATTACAAGGAATACACTAGGACCATTACTGCTACAGTAATGGTCTGACCTATTTTGGGGTTTAATTACTCGTATCTATATTGGTACTATCTTTTATTTAGTAATGAACTTACTGTTACTTCTCACTAAACTTTTCGGAATTAACTTCACTTTTAAAAAACCAAAGATAAAATCTCCTCGACAAATAATAAGTAGATCCTATCGTTATGAAAGTCCAATACCACTTCCATTTTATATATTTGATCAGATTAGTGTATCTTTCTAATATTACTTCAAGACCTGTGAGTAGTCCTGTGTGAAAAAAATAATAAAGTAATTTTATGATTTTATTTTTCTTTTCTGGATAATTCAGGTTGAAAATAGCACACAAGGAAGGGAAAAAGAAATACTCAAATGAAAAACTCGCTTTGTTTGTGTTCTCAAAAAATAATTTGATCGGATATTTTATTAATTTCATTTCCACTACAAACATACCAAAAAACCACGTGATCGTTTGTTTAAATAAATAAACTAATACAGCATGTCTAATTTTATTTTTCGGTATATAGTTGTAAAGAAGTCCAATTGTGACCAACCAAATAAGTATTAAAATACCTCTATCTTTTGACATTTACTTTACACCTCACTCATGTCTTAATGTTTTGTTTATGATACTCTAAAAGTGGCCCATTAATAGAATAATATCAATTGAAAAACGGTCCAGTACTTTAACACTAATCTCTTACTGTTATGATGGCAGTAAAGGGGTGGGATGGAGTGATTGAGATAATGGACAAACATGCAATAATAAAACTAAAGCAGCAAGGTGTATCCAATAGAAAAGCTGCCAAGCTTTTAAACATCAATCGGAAAACAGTCGCAATCTATTGGAATGAGTACCAGAAGAACAATACTCTGTTGAATGCCTTAGACGTTAATAAAAAAGAAGTACAAGAAGTACAAGAAAAAATATGCGAGGCACCAAAGTATAATGCTCAAAATAGAAAGCCAAGAAAGTACACAGCAGAAATCGATACCAGATTAGACGAAATCCTAGAGAGTGAATCTGAAAAGTGTAAAGAGTTAGGTCGACATAAACAACAGCTGACTAATTTGCAAATTCACCAAATGCTAGTCAATGAAAAGTTTGATATTGGATATACAACTATTACAAATAAAATCAGAGAAAAAAGAAACAAACCTAAGGAATGCTTTATTAAACAATCATATGATTTAGGGCAAAGACTTGAATATGATTTTGGCGAAGTGAAGTTAGAAATAAACGGGGAGATCAATACCTATCATCTAGCTGTACTATCTTCACCAGCTGCTGATTTCAGATGGGCGTATTTATATAAGAATCAAAAGCAAGACGTCTTTATGGATTCTCATGTGCGTTTCTTCGATATGTTAGGTGGCGTTTATTCAGAGATTGTGTACGACAATATGAGAAATGTAGTATCAAAATTCATAGGTAAAACTGAAAAAGTCCTCAATGAGAATTTGCTAAAATTGTCACTCTACTACGGATTCGATATCAACGTCACTAATTGTTTCAGTGGAAACGAGAAGGGTAATGAAAAGTATATGATAATGTAAAGTAAGGCTGTTAGATAACTATAAACAAAGTGATTCTAGTTGTTTTACTTTACATTTTCAATGGCTATATTTAATATAGGCGAGGTCGCCTACGTTAAATATAGGAGGTTATGATTATGGAACAAAAATATCAAACATTTGAACAACTGTCCTCAGAAGTAGTTAAATCCCTTCGGGATATGTCCTATTCCGAATCAAGGATAAGCCAATATCGTTCCGCGTGGCAAAAACTGGCTACTTTTATGGAAAACAATCAGATTGAGTATTATTCAGCGTCAGTAGGTGGAGCATTTATAGCTGACTTTATTGGTACTGGGAAATACGAGGAATTTAGCCATTGGGAAAAGAGCATAATCCGGTGTGTGGATGTTCTAACTGAATTTCAGTCTACAGGAACGTTCCAATACAGAAGGGCAAAGAAATCCTACCAATTTTATGGTTGCATCGGTAATCCTATGGTGGATTTCCTTAATCACCGAAAATCTTTGGGTATTACAGAAAATACGCTTGGTCATTACCGATTAAATCTTCATCGCTTTCTTAGTTTTTTTAATGAAGAAGGAGTCATGGAAACCGAAGCAATTAAAAAACAACACATTTTAGGATTTGTGAATCAGCTTGGTTTTTATACACCTGCAACGCGCCACAGCATGCTTACCACTTTACGTGGGTTTATGAGATATCTACATGACAATGGGTATACAGGGATTGACTTTTCATACCTAATTCCAAAAGACAATTACAAGAAGCAATGTAAACTACCCACGACATATACGAAAAATGAAGTTGAATCATTAATCAATACTGTTGACAGAAGTAGCCCAAAAGGGAAGCGTGATGCTGCTATGATACTATTGGCTGCACGATTGGGATTGAGGGCTTCTGACATCTGTCTGTTGAAGTTTGAAAACATACACTGGGAAAAGAATACAATTACACTTGTTCAACAAAAGACTAAAAATAAGATTGAGCATCCACTTTTAATAGAAATAGGAGAGGCTATTATCGATTATCTGAAGTATGGACGGCCTAAATCTGATCTTCCTTATGTCTTCCTACATGCAATCCCGCCATATAACTGCCTAAATAGATCGACTTTGCATAGCATTGTTACTTTTTATCTCCGTCGTGCTGGCATTAAAAACATAACAGAAAAGAAACATGGTCCTCATGCTTTGAGGCACAGTCTTGCTGGGCAACTACTGGAACAAAAAATACCCATCCATGTTATATCAGAAGTGCTAGGTCACAAGAATACCGAAAGCACAAAAACTTATTTACGAATAGACTTAACATCTTTGAGCCAATGCGCATTAGATGTTCCACTCTTAAAAACGCCATTTTATGCCAAGGAGGTGGAATGATGCCGAACTATTGTGGTATTTATGCTGGTTTAATCGAACAGTACATTGATTTCAAAAGAAACCTCGGTTACAAGTTTGTTGATGCCACTTACACACTTTCGTTATTTGACAGATTTACAATAGATAATGCCGTATTAAAACTCGGTCTATCAAAGGAGATTGTTGATAAATGGAGTGAGAAGCGTCCAAATGAATCAGACAAGACACGTTATGCGAGGATTCATTATATTGCAAAATTTTCCGCCTATTTAAATGATATGGGATATCCATCACATATACCGAGATTGCCTAAAAAGTACAGCAGTACGTTTGTACCACATATTTTCTCGAAAAAGGAAGTGAATGCATTCTTCGATGCATGTGATACGCTTAAAGTTAATAGACGATTTGAAACAACTGTGTATGTACTCCCCGCTTTATTTAGAATGCTATATGGCTGTGGCATCCGTATCAGCGAAGCGTTATCCCTAACATGTAAGGATGTTGATCTTGATGCAAAAAATATTATTGTCAGGGAAACGAAAAACGGCAAAGACCGAATACTCCCATTATCTGAAACACTAACTGAGGTGTGTATTCAATATAGGAATGTTCGTCCCGGCAAATATGAACCGAAAGGTTATTTTTTTATCAAGAACAATGGGCAAAAATGTAATGCCAAGGCAATATATGAATGGTTCAGAAAAATACTCTGGAATGCAGGAATTCCACATGGTGGGAAGGGTTTTGGCCCAAGAATGCATGACTTTCGTCACACTTTCAGTGTACACTCTCTTGTGAAAATGTCAGAAGCTGGGCTAGATTTATACTACTCACTCCCAATATTATCAAAATATCTTGGGCATCAGTCATTAGAGGCTACAGATAAGTATGTAAGGCTAACATCTGACATGTACCCTGATTTAATTAGAGAAGTAGATAACGTTTGTGCCTATGTATTTCCGGAGGTTGACCATTATGAAGCCGACTGATTTCTCTCGCTATCTGACAGGATTTCTTACAAAATACCTGCCAGGAGAAATGGGGTTCAGTATAAATACGATTGCCTCTTATAGAGACACATTTGTACTTTTCCTTACATTTATCAAGGATAAAAAAGGAATAAAAACAAATTCTCTGACGCTGGGCATGATTAATAAGGAAATGGTTATTCACTTTCTTGACTGGATAGAAACAGAGCGTGGCTGTAGTACAGCCACAAGGAACGTCCGCCTTGCGGCATTACACTCTTTCTTCCAATATCTCCAGTATCAGAGCCCCGATAATCTTTTGGAATGGCAGAGAATCCTTGGAATCCGGGTTAAGAAAACAGAAACAAAATCAATCAGTTACCTAACGCTTAATGGGATCAGACTACTTTTGGAAATGCCTGATCAGTCAACTAAAATAGGACGAAGAGATCTTGCTCTTTTGTCAATTATGTATGAAAGCGGTGGAAGAGTACAGGAAATCATTGACCTCACTCCGTCACAAGTACGTTTTGACAGACCATGTACTGTAAAGTTAATTGGTAAGGGGAATAAAGCCCGGATAGTCCCTCTGATGGATGCTCCGTTAGATTTATTAAATCGATATATGGATGAGCAGGGGCTGTTAAGTTTGTCAGCAAACATGTACCCATTGTTCTGTAACAAAAGAGGAGAAAAACTGACCCGGGCAGGGGTGAATTACATACTAGATAAATATGCACGCAAGGCTCGTATTAAAGATCAAATATTAATCCCAGAACGATTTAGCTGTCATTGTCTGAGACATTCAAAAGCTATGCACTTACTCCAAGCAGGAGTTAATCTCATATACATCCGTGATATACTAGGTCACCGTTCTGTCCAAACAACTGAAATTTACGCTAAGGTAGATTCAAAACAAAAAAGAGAAGCAATTGAAAAAGCATATACAGATGTTGTACCAAAAGGTGCACCTTCTTGGCAAAAAAGTGGAGATTTATTGGAATGGCTAAAAAGATTTGATAAATAAAATAGTGTTTGCGTTGCAGATAATGTAAAGTAAAACAGCGAGGGATCCTTTACTTACGGTTATTTAACAGCCTTACTTTACATTATCATATACTTTTCATTACCCTTCTAATGTAAAGCTTTGCATTAGAAGGGTCATGTGGAGGGCAGCGTGAAGATAATTAGGAACAAAGCATTTGCGTTAACTTATAAGTTTAAGACATTCGATGATGCACGTGAATACTTGAATACTATATTGATAGAACTCAATAAAGACAGCACTATTTCTGAAGAAATAAAACATCTTCAACCTACAAAACCAAAGCTTGATCTTGCAACAGTTACAGTGCAAAAACCAAATAAATATAGTTTTGTACGAGTTGATAACAACCACTATTCAGTACCGGAGTATCTTGTAGGACGCTTAATAACAATCAAGAAATATTACGACACAATAGGCTTTTATTCAAACAACATACTCGTTTGTGAACACAAAAAAATAGATGGTACTAACGAGATAAGTATTAAAATTAAACATTACTTAAACTCATTAAACAAAAAACCAGGTGCAATCAAGAACTCCCACGCTCTAAAAAGCATACCAAGGTTAAAAGCCATCTATGATACTAATTTTAGCAGAAACAAGAAAAAATTCATAGAGATCATTCAAGAAAATGATGATAAACCAATCGAAGAAATACTATTGATTCTAGAAACATACAATAAATCTCATATCGATATTATTCCATCTATGCACATAGATAAAACTGCACTTAGCAACATCGCTACAAGGCAAGTATCTAGATATAACGAATTATGTTTCTCGGAGGTGGAATAAATGCAAATACAAGAAATGGCCCATATACTAAAATTACCCTATATAAAAACCAATTATCAAATGCTTCTTGATGAAGCAAACCATACAAACATGACCCACCGAGAGCTGATAAGTCGTCTACTCGAAAGAGAATTAGAACTAAGGCTTGAGAATGGTTTAAAACATAGACTCAGAAGGGCTAAATTCCCTCTTAACAAGTACTTAGAAGACTTCGACAAGAGTAAGTACCATAAGAAATTTATACCGAAATTCGAAGAACTAGAAACGTTGCAGTTCATTGAAAATAAAGAAAATATAATCTTAATAGGATCTCCTGGCTGCGGGAAATCACATTATAGTATTGGGCTTGGTATTAAGGCGTGTTTGGAAGGCAAAAGTGTATTGTTTATCTCTGTACCTAACTTAATAATAGAGTTAAAAGAAGCAATGAGTGAAAGCAAACTATCGCAATATAAAACCAAATTTGAAAAGTACAGTCTTGTCGTTTTAGATGAACTGGGATACGTATCATTTGACAAAATTGGTTGTGAAATACTATTTAATTTATTATCAAATAGAAACGATAAAGGATCAATAATCATAACAACAAACTTGGCTTTTGATCGCTGGGAAGAGATTTTTAAAGACCCGATGCTTACTGGTGCAATTGTAGATAGACTTGCTCACAAATCACATATCTTAGATATTTCACGAGAAGTAAGTCACCGATTTGAAGAGACAATGTCATGGCTAAAACCAACTAAATAAGTGGACCTTTTTTCAACTGATTCGTGGACCGCTTTTGAGTTGACAAATACATGTTTCCATTGTTAGAAAAATAATTCGACGAGAAGGATAATTTTTTTAGAAGCCACAACAGTTATACTCTGTCTAAATTAAACAAAATTAATAAAATCCCTTTAGTAACACTGGTAAAAATTTAGTGAAAGTACTAAAAAAATAGATCGAAGATGATTAATAATTAAAAAAAGCACCATAATCCCCCACAAAATCAGTTAGATTTTGAAGGGGATTATGATGCTTTTTTTGTTCAATTCTTTTATTAGTTAGTATGCCTCTATTTTAATAATTTCAACTGGTTCTTGATGAAGTTTTTGTTCTTTATAGAAATTCATTTTTAACTGTTGTAAGTCGCTTTCATTAATCAATTTTAACTCTTTAGTCGTCAATAACCCTCTACTTAAATCCGTTTCTTTCCACAATGAATCCTGATAAACAAAGGCTGGGAAAGAAATGCTGATATCTTCGACAGTTAATTTATTGTTCTCAATACTAGTAATCTTATATGTTTTGATATCATCAATCTTAATTTCTACCAATAAATAAAGTTCTTTTTGTTGAATTACCTTATATAACCCCTGATTTTCTTCAAACCACTTATTTAAAAAAACGGACATAGTTCGCTCTATTACAGCATTCTTAGTTAAAAATTTTTCTTGATCTCGCCCATCAATTTCTACTAAGCTAGCTTCTTTCCCTTCGCTAAAGCAATGTTTGCAGCGGTATTTATGGGCTAAGACGAACGGAACCCAGCAAAAAAGAAATCCATATGGAATGATGAAAATTAAAATCAGAGAAATGAAAACTCTAAATAAAGTGGAAGAACTTCTTTCTATATTATCACTCTCACACTCTGGACAAAGTTTCACAAAATCACTCCTAAAATATTTAAAAAGTGTAAAATCTCATTTAGAGATTTACACTTTCTTCATCTATTATTTATTTGAAACTAACGCTCCTTTGTTATAGCCACTGATAATCCGGTAGAGCATGTCAGCATCCATTTTTAATGGTGCCAGACCTTTTTGATTAAAAAGTTCGTTTGTATTTTCAGATTCAAAATAAATAGAACGATTTATATAGTCTTTAAAAACTTCTAGCGGCTTATTAAAAGACAGTTCAAACTCTGTTAAGTCCGATGCTGCTTCAATTGACGCTATGTCTAATGTTTTAAAATTATATGCATCTTTTACTATTTGGAAAATGAGTTCGTTTGTTGGTGGATTTGGGTTTGTCACATTATACACAGACTTATTATTACTACTATTCATTGCTAACAAAAGTGCTTGTACAACATAATCAACCGGGACGATGTTTGCAACCGCATCTTTATCGACTAGTAATCTTACATATAATTCCTTATCTAGTCTGATTGATCGCTTTTTTAACAGCTGGACTGTTTTTAAAATACCGTATAATCCAAAAGTGGTGTTCGCCTCTCCAGTAATCGAATCACCGATAATAATCGAAGGGCGCATAATTGCCACATCAAATGTATCACTATAACTCATTACGATGTGTTCACTATGGCATTTGCTTTCTTCATAACTATTAACAAAATTTGTATCTAATGAGTATAGTTTCTCATATCCATTCGTTTGATTTCCTAAAGTATAAGCTGTACTTACATAAATAAATTTCGGTACATTGATTTCCTTTGCAAATTCTAATACATATTTTGTTCCCTCAAGATTCGTTTTAAAAATTTCTGCCCTCAACGTTTCATCAAATGATAAAAAAGCGGCAGTATGGTAAATGATATCTATTTTATCGCCAAGCTTTTTCACAGCTTGGTCAGTCATGCCTAATTTCGTTGTTTCTAAATTACCTTCAATAAAATTAACTTGTTGTCTTTCTCCTGTTGGTAATTTTTCAAGTAAGGCCCTAGCTTTTTTCATACTGCGAATTAGTAAATAAACATCATGTCCCTCTTTGACTAAGGATTTTACTAGTTCTGTACCTAAAAATCCAGTTGCTCCTGTAATAAAAACATTCATTTTATTTTACCATTTCCCCTCTAGGTGCTAATATCTATCATTAATCTTAACATAGGTCGAAGCAAGTGTATTAAATAACCACTTTCCATTTTCATCCATATTATCATTTACAAATCATTATCTTATATCCAAAAAATTACTTAACTCATTATTCACAAACAATGACTTGACGAGTAAGTGTCCATTTTTTTGCATCACAACGGTCAATAATGATAAATCCGGCTTTTTCAAGAACAGAATCAATCGGCTCAAGCGTTATTACGACTAATTTTTTAGCAAAGCTTCGCGCGCTTTGGAGCATCTCAAGCTGCACTTCTGGAGGTAGCACTGAACTTAGATTGTACGGCATATCAATGATAGCAACATCATAATTGCCCGTCACTTCTCGGATATCGCCTAAAGTAACTTCGCAATTCAGTCCAAAATAAGCGATGTTTTCTCGAGCTCCAGGAAGTACGAGTGGATTTAGATCCCTTCCAACAATGTCAATTCCCAGCGATAATGCTTCTATCAAAACAGTACCTATTCCACAACAAGGATCAATCGCTTTAATATCCTTTGGATTAGGTACCGCTATATTTGCAACAGCTCTAGCTAAGCGTGTTCCTAGTGCAACTGAATAATTTTGTGGCTTGTCTTGGTGCTTTAACCATATGGACTCACTTATGAAATATTCACCAAATACAAAGCGCCCATTAACTTTCATGATACAAAACATTCGTTCTGGTTTATCAAGATCGACATCTCCATCAATAACTAAGCCAATTTCACGCTCAATTTTACGCCTTGTTTCAAACCTTACTTTTTCAAGTGGATCTAAATCCTTATTTTTAACAAAAATCACTTTGAATGTTGATCCTGAAATTTTATAACCTTCAACCTGATTAACAATGTCCGCCAAGCAATTTCCCTCAAAAATAATATCAATTCTCGCTTTTATAAATGGACTTCGGCTCGGGTCGATTTTCAATTTGCTTTCAAGGATGCTTGATTGGCTATCAAAACCAAAAAGGGAACGCATTTCCAAGCGACACAAAGGGATTTCAAACAGGTGAGGTGAATAGGTGTAGATATAAGGCATTTTCTGTAGTTTATTTTCAGTCAAGTTATCTTCATCCTCTATTTGTTTTATTCCCTTATTATAAATGAAATGCGAATTAATTTCCTAATTTAGATTCGTTTGTTAATCGAAAACGGACAATTTGTTGATTAAAGCCTCATTGATTCGAGTAGGTTTCTTTCAAAAACATGACAGATTGCTTTATTAATGCTCTTAACACATCAATATCAATATCTGCTACTTTATTTATGTACACACACGCTTTTCCTGTCGTGTATTTTCCCAAACTCTTTAATAAATCTTCTCGGTGTGTGTCACCTGTTGCAAAGTATAAACTAATTTTAGTTTTTCGAGGTGAATACCCAACTAACGGTGCGTCCCCTTCGTGTCCAGATTTATATTTATAATGATATGCACCGAATCCAATAATACTTGGACCCCACATCCTTGCTTGGTAACCTGTCGTTTCAGTAAAAATATCTAATAATTTATATGCATCTTCACGTTTTTTAGCGTTTTCGACTTCTTCAATAAACTCAACGACATTGCTGTCATTTTCTTTTGTTTTTAGTTCATACATAATTATGTCTCACCTTCCCCCACCAACAATAACGATATCATACACACATAGTTCCCCCTAAATTAATCATAAATAGTGTATTCAAAAAGAAGGTCTTCAAAAAATATATCTAATTCCAATTATACTAGTTCACCCAATCATTTTAAATGTAAGTCGAATCAATTGCCGAATTTAATGTCGACAATAATCATTGGGTTAATGAAGGTTTTTTCAGTGCGTTTACCATTGGAAGAAAAACTTAAGGGACATGGTAATTGAGGTATATGAGACGACTCCAAATGCAAACATACCAAAATGCGCTTCACTATCTGGGGGTAATTCATACTTTAAAACATTTAAAATCATAGCTCCCGCAATAAATGCAAAAATAACAGATTCCGTGAGAGCCGATAGTTTAAAAGCAACGCCCAATAACCAGCCTAGGATAATTCCCAAAGTTAGTACATATCTACCTACTTTATTATAAATAGCTCCAAATTCTCTCCATAAGTCATGAGCGACAGCAACAAAATGAAGCCCAACCGCAAGTCCATAGAATACAGCTTGTACTCCTGAAACATCATGAGAGATGATAGTGTAGGCTACAAGCATATTATAAATAGAAAAAAAGATGATTTGTAACCAAAACACCTTGCTAGGTTTATTCTTAGTGATGTTCAGTTGTGTTTTTCTTGCGTACTTTTGTAGAGCATAAAAAATTAACAAGCCTATTAAACCAATAAAATATAATTCTGACTCCATTGCAAGGAAATCCCCATAATCTTTCACTAACATTTGTTCTTTGTGAAGAGTAGGAAGAACATATACAAAAACATATGATACAGCTAACCCTCCTGAAAATGAAAACCATTTTAATCGCTGAATTTTATTTGAAGGGATAATCTCATTTGCAAACACATGGATTAGAATGAATGAAATTCCCATAATAAAGGCAACCATAGACATGTTATACTCCTTTAATGAACGAAATAAATTCCATTTATCTTTATTTACTTGAATGAATTTTGATGCTTCGCTACTTGTTCCTCTTTTTCGATAATTGCTAGTTTATAATTCGGAAACATTTCAAGCAATGCCATCCCAGTCGATAAACCGACAATTCCCCCGCCAACTATGACGATATCATACACACATATCTCCCCCTAAATTATATTTCCCTTGCTAATGCAAAGTTCACAGCTTCAAGAGCATGGATGACGGTCGTGTCAAAGAGCGGAACTTCCGAGTCCTCAGCTTTAACCAATAGGCCAATCTCTGTGCAACCCAATATGATGCCTTCTGCTCCGTTATCAACTAAATCTTTGATTACTTTTTTATAATACTCTCTTGAGTTTTGCTGAATTTTACCCAAACATAATTCCTCATATATAATTTTATTTACAGTTTCTCTATTAGTTTGATTCGGGACTAAAACCTTTATTCCTTTCGATTCTATCCGAGATTTATAAAAATCTTGCTCCATCGTATATTTCGTTCCGAGTAACCCAACCTTAGTAATTGCTGTTTTTTTAATTTGAGTTGCGGTCGCTTCGGCGATATGTAAAACTGGGATACTAATTTTTTCTTCAATAAAATGAACAACATTGTGCATCGTATTTGTACAAATAACAATAAAATCGGCTCCTGCTTTTTCTAGAGAATAAGCAACATTAGCTAATAATTTACCTGCACTTTCCCAGTCACCATTGGCTTGGTAACGTTCAATCTCTTCAAAATCAACGCTGTATAAAAGGCATTTCGCCGAATGTAAACCACCTAATTTTTGTTTTACTTCTTCATTGATGATCCGATAATATTCTGCCGATGATTCCCAGCTCATTCCACCGATAAGACCAATAGTTTTCACAAACAGCTCCCCCATTCTATTGTACATGTTCAAAAACTTATCTAATTTCAATTATACCAAAAACGGTATTCCTATGGATTGAACAATCCTATTATTCGCTAAAAGGTTGATTATATAGTTGCTACTGAGCTATTGTTAGCATAAATGAATGAATTTCATACTACCAAAAACCAGCCACATAAACCTATATATAGTCGAAAATCTATTAATTAAACTATATATAGTATCCTAGTGGCGCAGATTCTGCATTATGAAATTCATTCAAATAGATAATTTAAGGAGTGTGAATTATGAACGACAAAGAAGTCATTAAACAACAAATTCTTGATGCTTTCCATTTTAGACATGCAACGAAGAAATTTAATCTTGATAAAAAAATTACAGACTTGGACTTTGATTTCATTTTAGAAACTGCAAGACTTTCACCAAGTTCGGTTGGCATTGAAGCGTGGAAATTTGTCGTCATCCAAAATCAAGAATTGCGAAATAGCTTAAAAGAAGTTTGTGGAGGAGCGCAAGGACAACTGCCTACGGCTAGTCATTTTGTTGTCATTCTTGCCAGAACAATAAAAGACACTAAATACGATTCTGAGTATATTGCTAACCACTTAAAGGACGTTAAAAAAACACCTGAAAATATGATTGCGCAAATTCAAAATAAATATAAGTCTTTTCAAGAAGCTGGTCAACATTTACTTGACAATGATAGGACGATGTTTGATTGGTCTAGTAAGCAAACTTATATCGCTTTAGGAAACATGATGACAGCTGCAGCTCAAATCGGCATTGATTCATGCCCAATAGAAGGATTTGATCGTAACAAAGCACACAAAATTTTTAATGAGGCCGGTTTGCTCGAAGACGGAAGTTTTGATATTTCAGTTATGGTTGCCTTTGGTTATCGCGTCGATGATCCACCACCGAAAACTCGCAAAGAAAAAGATCAAGTTGTTGAATGGGTCCTCTAAGCTTGTCTGAATAATTCCGGATTAGTTTGTTGTGACAGACTTCAATAGACAAACCGCAAGTGGAATGGTATCCATTTGCGGTTTCTTTTTTATTTAGACTCACAATAACGTCCTCCCTCTGTGGATTCAGGGGGTATTTTTGTGTTTTCGTGGTGTCTGACACCATGGTATGTGATTTTCTACAACTGATGAAGTTTTGGTTCAATATATTGACTAATATATAACGAATCACCTTCTAACCATTCCGCAAAAAAAACTTGGTCAGCTTTAACGATTCCGCGTGAGCTCAGTTGACGTTGAAGCCACTCTTCATCAAATCCAGATTGCTTAAGATTATCCGATAGTACTTCGCCGTCAATAATTAAGGCGATCGGCAGGTGCACTTGTTTAGGAGGTAAATTCAAGTCGCTATTTATCGGTTTCTCGTACCCTGTTTTTCGTAACACATTGACAGTTCCATTCGGTTCCAATATTGCATACTCCACTTCACGCATTGAAAACACATCTTTATCGCGAAGTAGATGTTGAAGCTGATTTAAGTCTAATTTATTTTTCTTCAATTGCTCTCGATCAATTTTCCCATTCCGAATAATAATTGCAGGGTTTCCCTCTAAGATTGATCTTGTTTTTTTAAATTTTTGCGTGATCACCTCCAAAGTATAAATGAGCAATCCCCACAATGTAATCGCATAGAGGACATAACGAAGACTAATATCTTTATTATAAATTGCATTGCCTAACAACTCCCCCATAACAAGTCCAGAAACAAAATCAAATGGTGTAAGCTGGGTGATTTGTGTTTTACCTAATACTTTTGTTATTAGCAATAATCCAAAAAATCCTGTGATAAGTTCAAGCGATAAATGAAAGAAATTTGTATTCAAGGTTTTTCCCCACTTTTTATTCAGCTATTCTCATTTTCGACAAAGACTCACTGTGATAAACACATTAGCGAAATTACTTATTTTCGTAGTGTCAAATACAAGCTCTCTCCGGTGTCTGACACCGTGTGAAGTTATGAGCAAATTGAAGCAAGCCTTTTATGAACAAAGCTTTCTCCAATAAGTTACGTCAATATTATGCTGAGCTAATAGTTTTTTTAACTACGAGTACATAAATCCTAAATTATTGTAAATTATAATATAGAATGCATGAACAAGAGGGAGTAACATATGAACAATTTCAACCCAACAAATAACGAGCGGCGCTTTAAAGCCCATGTAAGTGTTTTTGGTACAACTCAATTACATCTGCGAAACCCATATATGATAGCTTGGTGGTCAGCTGCATTTCCTGGTTTTGGTCATCTGCTAATGTCTAAATATTTAAGAGGTTATGCTTTATTTATTTGGGAAATCCTCATTAATAATATGGCTAACATTAATCATGCTATGGTTTATTCTTTTACTGGTAATTTCGAAATGGCAAAGGAAGTTCTTGAACCAAGATGGATGCTCTTATATATTCCTGTTTATATTTTTGGAATCTGGGATAGTTATCGAACGACTGTTGATCTCAACAAAATATATGTATTAGCTGAACGAGAAAATTCCAATTTCAACACATTCAGCATTGGAGCCACGGAAATCAACTACTTAGATAAACGAAAACCTACAACGGCGGTCATGTGGTCAGTGCTAATGCCTGGGATGGGGCAACTTTATATCCATCGAATCCTTGTGGCCCTTTTTATGCTAATATTTATCATTGTTTTTGTATATTATTCTAATGCTCTCAATGCTGTTCATTTGCTTTTTCTTGGAGAATTCAGTCTCTCGACACAAGTTATCGACCCGCAGTGGTTTCTGTTCTTACCTTCGCACTACGGATTCGCCATTTATGATGCTTACGTTAATACGGTAGAAAATAATAAACTATATGATAGCGAGCAAAGGAAATTTTTAAAGAATAATTATCAACAGTACCGTCTAAAAATTCCAAAAAAAGCTTGAGGTGAGGACTTTGCAAATTTTTTCAACTTTTGAACATTCCATTTTCCTTGAAATAGCGATCACTTCATTGGAAAAAATTGGCATAAAAAAAGATCATATTCTCGCTATCCCGCTAAATAATCGAGTCGAGGAAAGAAAATTATTTGACACGCTTCATCGAGCCGATGGAATTAGTATGTTTGATAAGAGCGCAGCATTAGCAACAGCCTTTTCTGTAATCGGAGCCAGTGTCGGTTTTGCGTTAGAATGGGGTCCAATTTTTTGGGGCTTAATAGGGGCGGCGGTTGGTTTTGTAATTGGATTTATTATTAATTACATCATTTATAAAGTTATTCATAAGAATAAAAGACAACTAAAAGGTAAAAATTCAGAAGTGATTTTGGTTATCGATTGTCCAGTCGAATTAGTTGATGAAATCGAAAATATGCTTTGGGAACATCTTGCATTGGGCGTTGCAAAAGTAGAGGGATGAATGGGGCTCTTTTCTGCAAAATGATTGGTAGAGTGTAATCGTTATCCAGCGGCAATAAGTCCTGATGAAAAGAGGAATTTTGATGAGTAAACCTAATTTTATTCGAACCATTTTAGTTATTGTTCCTTGGTTATCCGTTGTTGTTCTTCCTAAAAAATCAATTAGGAATTTTTTTCCTGTTTCTCTTTTTGCTTCAATACTTGTGGTAGGAATGTGTTCTTTAGCAGTTCCATATAAATGGTGGGTCGTCAAAGGCGGCTGGAAATATAAACTTTTTAACGATTTAAGTTTTATTTTAGGACCTTTTTTTGTGGGCACATTATGGATTTTTCATTTTACATTTGGAAATTTCAAAAAATACTTTTTGGTTAATCTAATCATTGATTGGATATTTTCTTATCCTTTAAATCATCTGTTTCAAAGGATGAAACTTTATAAATTAGTGAATTTTAAACCGAAACATATCTACTTTTCATTTTTAGGTTTTGCTCTCACCATTTATGGATACCAACATATTTTAAAGCGCTTTAAATAAAGCATTCTTTACCTCAACCTAACTGAAAGCTTTTTGATGAGAGCACCTCCACAAAAATACCCCCATACCGTTTGTTTGGATGGGGTATTTTTGTATCTTTTTGGTGCCTGACACCGCAGTGATTATGACACCGCAGTGATTATTTTGTGAAAACTAACTCAGCTTTTTTGGTGAAGTTATTCAAGTCGTGTGCTTCTATTTTATAATTGGACAATGTGTACAAGTTTTCTTCAATATAAATCATTCGTGAAATATGTTTTTGGTAGTCGTAATAATACTCAGACGATTGATCAGGCTTCTTATCATAATGAGAGATCCGGGTTTGAAGTTTAAATCCATTATCAAGATCTAATCCATAAACATAAGCTCCTTGAAATGAAAACGATGGATACATCATCATCCGATCACTTGGGATGCTGCTATTATTAATTTCATTGTTCGTTTGATTATCATTGTTTTCATACACTTCGATCGGAAAAGCGATAATATTTTTCTCTTTTGAAAATAATAGTGCTTTATGGTTATAAAGTAGTTCAGAGTGTGTGCCACTGTCGCCGATAATTTCAACAAACTTTTCTTTTGGATTATTGACGTCAGTAATATCAAACAAGGCCATCTTAAAACCTTCTACCATCACACCCCCTCGATTATTTTCAGTTGTATCTTTTCCAAAACCGATAATATGGTTTTCATCATAAGGATGCAAATAATCACTAAAGCCGGGTATTTTTAATTCTCCGAGGATCGTTGGATTTGTTGGGTCTTTTAAATCTAAGACGAATAATGGGTCTACTTGTTTAAAGGTGACAATATAACCACGATCACCTAAAAAACGAGCTGAGAAAATCCGTTCTCCTTTTGCTATCCCTGTAATTGAACCGCTAACTTTTAAGTTTTCATCAAGAACAAATAAGAGGTTTTCTGACGGATTTGTCTCTGACCACATATCCCCAAAGGTTGTTGCAATCCGAAAATAACCGTTATGCTCATCCATTGAGAATTGATTTAATAGAGCCCCTTTTACACTCGCTTCAGTCAAAAATGTTACATCCCCTTCATTTAATTTGAATTTATAAATAAAGGTTTCCTGTTTAGTGGCAGTTGGGGCAATCATAATCTCCTTTGTGTTCCAAAAGTTCCCTTCATACTCGTAATGAGTTCTTGTCACATATAAATGTTCCTGTGATGCATAAATCGTATTACCTGCTCCTAAATATGGATTAACTGAAATAGGTTTATCTAGATCTGCTAAATCCAATGCTGAAACAATCAAGTAATTGCTTTCTGGAGATCCAGGAAAGTAATTTACTTCATCCCAATCAACCATTTTAAGTTCCTCAGAAAAAGCTGAATCACGATAGCTTGGTTTCATTTCATCAATAAACGTTTCCCTATCTACCTTGTTTTGAATTTCATCCAATAAATAATACGGTAAATGCTTATTCGTGACAATGTATAGTGCGTCATTAATTTTTCGAGAAGAAGAATAATATCCTTCGACTTCTGCTTCACGAACTAACGTTAAGTTGCTACGGTCATTTAGATCATAGACCTTGATACTAGTGAATTCTTGATGATAATAATTTTTTTGATCATACAGCGGTCTTGCCCCGATTAGGACCAGGTGTTGATCATCCAAATACATTTCCCGAGGAAAAAATTCATTGTGATCAAAGTCTTCCTTGTAAACAACCTTCATTTCTGTTGGAGGATTTACTTTTGAAATGATTAGCTGATTATCGCGAAGTTGATAAATAAAATCGCCATCATTTTTGACGCTATCTGCTTCATCTACACCTTCTACTTGGACGTTCGTTGATGAGTGATCAGATCCACTACTACTAACTGCATCTTTAGACGATTCTACTGCCATGTCCATAGAAACTTCAGTTCGCATCGCAAAATTATTTTCTCTTTGATTCATGTCTTTTAATAATTTTTCAAAATTTTTCGCTGTCCCAACGAAAGGAAGATCATTCTCGATTATTGGTGTTTCGTTACTACTTTGTTGATTTGAGATTGCAACACTAAAAATTAGCACAGCGAAGATGATGAAACTAGTCAGTAGATACACTTTTTTCATGTTTAGGCCCCCTTGTATTTTCGTAAACCAGTCTTTTTTAGTGAAATCGCTAAGATGTTGTCTTACTCTTTTGTCGTCATAATAGATTATTAAGTTACACGACTGAGTAAATTTCATAACCGCTCACGGAATTGTTAGAATCAGAAAAAAATTCCGCAAAGTAGCAACAACAATACAAGTGCCTAAACCGTTAATGAAAATAAAATAATTGCCATTTATCAATCGCTCACGATTTTAATGAGAAGAGAATGTCACTTCAATACAAAAAAGCAAACCACACAATCTACATTTGCGATTTGCCTTTTTTGTTAGATTATCGAAAAAACGTCCGCCCACCATGGATTCGTGGGGTATTTTTGTGTTTACGTGGTGTCAGACACCAACATTCTAAAGTAAGCTTTCATAAATTTTTAAATTGCTATAAACTGTTGTTAGGATTGGAAAGTCATTTCGGTCTTTTCCTTGTTTTTCTGCTAAATTTAGTAGAAACCCATGAAAATGTTCTACTTCAACGTTTCGGTTATTTTCCATATCGCGCTGCATCGAAGACTTCATCAAAAATTCAATGGATTGAAGTTTATGTAGGGTAAGCTCGGCGATATCTTCTTGAACTGTTTGATCATAGTCTCTTACTATTAAAACAATTTCAGCTAGTAATCTTTTACAAACTGTTTGCCCATTTTCGTCAGTTATAATTGGTCCAATTGGCGACCGCATTAACGTTGTTACACCACTCATTGTCGCAATAAAAATGTATTTGTTCCAGACATCGCTATAAATTTTTTCACTCAGGACAGAATTAAATTTCGTTCCTCGGATATGCTCAGCTAATAGTGTTACCCGTTCTGTTTTTGAACCATCCCACTCACCAAAAATAAAATCGTGACTATTGCTTGTTTGAACAATTTCAGCTTGATCATTTATAGTCGTTTCAATGAAGCATAGGCCACCAAGAATTTTTTCTTTGCCAAAGGCTTGATGTAATGTTTCGTAATGAATATAACCATTAACAAGTGGAATAATCATTGTATTTTCTCCCACGTATGGTGCTATATCTGTGATAACTTGAGCTAAATGATATGCTTTCACGGTTATAATCACAACATCAAACGGTTTCTTTTCTTCGCCCGTACAAATTGCTTTAACATCTGTTTGAAAATTACCATGACTACTTTTAATAACAAGACCAGCCGTTTTTAATTGTGTTTTACGATTTTGACGAACTAAAAACGTAACATCTTCTCCTTTTTCAATAAGTCGACCGCCAAAATAGCCACCGACTCCACCTGCTCCAACAATTAAGAAACGCATATTGCTCCTCCTTAGCTAAATTTATTTACCTGAATGAAATTCATAATACCAAAAACTAGCCACATTAATCTGCATCTAGTAGCGCAGAATCTGCATTATGAAATTCATTTACCCTGAGAAATCTAATTATAGTTAATTTTCGTTAATAAAAATGGAATGACTTGAACATCCTCTACTAGCTGAAGCTTTCTTTAGGAATAAAACACAATTAGTTACACAAGGCAAAAGTTTCGGAAATTTCTATCGTTGCCAAGCAAAATTGTTAGCTCTCTGTATGTAATATGTTATACTAATCTTTAAAAAAATTAACAATCATGGAGCTGATTTTATGAAGCACTTAGCTTTGATTTCATTTATATTTATTATTGGATCTATTGTCGTAACCTCATTTTTTTTCATGGGAAATGATGCAGTTAAGGATTATACAAAGGAATTTATTGCTGAGATTATTACAACTCAGCAATCAAGCGCCTTGACCGAAGTGGAAAACGATAAAATCAAGGAGTTTTTTCATGGTTTTCAAGAATTAGGTCTCCCTCACCCAATCATTTATAACGTCGAAATCCCTTACTTTGATGAGTACACAAATCCAACTGTCAACGGGAATTTCGCACAATATATTTCAGTTCAATATGATCCAGTTGCTAACCAATTTGACACTCATGTATATTTCGAATACATCTCCTACACAGCAGATGGTAGTATGGGCGAGATCTTTTTTGGTCAAATAGATGTTCGTTCATATGATGAGAATTTTAGTGAAATAGAGATTATTTCGATCCTTCCAGTTGAAAAACAAAAGTAGCATCTTTAATGTAGTGGTACATATTGACTAAGCAAAGCGAAACCCCTTGGGGCAACACATATATGAAGGTAAGCCGAAAATGGATGTGCGGCTTACCTTTTTCATTGCTTGCTAAGCAATTGGTGTTCCATTTGGAAGCGTCATGTCAGGTGCAAGTAAGACAACGTCACCATTTTTTGGAACACCACCGAGCACTAGTACTTCACTCGTAAAGCCAGCGATTTTTCTTGGTGGGAAATTGACGACCGCTACTACTTGTTTACCAACCAATTGTTCAGGCAGATAGCGTTCAGTTATTTGCGCACTTGTTTGCTTTATGCCTACTTCACCAAAATCTATTTTCATGATAATTGCTGGTACTTTCGCTTTCGGAAAAAATTCTGCTTCGATTACTGTCCCAATACGAATATCAAGTTTCATAAAATCTTCAATTGCTGCCATAAACGCCACCCTTTCAAATAATTTTATATGCTACTTTATTATCTTAATTCTATCACTTAATCGGAACATATCCTGTTTTTTCAATAATCATTTGACCCTGATCAGACAAGATCCACTCAATAAACGGCTCAACATTTGGATTGTCACTGCCGGCGGTTATCGCGTAGAATTCAGCAGTTAATGGATACTCGCCGCTGCGAATCGTTTCTTTATCTGGAAAAACATCGTTAATTTGCAAATGACGGATTTCACCGTCTTTCACCATTTCAGTAGAAAAGAAACGAAATGAGTAGCCTAGCGAGTTTCGATAATTTCGGTAGTTTGATGTTTCGGAAATAATCCCACCCATCCCTGCTACAACATCTTTCTTTGGCGGAGTCATTAACGGCTTATCAGCCATTAGCTTTTCCAATGCCGTTTGACTGCCGCTATCATCCGGACGTTGAAAGGCGCGAATCGAGTTGCTATTACCCCCAACCTCACTCCAATTCAAGATTTCACCCGCATAAATTGCTTGAATTTGACTCAGAGTTAGACTTTCAACCTGGTTTCTTGAATTGACAAAAAATACAAATGCTTCTCTTCCAATTGGAGTTAACCTCAGTTCAACTCCTCGCTGTTCTGCCAATTGGAGTTGTCGCTTAGATGGACCCGCTGCAAAAATAATATCAGCATTACCATTAATTAGATTTAGATAAGCTTGATTTGTTTTAGTGACCATTACTTCACTCTTAAGAGTGTCATATTCTTTTTTAGGATAGGTAGCTTTTACAAATGCCGCGTAAATAGGATAAAGAGCTGTCGCTCCGTCTAGTATAGGCAGCTGTTCCTCGAGAGTAATACTTGCTGGTTCTGGTAATGAAACTGCTTTTGTTGTTTCTGAGAAAGGATGGTACTCATATAAATCTACTTCATTATCATCGACTGCCGCGAAACTATCATGATAGGCTTTGTTTATTTCATAAGCACCTAAAGTAGCAAGCGCTAACGAAACAAAACTAATCATCGATAGTTTAAAAATTCTCGGCTTAACTAGCTTAAATATTCCAATGATCATAAAGATGATGATGCCTCCAGTAATGACAATAATGAGTGGCATGTAAAATTTTTCTCCACCCATTAGTGCTGAGAAGATCGCTGCAACAAAACCAGCAAACCCAATAGTTGCACTAAAAAAGATTGCACTGACTACCTTTACCCCAAATGGCTTATTCAAAACTATTCCCCCTTGTATAGTTCGTTAACCCTTTTTTCTGAAGATCCCTCACTTACTTATTTAACGACAATTCATCTAAGTGCAGTTCCGCTTCATTTTGATCAAACGTACTAAACCAGCGATAATCGTCTTCGTCAATAATCCGAAAATGGAGACTAACTAGATTTTGTTGTAAATAAAAGCGATTTTTTTTACTAATCTCTTTCCACCAAACTTTACCTCCCATCGTTTTTTGCTTTGGCCTAGATATACTTTCATGGGCAACTATTTCAATTATTTCTAGTGGGTCACTACCTAGGGCAGATTGTAAAACTTCGCTACTTCTAAATAAAGCACAAACAGCAATTACATTTGTCCACCCCGCCTTTGTTCGCTCTTTTTCAATTTGAACGAGCGTTTTCTTAGACATCCCTAGAACTTCTGCCATTTTAAACTGCGTATAACCCCTTTCTGTTCTAATTAGCTTCATTTTACTAGATATAAGCTCAGTTACTTGTTCTTTATCCATATTACATTTCAACACCTTTATGGTTAATTCACTCTTTAAGTGTAATATTACACTTCTATATCTGTAATTGCAAGAATATTCTTCCAATATTTTTGTGAATTTATCACATGGTGCCTGACACCATGTGATAAATTCACAAAAATGCGCTGAAGGAACCCAATTAATAATTATTGTAATATTTTGTTTTTAATCATAAACCAGTCTGCATTAATACAAAAAATCCTTTTAGATAAAGATTTCTGAAAATTTAATCTTATCTGAAAAGCTTTGAAAGATTGTGACAATACTATATAATCATAATTGTTACATAATTCAATTACAATGTCTTTGATTTGTTAGGATAATAATGTGATTTTACTTAAACGATAAGTTGTCGCAGTAAGACAAATTAGCGGAGGAATTATTATGAAAATGAAAGAAACATGGTTAGTAGGCTTTATGTTATTTGCTTTATTTTTTGGAGCAGGAAATTTAATTTACCCGCCTTTCTTAGGAATGGAAGCAGGAACTTCATTTTGGATGGCAATAAGTGGCTTTATTCTAACTGGTGTAGGCTTACCAATTCTAGCAATTGTTGCGATTGCCAAAGTAACAGGTGGTGCTGAAGGAC
Organism: Bacillaceae bacterium IKA-2; assembly: GCA_031761875.1. Lineage (GTDB taxonomy): Bacteria > Bacillota > Bacilli > Bacillales > Anaerobacillaceae > Anaerobacillus. The sequence continues at coordinate 1,506,304 of CP134492.1, read as the reverse complement.
TGGCTAATCGAGTTCATCCAATGTTTGGATTTGTGTTTGTTACCATGGTTTACCTGGCAATAGGGCCATTTTTTGCAATCCCTCGTGCTGCAACAGTTGCTTATGAAATGGGAGTTAGATCATTTTTTCAAGGTAGTACAATGGAAGCGCTATCATTACTATTTTTTACAATTGTATTTTTTTCCATTGTTTACGTTGTTAGTTTAAATCCATCAAAAATAGTAGATCGTGTTGGTAAGTGGTTAACACCAGCATTATTACTAGCTATCGTTGCTTTAGTTATTGCGAGCTTTATTAATCTTGATGCACCTGCTTTACCTGTTTCAGAAAAATATAGTTCGGCACCATTCTTTACCGGTTTTCTTGAGGGCTATTTAACGATGGACACGATTGCAGCACTTGCATTTGGGATTATTGTCATTACTGCTTTTAAAGAAAATGGCATCAATGATAAGCGCCAACTTGTAAAACATTCGTTAATTGCTGGATTAATTTCAGGAATCGGTCTCACTTTTGTCTATGTTTCTCTCGGTTGGATAGGTGTGAAAATGGCCAGCAACGGTTCATATGAAAATGGTAGTCAAATTCTGTCGAGTGCATCAGAGCTACTTTTTGGACCAAGCGGTAAGCTATTATTAGGACTTATTGTTCTTCTCGCTTGTTTAACCACTTCTGTTGGATTAACGATTGCTTGTAGTCAATACTTTACGAAACGAGCAACGAAGATTAGCTATAAAGCTACCGTCACTATTATCGTATTATTTAGTTTTTTCGTATCGAATCTTGGTTTAAATCAAATTATTACGATGTCAGTACCTGTATTAGTAATGGTTTATCCGATTACAATCGTATTAGTAGCCCTTTCATTTTTACATCGCTTCCTTAAAGGCTCGCAAAATGTATATCGCGGTGCTGTATTACTGACAGGTTCTGTTAGTCTAATTGAGGGGTTAACAATGTATGGACTAGATCTTAATTTACTAAATCTACTAATAGTTCAACTACCGTTTGCTTCAATAGGCTTAGCATGGGTGCTTCCCGCTATTATCGGGGGGGGCGTTGGATTTTTATATGACTTGAAAAATAGTCAATTATAACATCAGCAAATCTATAAAAAAATAGTAACAAAAGCAGGAAATATCCGCTTCAAACGGACATTTCCTGCTTTTGTTTTTGTGGTACCAGACACTAATTCAACTTAATACGAAATTCTTGGTCCTTTGTTTTACCTTGCGAATAAATCTGCTCTGTCATTATAATTTCATTGTCTGACAATAACATTACTGCTGAACTTCTTGTACCATATGTTTCACTCTCAATAAATAATGGTGAAAGAAGCTGTTCCCATTCTAAAGGAACTCCTGTACTTGGAAGTTCTTTATCTGGAGCTCGTTCGCTATTTTGAAGCAGTTGCATAAGCTCTGCACCAATTTTGTTATCACTCTCATTGATTATTCTAGTTAAGCCAGCTTTTCCTCGGTTTACTTTTGGCCAATCAGTATTTAAAAAGTTATTACTAAGTCCATAAATACCTGGATCTAGCTTCTTTACTTTGTTTTCAATATTAGAATAAAAGTAGAGCTCATCCTTACTTCCTGTTAATAAGTTAAAGCCAGCGAATAAATCCCGCTTCTTAGCTACTTCTGCTAAATAATTCTCCGCTACGGTCTCTCCTTTCAAGAAATCTGCCACTAAATTTCCTCGTGATTGTTTCCCTGCGGTTAGTTCACCTGGGTCACGATAATTGGTTAACGCCGCAAACCGTCCTGTCTTTGTGATCCCCATCCATGTGCCCATTTTTAATAAATCACGACCCGCAAGGATTTGAGGATGATCTTCCCAAAAATGAGCATGAGTAGTTGGTCGATCGTAAAATTCATCACGATTCGCCCCAACAATAAGTTTAAATTTAGGATGTTGATGATAAGCAAATAAAATTAGACACATTCACATCACAACCTTTTGGAATTTTTGAGTTAGTGTTAACTTCACCTTACCTTGCTTTCAATTCTCCACTTATGGCTTAATCTAATAACGTGATAAGTTCCCTTAGTTCATTTTCACCAAGGTGCCGCCAGTCGCCTAGCGAAAGTTCTTGAAGCTCAATATTCATAATCCTTACTCGTTGTAGACGCTCGACTTGGAAACCAAAAACTTTACACATTCTCCTTATTTGGCGATTAAGTCCCTCTGTAATGATCATTCTCAATTGGTAATCATTAATTCGAGACACTTGACAGGGTTTTGTGATCGTATTAAGAATTTCAACACCTGCTCCCATCGCTTCAATAAATGATTCGGTAATATATTTATCAACTGTCACGATATATTCTTTTTCATGATTGTTTTCCGAACGCAAAATATCATTAACAATATTACCATCATTCGTTAGCAGCAGTAATCCTTCTGAGGCCTTGTCTAATCTACCAACTGCAAAAATTCGCTCAGGATAATTAATAAAATCAATAATATTACCCTCTATGTTTGGATTCGCAGTACAAGTAATTCCTGTTGGCTTATTACAAATTATATAGACATTTTCTTTCTTATCTGCAATTGGTTGCCCATCAATTAAAATGATATCACCTGGTTTAACTTGACTATCTTGTTGGCATACTGAGGTGTTAATTGTAATTCTACCTGAATTAATTAGCTGTTCCGTTCTTTTTCTCGAACAAAAAGATGTTAAGCTAATATATTTATTAATTCTCATCTACTACTTCATCCTTTATAAGTTTGCAAGGTTTTTTACCTTCTAAAAACGAAAATAAACACAAAAATACACTATGATTTTCCAACAAGATTATTTTATCACAACTAGCATTTTCTGCCCATTCTTTGAAAGTACCCATTGTTTAGTAGCACTTGCTATGTAACGGACATAATTTGTACTATAACCTTTGAAAGGAGTTTTTTTATGGGATATCATCACGCACCTGTCTATCCTGCCATGCCTATTTATGAGCCCCATTGTCTACCACCTATGCCTGCCTGTGGTTGTCCGCCTGCTTATCCTTATCCTTATCCATATGCAGCTGCACCATCACCAGGTTATAGATCTGACTCTGGCTTTGGAATTGCCTTAGTAGTGGTAGTTGTTATTCTGCTGTTTATTTTAGGTGCCGTTTATTATTATCCACAAACTACTACTGTGTAGCAAGCGCAAGCTAAACTATGAACCTTCCACGACTGAAGTCAAAAGTGTGCGGACGTTAGAAATCAAAAAAGCGCCAGCTAGCTAGGCGCTATTTTCTATTCTCAATTGCTTTAATGTAAAGGTCTTTTAGTCGTTCCATCTTCGCTCTCTTCTCTCCTATCGCCCATTTATCTACAAATGCGAATTTAACTAACTCATACTTCCGACTATGTGCATATGCTGTATTATGCTTCACGGAAAGGTGGTGTTATTATGTACGGACATGGATATGGTGCCAGCGCTAATGCTAGTGCTTCGGCTTTTGGATACGGTGGTTGTGGTTATCCCGTAGCTCCAGTAGCTCCAGTAGCTCATCATGGTGCTGGCCGCGGCTTTGCGTTAATCGTGGTTTTATTCATCTTGTTAGTAATTATCGGGGCCTCATGGGCAAAACCAGTATGCTAACACCCCATTTTTTGGGTTTATTCCTCTAAATACGTGAGAGCGCCATAGAAATGGCGCTCTTTGCAATTTAGCTATAACGCGGGACCCAACTTTTTATGCGAGTTAGCATTCGTAATCCAAATAAAAGAGCCCAAGCTTTTTCATTATTTTTCATATGAAATTGAAGTGTTTGCTCTGTATCTTCAATAAGTAAACGATCGCAACTTAATGCTCTTAGTGAGAACACTTCATCTTCTACTTCCATCATCAATCTATTTTTATCTAAGAAGATTTTTGCTTTAACTCCCTCTGAGCAGTCGTATGTGCCAATTAATTTAGAAATTTCTTCGGTACTAAGTTTCGTTTCTGGCTCACTTCTCGGGAAAGCTTCCGTTGCGATTCCTAAAGCAGTATCTACTGCATTTAACCAAATTTTCTCAGCCGGGGCCTCAGAAACATTACAGAGAACAGCAACAACTATCCTTTTTTCAGGAATAAAACCAAAATGGGCTGAAACACCTGGCTGTTCACCACCATGTTCAACTAGTGTAACGTTTGAATAATGATCAGTAACTTTGAACCCATAGCCATAGCAGGTACGCTCCTTTATACTGACAAGATTTGTCCACATTTTTTGGAGTGTCTGATAACTAATTAATTCTTTTCCTTCATTTACATATAATTCCCCATAACTAAGTAAATCTAAAACTGTCGATCTTATTCCACCACCAACTTCATAATTTCCTAGCTTTGGCCAAGGTTTTTCCTCAAATTGATTTGTGTACTGATTGAATTTATAAGGTAGCGTGACATTTTCGTATTTTTCTAATTCCTCAACATTCATTGTTGTGTGATACATGTTTAAAGGGTTTAAAACAACTTCTAACATGTGCCTTCGATAAATTTTTGAGGTGAGCTTTTCAATAATTGCTCCTAATAGTAGATAAGTATCGTTACAGTAACTAAAATATTCACCTGGTTTACCAAGCATCTCGTATTCTTTTTCAGAAAGATAGATTAGATGCTCCTTAAATTTATTTAGTTCCTCTCTTCGAAACATTGGTGCAAGTCCCGTTGTATGAGATAACAGATGAGATATTTTGATTTGACTGATATCTTCTACTCCACATAATTTAAATTCAGGAAGATACTCTATAACCGAGTCATCAACTGAAAGTAAACCTTTTTCCTCGAGCAGCAAAATTGCTAGTGCGGTAAAAGATTTGGTAACAGAGGCAATTCCAAAAATTGTCTCTGGAGTTACGGGTTGTTTCGTCAATAAATCTCGGTATCCGAAACCTTTTTGAAAAATGATTTCCCCGCCTAAAGAAACTGCCACTGCACAACCAGGAATATTGTTTTGTTTCATAATTTTTTTGGTAGATAGTTCAAAATCGCTCCAATTAGTTAGGTTCATCAAACTCACCCTTTATTTTTTCTGTTCAAGCTGACACTCAAAAAAATCCGGATTATCTTTCTTTTTGATATTCACTTCTAGTTTATTATTTCAACAACGAAAGCTCAAAATCCTTTATTTGAGTGAATTTCATAATAAAAAAAATTGCCAATTCAATTCCTTCTAGTTCTAGTTGAGATTGCTTATCTCAAGTAGATAAAGGATCTTTAGTAACTTGAATCAATAACAAGTTCCCTCGTGGCGTTAGGATTATGAAATGGACTATTAATGATCATCAAACATATGAACAGGATTTTCCAGAAAATATTTTTTTATTTATATTACATAAACCACTACATTTTATCGAAAAATAAACGAATGAATAAGGGGGCAATATCAATGAAAGCAAATCCTGCTGAAAAAAATGAAAAGCCACTACAATGGTGGCAGCTATCCTTATTAGGTGTTGCTTGTACGATCGGGACAGGTTTTTTTCTTGGATCAAGTATTGCGATCACACTCGCTGGTCCATCAGTGTTATTTGCCTACGCTATAGCCGGCATAGGTACATATTTTGTTTATGAAGCATTAGCGAAAATGACAATTGCCGATCCACAAAAAGGCTCATTTCGCTCTTATGCAAAAAAAGCCTATGGTCGTTGGGCAGGCTTTAGTAGTGGTTGGGTATACTTTTTTTCTGAATTGTTAATTATGGGTAGTCAAATGACAGCTTTGTCAATTTTTTCGAAGTTTTGGTTTCCTGGCATTCCTTTATGGATATTTGCTAGTGGTTACGCTATTCTTGGTCTTCTCGTCATTATTGCCGGTCCTAAAGGCTTTGATCGAGTCGAAAATTTATTAGCTGTATTAAAGCTAGCAGCGATTTTAATGTTTATTATTTTGGCAATCTTGGCTCTCTTCGGTCTTTTTGGTGGCGCCGACGAAGCCGGTTTCCCTCGTACATACGACGGTATTTTCCCAAATGGGATTCGCGGTTTATTACCTGCTTTAATTTTCGGTTTTTATGGATTTGGAGGAATAGAAATTGTTGGACTTTTGGCGATAAGGCTAACCAATATGGAAGACGCTACAAAAGCAGGAAAAGTGATGCTCTTTTCGCTGTCAGCCTTTTATATTACCTCAATTGGTTTTGCGTTATTGATGGTTTCCCTCACGAAATTCACGACTGATAAAAGTCCTTTTGTGACAGCTTTAAATAATTATCAAATTCCTTATGTAACTGATATTTTTAATGGTGTTTTTATTATTGCTGGTTTTTCAACAATGGTCGCCTCGCTGTTTGCCATGATCCGAATTTTAGTTACGTTAGCAGAAGATCAAGATGCGCCAGCAATCCTAGCAAAAAGAGTGAGAAATAATCTCATTGCCTTGCCTGCTATAGGCTTTACGACCGTTGGAATTATCATCGCAATTATTTTATCTGTGCTTATGCCTGATCGAATATATGAATACATTACGACCGCTGCTGGACTAATGCTCTTATATAATTGGCTTTTCATTCTTGGCTCATATGGACGTATTCATAAGCTAACAACGAAAGATAACGTCAAACGATTTATTGGCTTTGTGCTTGTCTTGCTAGCTGTATTTGGAACGCTTTTTCATCAGATTAGTCGACCAGGTTTTTTTGTCAGTATCGCTTTTATATCTGTCATCGCAATTATTACCCTTATCATGGGTCATTTTTGGAAAAAACCTAAGAAACCAACCACTCCAACTGTTTTCACGAAAATATAACAACTGCTGCTTGGATACCAAAATAAACCCCAAAACCAATTAATGATAGTCCGGATAACACTGAAATTACAACAAGAAGTTGATTGGTTAAATATTTCCGTAAATTACTTGCCAGTAGCGCCATCGTAAGGTCCCATAAAGTGATCCCAATAAAAATTGCCACACTATATAAAATGACTTGGCTAAGTTCATTGCTTGTGACTGTTTTTGCTAAAATCGAACCGAAAATTCCGAGCCAAAATAAAATAGTTATTGGATTAAATAATGAAATAAAAAATCCTGATAAAAAAGAGTTAAAGTAAGATGCTTTTGTTCTCATTTCATAACTGTTTGTTGAAACTTCTCTAGCGCCCAGCAAACTTTCATAGCCTGTATAAACGAGCACAAAAAAACCGAATAACCACAGAAATGTTTGCATAAACGGCATTTCAATAAATCTACTGACTCCGACAAACACAAGCAGCATATAGATAACATCGGCAACAGTAGCACCAATCCCGACTATCCATGCATGTAAAAATCCATTTTTAATTCCTTTATCTAACACTGCTGCATTAACAGGGCCTATCGGTGCTGCCAACGATATCCCTAAAAAAATGTATCCTAAAATTATACTCATAAAAAAACATCCTCCACTCATTTAAAGCTTTAGTTCAAAACAACTCAATTTTTGAACTTGTTCAAATTATTGCCTTTTGAACTTACTCAATGGACAAACAGACCGCTTGTACATTGTATTCAGCCAAACAAGTTGTTACGACTAATGAGAATGTTTTTTTAAAGCTTGCAGTGTTAAATGGCTTATTTTTCTACATCTAGTTCCAATTCGATTTTTTTACCACCAACGGATATAAAAGTCATTACTTCTAAATCGGGCTTCAGCTTTGACAACCCTAGTAAATAAGGCTTAACTAAGTCTTTAAAATCTTCACAAATCCCCTCTTCTTGAATATTTCCAAATACGTACATCTTTTTTTCTTCAATTAAAAATGATAAATACCCAACAGCCTCATCACGATCAGTGATTATATTTAAAACTTGGGCATTTTGATTAATAAATTCTGGCGAAAAATATATTTGCAAATGAAACTCCCCTTTTAGTAATGACTTTTTTAACTTCCTCTTATAATAATTATTTCACTTTATATGAACAATTAACCTTAATAACTAGGTGAAAAAAAATTAAAGTAATTCGAGATAATCCTTTCCTCATACAGTTCTAATGAAAATTATTAAATTCGAGTATTTACAGGGTTTTTTTGTGCAGATTTTATAGAATAAAATGTCGAATAATGGTATATTTAAAAGAATTACCTTTTACTATGTTTATACTCAATTATCTAGGTATAAAAAAAACTAGATATTAAGTTGAATAGCTAAATAATTTATGAGATGAGGCAAAAACATGTTTAGTAGGCGCAAAAAACAGAGCGACTCAGTGTTCAATGATAATCTTGATCACGTTGCTGTTACAATAAGCAACAATCTATCTCCTGACATTAAATTACAGTTAGAGATGATTAATTTAACGAAAAAGGATTTAGCAATATTAAAGTTAATTCAGCCACACATTCAGGAAAATGTCGAACTAATGACGACGGGCTTTTATGAACACGTCATGAAGGTTCCGCATTTAGCGAACATCATTAAAAGTAACAGTACTATCGAGCGCATACGCGACACATTACGAACCCATATTATGGAAATTTTTGGCGGAATATTAAATGAAGATTTTGTTTCAAAGCGGGACGCAATCGCTCATACCCATGTTAGAATTGGCTTAGAATCAAAATGGTATATGGCAGCTTTTAATGTGATTTTTGAAATTTCACAAAAAATCATTATTGAAAATATTGAAAACCCAGAAGATCGGATGATGGCGATCAATGCTGTTAACAAAATTTTAAATTTTGAGCAACAATTAGTACTTACAGCTTATGAAGCACGTGAAAAACAGCTTCGGGAAGAAATAGACCACAATTCGAAAATGGAACTTGCTGGTAATGTCGGAGATAGTGCCGAACGATTAGCTGCAACAGCTGAACAAACACATGCGAGCACTAACGAGATGGCCAATCAATCAAAATTAATTCGTGACGCATCGTTTACTGGGAAAAATTTGTCTGATGAAGTACAAGTAAAATCCCAGGATGGTTCTGAAAAGATGACCGATTTAAGTAAACAGATTCAAGAAATTAAGGAGAGTGTTGAAGGGATTGTTAACAATGCCAAAACACTAGATAATAATGCCAAAGAAATTCAAGGCATTGTAAAAATTATTTTGGACATCGCTGATCAAACGAACCTACTAGCCTTAAATGCAGCGATTGAAGCTGCAAGAGCTGGTGAGGCTGGAAAAGGCTTCTCTGTTGTTGCTGAAGAAGTACGCAAATTAGCAGATCAAACAAAAAGCTCGTCAACAAAGGTTTCAGAAATTAGCGGCCGGACAAATGAGCAAATTCGCACGATTGAAACTTCCATCCAAAGTATTAACAATATTGTCACAGGCAGTGTGAAAACAACAGAAGTGGTAAATGGAATATTAAATGAAATCTTATCTCAAGCAAAAGAGAGTAACTCACAAAATAATTTAATTGAGCTTGAAATCTCAGGTTTAGTAACGATGCTATCTGATATTTCCCAAGCAAGCGAAGACGTAGCAACGACTGCAACGATGTTGTCTGGAACAATCTCTGAATATACGGGAATTAAATAAGAAATCAATAACCATTAATCGCCCACGTTCTTAATTGATGGGGCGATTTTCATAATAATTACCTAGAAGAAAAAAGTTAGCGTAAAATAAGTGAGGTAGGAAAATAAGTAATCCTTGTTTTTATTCTTCGATGGTGTTATAATTATTTAGCGATGAGAACTTGCATAAGTCGATTGACAGGCCTTTATTGGCAATACATTGTGGAGTGTAGTCTTTCGCCGCATGACGTAAAAAAAAACTAAGGCCAACCTAGTGATAGGTTGGCCTTAGTTTTTTTTCATTTAAGCATTCGATGTGGTAACCGCCAGTTTAAATAAACTGATAACATTCGGAAGACAACAATCCCGATGAATAAAACTGCTATTCCTGTTGACCCTGTTACAAGTCCTAGACCAATGATAAGCCCTGCTAACATCGCCCAAACGATGTAAATTTCATGTCTTAAAAACAATGGTTTACGTCCTGCCAAAACATCACGGATCATTCCACCTCCTGTACCGGTCAACATTGCAGCAACAATCACAGCACTAAGCGGGTGCCCCATATCTGTGGCATACAACGCGCCTTGGATCGCAAACGCCGCTAACCCCATCGCATCAAAAATTAAGCCCCATTTTAACCATTTTGATACCCAGAGTTTAGGAAAGAAAAAAGCGATCGTCATCACAACGAGTGCCATTGTAAAAAGGTCACCTTGTTCCCAAAGAGCTGAAACAGGAATACCGATTAATAAATTACGGATTGCACCACCACCAAAAGCAGTAACTAATCCTAAAATATAAACGCCCATTAAGTCATAATCTTCTTCCATAGCTACAATTACTCCACTTAATGCAAAAGCAATTGTCCCAATCATAGTTAAAATTTCCCAACTCATCTTTTTACCCCTTTAATTTCTTTGAAATTGTAAATATTATGAAATTTATTCCAGTGGCAAAAAAATAACCGGATCATTTATGCTTGTTTTTTGACTTTGACCGTTAAAGGCAGTTCTTTTGATTCTTTTATTCGTGATAAGATCACAACAGTAGCAATAATACAAAACGCACCCGCCCACTCATAAATTCCAAAAGGCACTTTTAACCAGATGACTGCCAAGCTCGCCGCTGACAACGGTTCAGCACAAGCAAGTAAACTTGTTTCCGTTGCTTTTAAATATTTCAAACTTTCTAGATATAAAATAAAAGCAATTAGCGTCCCAAAAATAACGATAAAAGCAACCGCTAATATCGAAATAGGAGAAATTATTCCTTCTATTTTCCAAGGTGGATGAATAAAACTCATGCCAATACCACCAATAATCATTCCCCAGCCAACAACAATAACTGACCCATATTTTTTTAAGAGGTTTAAAGGCTGAAGCGTGTAGAAAGCCAACGCAAAAGCCGAAGTAATTCCCCAAAATAGTGCCCATCCTGATATTGATAGTTCTTGTAAATTTCCGTTTGTCACTAATAATAATGTACCGACTAAAGCGAAAAAAATGGCGATCACTTGCTGACGGGTTGGCAAACTTTTTAATCTCAGTGTTACATAAAAAACAATTATCACAGGAGCTAAATATTGAAGTAACGTTGCTGTAGCAGCATTTGATGCCTCGATAGCCGAAAAGAAAGTGTACTGAACTGCCAATAGTCCCAAAAGTCCAAAGTAAATTAAACTTAAACTACTTTCTTTCCAAATAGTCCATACATTAGGGTCCCGTTTGGCTATTGAAAATAACAGTAATAAGAGACCTGCAAATAGTAGTCGGGCAACGACAAGCCAATCTTTCGTAAACTGATGAAATTGAAATAAATATTGGGCAACAGTACCAGTAATACCCCATAAAATCGCAGCTGAAAGAACCAGAACGATCCCTACTAATCTTGATTTCTGATTATCTATCATCATATAAGCCTCATTTTTCTGAATTACTTTCATCAACCCGTCTATTATCGTTTGTTTTAAGCTATTTTAAAAGTAAAAGATCCGTAAACATCGTTAATTATCCTATGATAGCTGAAATTTAATTAGGAATGAGGAGAAATCATAAGTGACAAAAAATCAATGGTATGTTTTAGCTTTGATTGCGATATCGCAATTATTGGTGGGGGTTTGTGTTCGCCGATTCAGCTCGATTTTTGTAGCTATTTTAGACTTTGCCGATGTCGAATACTTGGCAAAGCCTTGACATTTCAGATTTGCATTGGCTTTACTATGACGATTATAGCATTCTAATCCAACTATATGTAATTCCCCTCTCTACCTACTGTCCCGGATTTTAAAGGCCGTGATCAAATTATTTAGATGGTTGTAATTCTCAAGACTAATCCCAAGAACTACCTCGATTTTTTTAATACGATTTCTCAGAGTATTTGGGTGGATAAACAGTTCTGACGAGCAAGATTTAACATTTCCATTGTGCAACAAAAACATCCGAAGACTTTCGATTAATTGTTCATCCGATCGATAATCATATTCCTCTAATTCCTGAAGCTGTTCTTTATAAAAATCCGTCAATAACTCTTGCCTTATATTCGCTAGTAGCTTAATAATTCCCAAATCTTTAAAATGCATTATCTCGACTTTTTTGTCTAGATCTTTTGACAACTTAAGAGCCATTTTTGCTTCTTGGAAAGCACGGCATAAATCCAGAGATGAAGGATAAAGATGACCAATACCTATCCTTATTTTATGGTCTTCCTCATCCAAAGTAATCTTATCAGCAATTTTTTCAGCAAGCTCTTTTGAACTCTTTTTCGTAAGGTTATCTCTTTTAGGTTCTAAATAAAGAATCACAAACTGGTGATTCAACTCTGTTATAATAACATCCAACCGCTCTAAATAAAAAACACTGCGAACCTTTTGTTCAATTGAGGTCGTTTGTCTAAGCTCCTCACCAACATCAATTACCATGAGCTGATAAGCTTGAGAAAAGTCCCAACCCCATCGTTTTGCTTGTTCGTTCATCTCCATAGATGAATCGAAGTGGTTGTGTAGCAAATCAAAAATAAAACTCTTTTGGCATGTTTGATCGGTATTTCTCATCATACGTTCACTAACAACCCATGGGGTCAAAAGATCGGAAAAATCGTTTATAAACTTGATTTCTTTTACTGTTAGTTTTCCTGTCTCTTTCTTTATAAATATATAGCCCATGACTTGCTTTTCATATAGTAACTTTTTTATATACCTTGTTTCTTTTTCAATGGAAAAAGAAACAATTTCGATTGAGGTACGCACCTTTTTTAAGAGTTCTCTTTTGTTCCTGATTCGCTGAATATCCTCCTCAAAGGTTATAATCTTTTCTTTCCCTATTAGAAACAGCGGTTCTAGCTTATCTGTTGTGACGATGATATCAAGACCGAGAGTCTCCTTTACTCCCGAAAGGTAGGTAGAAAGGCCATACTCATTAATTTGAGACATATACACCTGAGGAAACTTTTCAAAAAGGTCTGCCTTGAGTTTATTCAATTCAACTCCTCCTTACATCTTAGAAAAATTCACAAATACATCATTAAAGGCGATGCCATTTGCACCTGTGGATTCACAACCCATATCTGTTTCAAAACCAGGTATTAACTGGTTCACTTTTCCTCTTTGATGCAACGAGCTTCCTTGACTGAGAACAATAATATCTCCTGGTAGAGTCTCATTTACCTTCATTCGACATTGTATCTTTCCATTGTCATTATATACTTTAATAAGATGATCTTCTCCTATTTTTCTTTCTTTTGCAACTCGTGATGATACATATGCAACAGTTTCCATATCCTCAGTTTCAGAAAATTCTTTGTTGTAAAGCTGAGAATTTAATGAGTATAGGGTGTGAGGAGTCAATAGCCAAAATGGATAATCTTCAGAAGGTTTTAAGCCCTTTTCAAAACTTGCCATCGGTGGATGATTATTCTGTTTAGCGCGTTCAGAATAAAACTCGAATTTTCTGGAAGGTGTTTCAAAAACTCTTCCTTTCCATGATGTCCGATTGATATCAGCTCGTTTTGGGTTGCCAATTAAGTCTGTCCAATGATTAATGTTAAGCATCTCGTAAAGGTCGTCATTGAACTCATTTTCTATATATGCTTCGATGGAAATATCCTCTGGAAATTGACTGAATTTTGGAATCCGTTTATTTAGAGCTGCCGATAACATTTTCGCAATTGTAAAATCACTTTTACTCTCGTAAAAAGCATCGATTGCTTTATCATTAATTCCGACAATATGGTGCCAATAGCTTGCAACAACATCCTCTTCCTCAAAAAACGTCGTTGTTGGCAAAACAATATCTGCATATTTTGCTGTTTCAGTTAAAACTGTGTCGACAACGACAATCATTTCGATATTCTTCATAGCTTCAATGATCTTTTCCGTTTTGGTATCTTGTGCTAAAAAATTTCTAGCCGCTACCCAAAGCATTTTCACTGGTGGATCATTTAGCTTCAACACTTCCTCCGCAAAACGATGCACTGGGATTGAGCGATAATTACCCTTTTCGTTTTTATGAATATTAAATGCCCACGTAGCTTGATGAGCAAAATGAGCACCTGATCCTTTTTTGCCTATGTTTCCTGTCAAAGCCATCAATGCATTAATAGCACGGATATTTTGACCCCCGTTAGTGTGTCTCTGTAATCCAAAACCTTGCCAAATAAAAACAGGACCCTCTAATGAAACCAGTTCTGCCAATTCAGCAATTACTTCTTTGGAAACATCGCATTCTTCTAACAAATCGGAAATCTCCATAGACGATAAATAAGCTTTGAATTCATCAAAGCCAACAGAGCTATTGTCAGTAAAGTCGATATCATAAAACCCTCTCTCAACAATAACTTTGGCGATCGCTATAGCCAAGGCTCCATCTGCTCCAGGTCTAACTTGAATATATTCATCGGCTTTTTCAGCCGTTTTAGTAAATATTGGATCGATAACGATTATTTTCGCTCCTTTTTCTCGAGCTTTGAAAATATAAGGAAGAGTATGCGGCGCCGTCCATGCAGGATTAACTCCCCACAGAATGATCACTTTAGCGTCACTCATTTCTGATGGATCTGAAGTATAGTAATTACCAAAATCATAAGTATGAGCATCTAAACCGGCCGACCAACACGGCGAGCCTACCACTCTTGTTGTATCTCCTAAGCCATCGAAAAATTGTTCAACACTGTTGTGTACCACACCAAAATTTCCTGAGTATTTATTTAGACATAGATACTCATTAGTGCCAAATTTCTCGTATAAAGAGACTATCTGATCAGTAATGGTGTTTATCGCTTCCTCCCATGAAATCCGCTGCCACTCTCCACTTCCTCTTTCCAACTGTCGCATCGGATATCGCAAGCGGTCCTCATCATAAACTTGCTGCACATAACCATATGCTTTAGGACAAAGCTTTCCTTGAGTGACACTATGATTTGGATCTCCCTCTACTTTTACAAGACGACCTTCATCACTATAGGCTATGATACCGCATGAGCCATAACAATTCCTCGGACAAATATGTTTAGAAATTTGAAAAGTATCGTTGCTCATAGAAAAGCCTCCTATTCGTAACAATGTAACAATTTATAAGGTTATTATACTATATTATAAAGTTATTATACTATATAATATAGAAACAAAGACTAAGACACAAAAATTATCTGAGGGGGCTCACTCATGGCTATTCAACTTGGCTTTAAAGTTAATATCGACAATTGTATCGCCTGTCGCGCATGTGAACTCGCTTGTAAAAATGAGCATCAGTTAAGTCAAGGACGAAGAAGAACAGTTAGATCTTTCGAAAGAAAACAACAAAACTTACCTATTGTTCAATTCTCTATTGGCTGTAACCACTGCGAAAGCCCTGCTTGTATTGCCGTTTGCCCTAACCATTGCTTCAAAAAAAGAAGAGATGGAGTTGTGATTCATGATCCAACTGAGTGTATTGGTTGCCAAAGTTGTATCGGCGCCTGTCCGTTTCAAGCCCCATCATTTAATGAATATACGAGAAAAGTAGATAAGTGCAATTTATGTTCCTCACGTTTAGATAAAGGACAGAACCCCGCATGCGTTTCAGCATGTATTACCGGGGCTCTACAACTTGTAAATATCTTAAAAGAAGATACGAGTCACTCTACAACTTCATGGATAGATGAAATTAAAATGCTTCAGTATACAAAACCATCTCTCATCATTCAATTACCTAAACATAAAACTAAATCCTACCTAAGAGGAAATCAATGACTTGGTCAAACTTGAACATGCTCTATAGCTTGGAGATTGTCCTTCATCTCTATAGAAACAGCATCAAAATAACAAATATCTACACATAACCCACAAGTTGAACAACGGTCATGGTTGATTGTGATCGTTGTTGTTTGTTGTTTATCATTCGTTGATTGTTCCAAGGCGTCGTTTGGACAAAGCATAGAACATGCTCTGCAACTTTTGCAATTACTATTGATGGAAATAGCCATTAGATGTTTTTCAGAAATCTGTATAGGTAACTCGCATACCTCATTCTTCCAAGCATCTTTTATCGATCCGCTATACTCTTTCGTTACTTCTTCGTCCTTTAGCCACTTTGTTAAGCCACGCACATGTACATAAGAGAAAACGTTCGCTAGAAAGTCTCTTTTTATCCGGTTAACACCCTCTTCGTTGAAAATGTTCCTCACATCGTTCTCGCAAGTCAATCTTATAGCCTTTACTTGTTCTGGTGTTTTACATATATGATTACATTCATTACAAGCATCTTCTGGCAAATAAATATAACCCTGCTTCATGTTTAACAAAAATGTCCAAATCTCATCAAGTAAATAACTAAAACAAGGGATTTCAATTAAAGGTGCTTCAGGTATTTTTAACGGCGACTTTATACAACCAATAATAACTGCTTCATTAGAAGATTTAGCTTTTTTAAGTTTTGAATATAAACTTTCATAGGTTGGATGCTTCCAGATAAATGTTTCTGTTGGACAAACTTTCGCGCAGATACCGCAAGATGTACAGCTAGATATAGCGATAGTTCCATTTTGAATTTCAATCCCTTTGGTCGGACAGGCATCAATGCAAACCGTGCATTTACTCTTTGCTGAGATCATTTGCAAACAACGAGAGTCAGAAATAGCAAGATTTTCAAAAGACTCTGCTGCTTTTTCCATCATCTTTAATAAATTAGCCATTCATAACTCCCCCTTATTTTTTATTTACTTGAAAGAAATTCATTTAATCAATCAATCTGATTGATATCTAGTTCTACGATTGTATTATAGAAGATTTCTCTTCCGATGATCTCACCTGCAAATGCAAGAATAAATACGATAGCGACAAGCATCATCGCTGGTTTTTTCTTCACTTTCAAAAAGAAAAATGGAAGTAACACTACTACTGGAATAATCCAACTGAGTAATCCTCTAAAAACAAACATTGGATGATTAATGATGTTATCTGCTGTTGCCGCTAGTGTCCCTGTCCCTGAAAAAAGCACGGTGATATAGAAGAAAGAACTCATGGCATAGACAAGTGCCATTAAAGGAGCAACCTTCCAAAGGTTTAAACTCTCCTTGTCGAAGAAGTAAAGAACTACTCCGACATACAGAGGACCAAGTAATACACCGGTCATTACAAAGAAAAAGATTGGTGAGAAGTTATTCCAGGCTGGCATTGCTGGCAAGACATAGATCATAGCTGATGCCATGACTGCAATTAGTCCAAACAAGGATGAAAATGCTCCAACAATTCTACGCTGACTTTCCTTCCCTTCAGACCAAGTAAAAATATAACCGATCATTGTCAGAAGCATGAGTGAAAATAACCATATCTCCCGAGATAACCATGACGTTTGGACGTTCAGTAAAGCTTTATACGCTTGTAAAGGATGACCTAAGTGAAAAATTGACGCTAAAATCGCAACTGTAGCGAGAGCAAAAATCGAAATAGCTAACCCTTTTCCTAACTTAACATTCAAAATTCCACCTTTTAAGTCAACTATCCACATTGTGAACAGTGCTCCAACAGCAATTTGAGATAGTACCGTAAAAATAACTAAAGGAAGTTCATGCATAGTCGTTCACCTCTCTTTTAAAGTTTTTTAACAATTGAAGGTTTTATAAATCGAACAGACGGTTTCGTAATCTTTGGATCAGGAAAACCAGGTAATGAATTTTCAAACCCATCTCCAATAGTACTAACATCTATTTGATAAATGGCTTGGGTAGGACAACTACTCACACAAGCCGGAGAAAGACCCTCGTCAAGCCGCTCGTAACATAAATGACATTTGCCGACCTTTTTCTTCTCTTTATCAAACTGTGGAACATTGTAAGGACATGCATAAACACACATTTCACAACCGATGCATCGTTCTTCATGATGGATAACAATCCCATCTGCCCTTTTTTCGTAAGCATTTGTAGGGCAAGCCTCTTTACAAGCTGGCTCTTCACAGTGGTTACATGCTAGTGACATTGTAATTCTCGTTGGTTGACCGTAAGCATCTTCTTTAATGTCGTAAACAGTTCGCCACACAATATCAGGGTTAAGTTGGTTGTAATTCTTACAAGCCATTGAACAAGAGTGACAACCGATACAGCGATTACTATCAACCATAAATCCCATCTTCGTTCCCATTGAAATCTCCTCCTTAAACCTTCTCTATATTTACGAAATTATCATGAAAGGCAATCCCAGGCATTCCTGTTGCCTTTTTTCCCATATCAGCTGGAATAGCTTTGACAGTGTAGTTTACATTATAATTAAGATTTTTGTACCACGTCTCATACATGACAACTTCCTCTACTTGCACTGTCTTTGTTAACTTTGCCTGAACTGTCACATAGCCAATTTCGTTGTAAACTTTAACAAGGTCACCCTCGTTAATATTATTTCGCTTCGCTAGATCTGGGTGCATTTCCACAAATGGTTTATCACTAATTGCTTCCATCCAGTCTAAATCTTGGAATTGGCTATGAATACTTAACTTCCAATGTGGAGTGATGCAACGGTAAGGAAATTCTTCCGTTGACTTCATTTCTTCCACATAGACGGGAAGAGGATGATGTCCGAATTTTTCGGCTTCCTCAGAGTAGAGCTCATACTTTTTCGATGGCGTTCGAAAATCCCCATCCTTCCACGCTACTTCTTTATTTTTCATTTTTGCAGGACCATTTTTTAGATCTTCCCATTTCTCCAAACCAAATTGTTCAAGAATTGTATCATTGAATTCTTTCCCAACCCATTCCTCTAAATCACCTGATGTAGGGTAAGTACATGAACCTGATTCCAACTCATTCATTTTTGCTGATAGTCCCATCGCTATTTCAACATCACTTTTCGTCTCATGAAGAGGTTTAATCGCCCGTTCATTTAACGTCATCCAATAATGCCAGTAGCTTACGTTCACTCCTGGAGTTTCGAATGGAGTTGTAGCCGGAAGAACGATATCAGATAGCTCGACTGTTTTGTTCATATACAGATCAACGGTAACGACGAAGTCCATTTCACGGAACGCTTTTTTGATGAGTGTTGTTTCAGGATCTTGTTGGACTGGATTTCTTCCTGCAATCCACAACATTTTAATTGGAGGATCTTGTGCAGCTAACACATCGGCGGCAAAATTATTCATATTCACTGCCCGATCAGCTTCGCCTTCAGACCCTTCTGGAGCCGGATGAACCATTGCGTGGTAATTAAATCCCCATGAATCAAGTTGTGCATAATTGGCGCCGCCGCCTTCAAGACCAACGTTTCCTGTAATAGCAGCTAATGCATCAATCGCTCTCACATTTTGTCCGCCATTTGTATGACGTTGCATACCATATCCAATCCAAATATTCGCAGGTTTTGTCGTTGCATACTCTCTAGCTAACGTTTCGATTACTTCTACCCGAACACCAGTCTTTTCTGCTGCCCACTCCAACGTAATGTTGTTCTTTACATAACCGAAGAACTCTTTGTATCCTATTGAATTATTCGCGAGCCATTGTCCATCGTAAAGTTCATTGTCTAAAATGTATTTTGCCATTCCAAGCGCAAGTGCCCCATCTGTACTTGATTTAATTTGAATGAATTCATGAGCCTTCCCTGCCGTATTCGTTAGGATCGGATCAATGACGACGACCTTTGCACCATTCGCTTTCGCTTGCTCAATGAAATTCATTGAGTGAACACCCGTCCACGCTGGATTGACTCCCCATAAAATGATGTATTTTGATTTGGCCATTTGCTCAGGGTCACTATTTACAATCGTACCGAAATCAAACGTTTGGGCATCAATACCAGCCGGCCAACATGGTGTCCCTGTTGCTCTCGAAGTATAACCGAGACTTGACATCGTTCCTTCGATTCCATAATGCATAATCTCAAAGTTACCGGAGTATTTATTGAGACAAATCGGAAGTGTGCTTCCATACTCCTTTTTAATTTTTAAAATATTTTCTGCAATCTCTGTATAGGCTTCATCCCAACTGATTCGTTCCCAGTTCCCAGTTCCGCGGCCTTTTTGTCTCATTGGATATTTAATTCGATCTGGAGAGTATACTGTCCGCGGGTAGACATTCCCTTTCACACAAACCGTTCCATTGGTATAAGTGTTTTGTGGATTTCCTTCAACAAATTGGATCACCCCATCCTCAACCGTTGTAAGCATCGAACATGTGTCGTAGCAGTTTCTCGGACAGGCATTTTGAAAGACGGCTTTCTTCGATTCTCCACTTCCTTGAGCCTTCATTAATCCTTGAAACGGAAATTCAGTTTGCGTAGATCCTAAACCAATAAGTGCCCCAGTGACTGCCGCTCCTTTAAGAAAGGTTCTTCGTTTTACATTCATGTCTATTCCACCTCATTTAAGATATTTTAATTGCCTTTAAATCATGTTGAACCGTATAACTTAATATAATCGCCCAAGCCTTACAGTATTTAGTTTTTGCTTGACTTGTGACTAGTTCTACATGCTGTTCTAACCATTTACCAAGATGATCTTTTAGGAACTCATCTAATAACGCACTCATTCTTTCTACTTCATGTTCTTGATTAATTTGATGCGCTAAAAATGCTATAAACTCAAGCTCAAAACCGATATGATCATCTGGTATTTGACCTTTCCCGTCGACCTGGATACCTACTTTTTCATAAAAGGATCTGACAGACAATGTTTCAGCTCTCATCAATAATCTGTCATAATTACGATATGTCGACTCGTAAGGAGAAGCTAGAAGCTCATACGGCCCGATAAATAGTTTGTTAAAGTCAAATTTACATTCTTCTTCAACATGGATATCTGTATTTTTAAGGACTTCAATTGCCTCATCCATTTTTAGTTCATGTCGATTGTTGTACTCCTCTAGCAATTCAACTACAACAGCCAAATCTTGAGCTTCCCATAATTGATTGCGATAGTAGGCTGCTAGACTTCTATAAACTTGGCTTTTTAATTCATATACATTCACTTTAGATTTTTGGCTTTGCTGACCCTTCATTTTCCATCTCACCATCTTCCTCATTATCATTGCTTTCACTTTCTTCAATAAATATTTCTAGATCCATCTCTAATGGTGCAATTCCATTTTTGATTTCCTCATCAGACAATTTATAAATGACATCGAGCTTCGGATTAACTACACCCTCATATTCTTCATCAGACGTTCCGCTATCGATGCCAGTCTGACCTTCGTCGTTATTACAAGCAACAATTACTAACAATAAACTAAAGCTAACAAATAATAATAATGCTTTTTTCATTGTCGACCCTCCTTGTTTGTGAATATACTCACAAATCGTTTTAGATTTTTTCCTTGTCTTCATTGTATTAAAAAGAAGCCCACCACGGATTGTTAGTTTTTCTACTCTTTAGCAGCTTTCGTTGTAACTTTAAACAATTGTACTCTCCGAAACAAAAAAGCTGTTGAACAAACTCTTAGTCAGAGTAAGTACAGCAGCTTCATATGCTTATTAGAAATATAGCTGATACCAAAAACCATCTTAGCTTTGATAAGGCTAAGATGGTTTTACAAATATAATTTTTTCAACATTGACGCGGCCTGAGAAAAATGTTGCGCCGCCGCCCATATCGGACAATCGATCTGGAGTTAAAGCATTTACAAAGTGATTTTCCCCAGGTGAATCTGCCCAAAGTCCTTGGCTTACGACCACGCCTTGGAGCACATTTTCACCAACGTTAGCTACTAGTTCACAGGATCCGCTCGAGTTGTAAACTTTTACTTTATCGTCATTATTAATGCCAAGTTTGCTTGCGTCGGCACTATTGATATGCAAGTGAGCAACACCCGCTAATGAAATATGTTTCTGGTTATTTGAAAACGTTGAATTTAAAAAGTTATGATTCGGTGCCGGAATAAAGAAAAATTGATGCTGATTATCTTTTATTAAAGGAATGTATGTTGGTAATGGTGGATAGCCGTGTTGTTCCATTGCCTTCGAATAAAGCTCAATTTTACCGCTAGGTGTTTGAAGCTTTTCTTCTAGAAGCGGTTTCCTGTTTGCCTTAATGAATTGTTTCTTGACTAATTTTTCGTAATCAATTCCTTGTAAATAGGGATTTCTAGGGTTGTCTAGTGCTTGACGAATCATTTCAGCGTCACTAGCTTGTAAACTCTCATTCTCAAATTGAAAAGCCTTTGCTAAGATTCGGAATACCTCTGGATTCGACTTACTCTCATGATAAGCATCAATGACCGGCTCTTGAATTTGTATATAGTGATGCCAATACGAAGAATAAAAATCGAGATTTTCAAATGATGATGTTGCTGGAAGAACAAGATCAGCGTACATCGCTGTTTCTGTTAAGAATAAATCGTGAACTACCGTAAATAAATCTTCTCTTTGCAGTCCATCTCTTACCTTGTTTCCTTCTGGAGCAACCAGCGCTGGATTACAATTATAAATAAACAATGAATGAATTGGCTCGTCAAGCTCTAATAAAGCTTTACCGATTCTGTTCATGTTAATGATCCGCGTCGCTTTATTTTTTAATAAATCGGGTCGTTCTAAGGCATCACTATTATGATCTAAGAAACTGCTATTCCCTTTAATCGCACCGCCACCTTTAACAACCCATTGACCAGTCAGGGCTGGCAAACAAGATATTGTTCGCACGCACATGCCACCGTTATCGTGATGCTGGATTCCATTACCAATCCGAATAAACGACGGAGCTGTTTTACCGTATAATCGTGCCAATCGGTATATATCATCAACTTTAACTCCTGTAATTTCGGAAACGGTTACAGGATCATATTGCTTTACGTGCTCCCTTAACTCTTCATGACCGATTGTGTAAGTTTTTAAAAAGTTTTCATCAGTCATTTTCTCTGCAAACAAAATATGCATAAGCCCAAGAGCCAAGGCACTATCTGTTCCCGGTAGAATTGGAATAAACCAATCTGCCCAGCGACCAGTTTGATTTTTATGGACATCAATCACGACAATTTTCGCACCATTTTTGCGCGCTTTTTCAGCTAGAGTAACTTGATGCATATTTGTACTAACAGCATTAATACCCCAAAAAATAAATAGCTTCGTATTTAACGTTTCTTCTGGGTCAGTTCCAGCGCTCGCTCCCATAGTAAATTTATACCCTGTAGCACCCGCTGATGAACAAATCGTTCGATCGAGCCTACTCGCACCAAGGTGGTTGAAAAAACGACGATCCATCCCTTCAGAGCTTAACTTGCCCATATTTCCATAAAAGCTATATGGGAGAATACTTTGGGGTCCTTCTTTTTCAATTAGCTCCATCCAGCGTGAGCGGATCGTTTCAATCGCTTGGTCCCATGTTATTCTTTCAAACTTTCCTTCACCTTTCGCACCAACCCGTTTTAATGGATATTTAAGTCGTTTCGGATCATTTATTCGTTCACCCATGTGGCGGACTTTGTTGCAAATACTCCCTTTCGTAACAGGATGGTTGGGATCACCTTGAATTTTAACAATTTTTCCGTCTTTTTTATGAACAAGTAAGCCACATTGATCAGGACAATCTAAAGAACATACTGAAGAAAATATTCCATCTACTTTACTACTATATTCGTTCATGAATGAGGCTCCTCTCCATTAAAACAGGGTAGACGGTGTTTGATCGTCTACCCTGTACGTATATGTCCGCAAGACGCGGATTCATGGGGTATTTTTGTGTTTTTGTGGTGTCAGACACCGAGTGTAAGAATGGTTCTATCTTACACCATGTGAATATTTCACATTCTATTTGGGTGGTAGAGACCCGGTTATTTTACTTCCGTTATCCAATTGTATGGATCAGCTAACTTGCCTGTTTGAATACCAGTGAGCGTATCATACAATTTTTCTGAAACCTGACCACTTTTTCGATCATTAATAATAATATTATTTCCTTGCCATTGTAATTCGCCAACAGGAGAAATAACGGCTGCTGTCCCTGTACTAAACGCTTCTTCCAAAACACCGTCTCGGTGAAACTGAAAAATTTCTTCAATGGTGATTTTTCTTTCTGTTACTGGTAATCCCCAGCCTTTAAGCATTTCTATAACAGACTTCCTGGTAATTCCTGGCAAAATACTGCCACTAAGCTCCGGTGTAATGATCTCTCCCTTTACTTTAAAGAAAACATTACTCGTTCCTACTTCCTCAACGTATTTTTTTTCGATGGCATCAAGCCATAATACTTGGGAGAAACCTTCCAACGCGGCATTTGTTTGGGCATTAAAAGTCGCACAGTAATTTCCAGCTGTTTTTACTTGCCCGGTTCCACCGCGTACTGCCCGCGTATATTGTTCTTCAACTTTAATATTTACAGGGAGAATCCCTTGTGAATAGTAAGAACCAACTGGTGACAAAATAATTACTAACTTATACTGCTTTGAAGGCGCTAAACCTAAGAAGGGTTCTGTCGCGATCATAAATGGTCGAATATAAAGGGAAGTTCCTTCTGTGGCTGGAACCCACTCTTGCTCGACACTAATTAGCTGTTTTAAATAATTAACCATCATCTCTACTTCAACAGTTGGCATACTCAAACGTTCACATGAATTATTTAGTCTTTGAAAGTTTTCCTCTGGTCGAAATAACAAAATTTTATTTTCTTTTGTTCGATATGCTTTTAGTCCTTCAAAAACAGTTTGTCCATAATGAAAAATAACCGCCGCCGGATCTAATGTTAACGGTTCATACGGTGTGATTAGTGGCTCATTCCAACCTTTTTCTATTGAAAAATCCATGACAAACATATGGTCAGTGAAATGTTTTCCGAATCCTAACTTATCATCCTCAGGTTTGTTTTTTAAATTGGCCGCTTTAACAACTTCAAGAACTGTCGTGCTCATTATATAATCCCCTTTTCAAAAAATCTTTTCGTATAAATTTTCAATTAATTTCATTTTAAGTTTTATTCATGCATAAGTACAAGAGAAAATTTCTTCAAAACTATTTTTTCTGAAAATTCAACACATAAAAGCTTCACTATATTACCTTGTAACATTGTATTCTCATATATTCTCATTTGAATTGACTTAATTGCTTACTTAGTAATTATTTTTTGTGTGATATTTTTCGATTATACTCTATTGTTCAAAGACTTTAAAGGATGATATTTGTCTATTGTATAAATATATTTATTTTGAAAGAAAATAATCATTAGTTTGATTAAAGATCAGCGGGAGGTCTGCCTAGTTTTAATGGAATAAAGTGTGTTATGCTATATTGAATTAAAATGAATAAAGATGTTCAAATAGTCTGGTAATTAATGCCCGATGAGGCCCTATTTACCATCCTTTTTGAACACGCCATCAAAGAGAGGATGAGACATATGAGCCAACTTTTTGAAGTAGGACTTGTAGTGACCGGGATTTATAAAACAGGAAAATACATTGGTGAAATTACCATGGTAAAGGAACCGAATTATGTTGTTCGAGTATTAGCGGTCTTAAAGCATCCACAACAAGGAGATCTTCATAATCCGAAAATGGCTGAAGTAGGTTTTTTCCATGAACGTCGTGCTTTAGCTTATCGTGAGCAAGTAAATATCCAAGGTGTCTACATAAAACCATATGACGGCGAACTGCCTAGTTATCAGGATTCATTAACAGGTGCTCTTGAAGAACAATATCAAGACTTACAACAAGACGGCAGCCCCTTCGCGATAAAAGCACTCGAAAAATTAGCTGCATTGAAAGCTGATTACTTTAAGTGAACTTAATACTGAGGGCTGACTAAAGTAGAAAGTAGCAGTCAGCCTTTTTTATTTGCATTTTTCAAGCGCTACCGGCTTGTGGGACGTTTTTCGACCATGTCGGTGTCAGACACCATGTGAATTTTGCACAATCTGATTTTTATGATAAATACCTTGAAATGGAGTTGAATTGAAATGAAAAAATGGGCATTTGTCTCTGATTTTGACGGAACCATTACTAATCAAGATTTTTACTCAATAGTAATTGAAAAATATTATCCCCAAGGACGCAACCTCTATAAAAAATGGAAAGCAGGTCAAATTCTTGATATAGATTTTCTTCGTGCTGTTTTTGCAGAAATACATCAAGACGAAGCACAAATTATCGAAGATATTTTTTCAATACCAATTGACAAATATGTGCCAAGTTTTATTAAACAAGTTCAAGAAAGTGGTGGTGATTTTTATATTCTTAGTGCTGGAACTGATTATTACATCCATCATCTCCTCAATAGATACGCGATCGATAACGTAATAGTGATCGCAAATGAAGGTTTTTATCACGAGAAAAATATTCATTTAAACATAGATGAAAAACACCCTCACTATTCTCAGCGCTATGGGATTGATAAAGCAAAGGTTATTGAATATTTAAAAGGCCACTATGACAAGGTTTATTTTATTGGTGATAGTGAGCCAGATAGCCATCCTGCCTCTTATGCAGATGTTACTTATGCTAAGGATGCCCTTCAAGAAATTTTAGAAGAAAAAGAAATTCCCTTTGTACCTGTCACTACTTTTAAAGAGGTTGAAGAAGATTTAAAAGCTAAGGGAGTACTTGCTTGATGATAACTCCCGTGACAAGTGTACCAATTCCAGCAATCCTAGAAATTAATAAAGGTGCTATTTTTCGTTTGGGTGAAATTTTAAAAAAGCATCAGTTTTTAAACGCTGTTATTATATTTGACGACTTTACTTTTGATGCGTTCAAAGTCGATCTAGAAAAATCACTTCAATCAATTGAAGTTGAGATGATGATGCTCCCATCTAATTTAGATATTCAAGATTTGATTAAAAAAGCTTTTGCGATGCCCCGCTATGATGTTGTTATTGCCATGGGGGGTGGTTCGATTATTGATTATGGAAAATATATTGCTTACTCAAGGAGAAGTCCTTTCATTAGTATTCCGACATCCGCATCCAATGACGGCTTTGCTAGTAGCAACTGTTCGATTCACGTTGATGGCAAAAAAACAACGGTCCCAGCCAAAGTTCCTTATGGTATTTTGGCTGACTTAACGATTATTGAAAACGCTCCTTACCGGTTCATCCTAGCAGGGATTGGTGACTTAATGAGCAATATTACTGCCCTATACGATTGGGAGTTCGAGGAGCGTCATGGCGTCAGTCACATCAACGCCTTTGCATCGATGCTTAGTAAAAAAGCTGTTAATAGCTTTATCCGCACGCCGATGACTGACATTCATAGTCCAATTTTTCTTAAAGAGTTAATTAGTTCAGCAACTATGGGGGGGATTTCAACAGCAATTAGCGGTAATAGTTCACCTATCAGTGGTTCAGAGCATTTAATTTCCCATGCTTTAGATAAAATTTCAAAAAATCCGCAAATGCACGGCATTCAAGTTGGTGTTGCCACCTATATTATCGCGCTGGTTCAGGAGCACCGTGCCCAACGGATGCAGAAAGTTTTTCAACGAACTGGATTTTTTGAGTATGTAAAAACGCTTGAATTAAAAAAGCAGGAGTTTGTCGAAGCGATTAAAATCGCCCCAAGTATTAAACCGAATCGTTATACATTTCTTCATGATCCAGTAAATCAAAATAAAGCAATCAAATTACTTGATGATGATCCAATTTTAAGAGAAATATTAAAAGGTTGAAATTTAGACATTTCCAAAAAAAGAATGGATCAGGATGATAAATTTCATAATTATATTATTGGGTGCCATAATGAGGATAAATAATTGATATGATGAAATTTACTCGACGGTCTTATTTTTTTACAACGCCTTAGCTAAACCAACACAGTTTCTTACATTTGCACAAATGTTTAGTGTAAACTTAGCTCAACATAGAGAAAAATGGAGGTTCACTTAATGAAAAATAAAATTAATCAAGAAATCGAACAATTACGTCTAGAATTTTATAATATAAGTCAGTTTATCGGAGAAAATCCAGAATTAGGCCATGAAGAATGGCAGGCTTCAAAACTTTTAGCTGAAACACTTACTAAGCACGGTTTTCAAGTAGAGATGGGTACAAGCGGTCTAGCCACAGCTTTTGAAGCGGTCTTTGACAGCGGCATCTCGGGTCCGTCAATTGGATTCATGGCAGAATATGATGCCCTCCCTGATATTGGACACGCGTGTGGTCACAACTTAATTGGCACAATGGCTATTGCTGCGGCAATCGGCTTAAGTAAAGTCATCAACAAAGTTGGTGGCAAATTATACGTTTATGGCACTCCTGCTGAGGAAACTCGTGGTGGTAAAGTAACGATGGCAGATGATGGTGTTTTGAATCATCTAGATGTTGCGATGATGGTTCATCCTTTATTCCGTCATGAAAAAAGTGGTTCGTCCTTAGCAATGGACGCGATCCAGTTTGAATTTTTTGGTAAGCCAGCACATGCAGCAGCTTCACCTCACGAGGGTGTTAATGCACTTGATGCGGTTATTCAAACATTCAACGGAATAAATGCGCTTAGACAGCATGTTACTCCAGATGTACGAATTCACGGAATTATTCCTGAAGGCGGTAAAGCAGCAAATATTGTCCCAGAATATGCAGTAGCACATTTTTACGTCCGCGCTCAGGAGCGACATTATTTAAATGAAGTCGCTGATAAGGTAAAAGCTTGTGCCCAAGGTGCGGCGTTAATAACGGGAGCCAGACTAGAGACGTCTTATTACGAATTTTCTTATGACGATATGATAACGAATGAAGCACTCTCAACTACATTTTCCAATAATTTAATTGAACTAGGAATTAACCCTGAAGAGATTCATGAAAAAGGCAGTGGTGGTTCACTAGATATGGGAAATGTCAGTCAAGTTGTTCCATCAATCCATCCGTATATTAAAATTTGTGATGCGCCCTATAGCTGCCATACTAATGAATTTCGCGCCGCTGCTATGAGCGAACAAGGATTTGAAGGCATGATGCTCGGTGCAAAATCTATGGCCTACACCGCCCTTGATGTAGTAACTGACCCTGAACTTTTAAAAACGATCAAAGCTGAATTCAAAGCAAAAAAATAACTTGAAATGTCTGATATCACTTAACTATCTTAACCTATCTCAAACTTATCTTAATTTTCAAATCATACTAAAATAGCTTTGAAAACCATTATAATTGGCATGAAATAAGCTCACATGAATACGACCTTTATCATGTGAGCTTATTTTTATTTTTTACTTTTTTTTCATAAAGTAAAAACTACAGTTTCGCTCGATTACACGCTTTATGTTCAGATATTCATTTCACTCTAATTATCGTACTTACAGTTTCTTCAACTCTTTATCGGATGTGGGCTTACTTATTTACTTTCTTTATAAAGGAAGTTAAAGACAACCGTTCATTTAGAATGATTTCTCCACCTCTATTAAATCCACTTCCTTCATAGAAATTTACTGCTGGAGTATTTTTAGAACCCGTAGTCACTTTTATCGTTTCAATTCCTTCCATACTTTCAATGGAATCTAACAACCTCTTGGCAATTCCTTTTCTAAAATAATTTGGATTGACAATTAACCGATGAATATCAATTACATTTTTTTCTACTTTTATTGATATGGCTCCGCACATTTCTTCATTTAAATAAAAGCCAAAAAAAGTTTCTCCACATTGTTGCAACGAAGCAACTGTATCTTTTAATGGTGGTATTTCAAAGAAATCTATTATTTCTGCCTCTACCCTATAAGCAGGAATTTGTATATTTAATACTTGTTCAGCGATTTTCCGATTACGAATATCAATTTTTTTATCAAGATTATCCCTCATTCAATGAGTCAATTTCATAGTACCAATAAATTAGTCATATTAAGCTATAACTACTTGGGAATACTTAATGTTAGTTAAAGAGATTTTCACCGTAAACTAGCTAGTTAACTTCCCAACTTATCACATATTCTGTATGCTCATTTGGAAGCTCAAGTTTTGGATCATCAATCAACCACTTACCTTCGATCGCTACCTCTTTACAACTAAGTTCAAAATGAGCGATCGCGATCCCGATATCAATTCTTTGCATTTCAAATCCTAATTTATTGCCACTGTAATTAGGTGTGTTTTCCAGATAAAAATGACACTGTTTTTTGTCTTCTGACATGACAAGACGCCAAGGCTGTTTATTAGAGGCCGACGGTCCTAAGCGTACCATTTCAATAGGTAGAGCAAGTGTTTCAGCACTACTCTCAGTTAGAGGCGTACCGAAATCACCGCTGAAAAATAACTCCTCCCAACCCTTTTTATTATCCGCCTTCGTTACATAGCGGAGCGTTTTATCAAATAAACGTTGTTTTTGACTAGGGTAACCAATTGGCGTGATACAAGGAATGATTTCACTAGCTTGTAGATCAATTTCTTTTTGAAACGAGGTTCGACTAAATGAGCCTCCAATCCAACACGTGCCAATCCCTAATTTAGTCGCAAATAAAATTAGCTTTTCAAAAATATAGCCGAATTCAACTAAACCTAGTTTCGTGTTTTCCATTTTACCAACAATATAGCCTTGGTGGTTTTTAATAAAACCATATGTACCAAGCTTAATACCACGATCACTAACGTTATTTCTAACTTTGATCATCTCAAATCTTGCTCGTCTTCCTAACGGACCAATTAAATTAGTTTCTTCGCAAATATAATCATTTAAAAACTGTAAATGTTCATCTGTAACCGGTGTAGTTTCAAAAGTACGTATCGACTTCCGTTTTTTTATCGTTTCAATGATTGAGTTCCCCATTTAAAATCCTCCCACAAAAATTCACTTTTTGAACACGCACTTTTATTGTAGTTGTTTATTATTAACAAGGGAAGTCTAAGTCTAGCCGGCGAACATTATCTTAAAGTAAGGATGACCTCCTGTGCCGCCCTTTGTCCCGATTGAACAGCTCCTTCCATGTAGAGTCGCCACAGTGAGGCTGTTTCACTTCCTGCCCAATGAATTGGCCCAATTGATTTTACTAATGTTTTACCTAAGGAAGTGATCACTCCTGGAGCAAAATGAACACCATAACCACCACGAGTCCATTCTTCTTCAGCCCAGTTTTTTTCAAAATATTGACTTGGTTTATTTGCTGAGGGCCCAAACAAACGTGTTAATGCAGTCAAAACAATAATTTTTCGTTTTTCGGGAGAATGATTTGCAAGCTCCCTTGTTGAATCTCCACTTGAAATAATTGTCAAAATCCCTACTTCCCCATCTTTTGGTGAACTATCTATTGTCATCTTAATTTGACCTTTGTCTGAGTAAGTAATTCCACTAAGTCCTAAATCGCGCCAGAATGGCTTTTCATAAATGAGATTTATTTTCATAACAGCAGGTAAAGGAGCTCGTTCAATTAGTTGTGCCCGAGTAGCTGGTAGGGGTGGCTCAAACGTAATTCTACTTTGTAAATTTGGTGGAACAGCGACAATGACTTTTTTTGCCTTCCAACATTGGTTTTTTGAGTAAACATAAACTCGATTTTCTGCCTCTGATCTAATCGTAGATACGGGACTTTCAAAATGGATTTTTTCAGATATTGTTGCAGCGATTCTTTCCACAAGTCTTCCAGCACCTCCTTTTATAGACAGCTCTTCTGAAGCCCTTATATTTTGAATGGAACCTGCACTACTAATAAGCCACAAGAAATCTAGGGCCGAAACTTCATATAGTTTAGTGCATAATAATTCCTCTATAAAAAGTCGATAATAGTTTTTTCCAGCTCTTGTATGCATATTTGATTGCAGAAACTGCTCCATTGTTATTTCATCAAATTGTTTTGTGAAAGTGTTTTCCCATGGTGAACTTGGCTTGATAAAACTACTAATTTTGTTCAATCTCCTAGTAAACAAATGAACATCTAGTAACGATAGCGCTGAAATGGGTGGTCGTTTCTGATAAGTGATTTTTTCATTATACGCATAAATCTGTTTACCTTTTCGATAAGTAGAAACAGTATCTAAGCGAAATTGAGATAGTAACTTCTTTACTCGATAATGATTTTTCCCAATCCATTGCGCCCCCATATCAATACAAACATTCTCATCTGTGACGATACTTTCGATCCTTCCTCCTGGACGATCTCTTGCTTCTAGGACGACAAAAGATAAATGATTCTTTTTTAATTCAAAAGCGGTTGCTAATCCTGCTAGACCGGCTCCAATAATAACTACGTCAACTTCATCAATAATCGACAAATGACCTTCCCACTTTCTTTTGGAAATCGTACATGAATGAAATTCATTCACTTAGTTATTATTTGAAAAAATTAAATTAGACATACATTCGAGGAGTTAGGCATCACTCAAAGTAAAAATACGACAACCCATGACCGACGAACAAAAAAATCGAGTATGAAATCTATTCCGATTTCATACTCGATTTATCGATTTAATGTATTATTACTAATGGTCCCCTTGCTGAGACTTCGCCAATCCATTCCATCATATTGAGGGTCAAATCCAGAAAAATAATATTCGATCACAGTTGCATCTGGATAAACATCCACTTCTATGAATGGTTTAATCTTCTTACTATGTAGGAAATTTATACTTTTTGGCTAGTAATTGTTTTAACCCTACCAACTTGCCCATCTTGGAGGCGTACTTTAATGCCATGAGGATGATTTGCTGACTTTGTTAAAATGTCTTTTACAATCCCGCGAGTTGTCTTTCCCGTTCTTTGATCTTGCTTCAAAACGATATCAACCTCAACTCCTGGCTGAATATTACTCCGATTTTGCCCGTTCATTCTCGTCAACCTCCTCGAAGTAGTGTGCTAATTGAACAATCATTGCTCCCATGCGTTCTCGTTCAGGTGCTAAATATTCATGAATTTTTTCACTTTTTAAAGCTTCAGCAGTAACCTTGCCTACTGCAACAGCCAAAACATCTTCCTTAAAAGCAGTTATTATTTTTTTTAATAAACCATGCTTTCTAGCATAGCTGAAAAGGGCACGAACTTGGATTGCAGATGTAAAACATACTGCATCTACTTGATGGTCAATAATCTCCTTAGACAACTTAGCAACTGTTTCTGTTTCTGGTGCTTTATGTTTGTAAGGTAATAATTGCAAGACCATTGCTCCTTGATCTTCTAAGAATTTAATTAACTCTGGCGCCGGATCACCATGAAGTTGGACGGTTACCTTTTTTTCATTTAAATCGAGCTTAGCAAGTTCCTTCATTAATCCTGCAGTTGTCCCATCTTCATCAACAACTAATGGAGTAACGTCAAATTTCTTTAGTGCTGCCTCTGTTTTATAGCCTCTTGATGCTACATTAGCTTTTTTAATCACTTTTAAAAACTGAGCTTTTATACTTAAGTTTTCAGAAATACCAACCAACGTTTCAAAACCAATTCCAGTTGTGAAAATAATATAATCTGTTTTTTCTTTTACTAATTGTTGTAGCGTCGGTTCAACTTCTTTTTCAGCTAAATATACCGTTCCTTGCAAAGAGCGAATTAACGGAATTCCACCTTGTTTCTTTATTAATGCGCTCATTTCCTTTAGCTTTCTTGAACCTGCAATAACAATATGTCTTCCTGCTAATCCCATACTATCATCTCCCGAATTATATTTTAAATTTATGTAATTGTTCTTGCATATTTTCTTTTGTCATTATTTCCCGTTGTCTAGCTCCAAAAAGGTCAAAATGAGGATACTCTAGTTTGTGATCAATATACTTCTCAGGGATATTATGTTTTTCCCCCCACTTAACTAAGCGCTCTAGATTAGCACAGCCTACTTTCGTTACTGTTTTTACATCTGGAAAACGAGGATCATACCAATAATGAGTAAGATAGGCAATATCACCTTGCTTCACTTTCTGTTTCCAGGCTTCTAATTCGGCCCGTTTTAACCCAAAAGCCATCCCTTTATTCACCTCTATACTATATATTAACATAGTTTATAAGCAAAAACCTAAAAGGTTCACTCTAATTGACAAGAGTGAACTTTTATTACTATGGCTTTAAAACAACTTTCAAACAATCATCTGTACGATTATTGAATTTTTGATACACTTCACTAGCTTGATCTAATCGGAGTGTGTGGGTAATAATTGTCGTTGGATCAATATCACCTATACACCTTTGTTAATTAAATATCTTGCTGGAGATTTTATCTAAGTTCATTGCTATTGATTACTTCGCGTACGTTCCTTTCTTTTCTGCTTCTCAGTCAGATAAGGGTTTTCTCCTTGGTTCGTTTGCATTTGTCCTTTCGGAATCTCCATCGCTACTTTTTCGACAGTCATGTTAATCCCTTTTTCAATTATAGTTAAATAGTTCCGGTCTTTTGGTGCAACTAATGTTATCGCAATACCTTCATCACCTGCTCGTCCGGTTCGCCCAATGCGATGAACGTAGCTTTCTACATCTTCTGGGATATCATAATTAAAAATATGGGTTATCCCTTCTACGTCTAAACCTCGTGCAGCAACGTCTGTTGCAACTAGTAACTGCAATTTTAGATCTCGAAATCGTTTCATGACGTTTTCTCGCTTCGCTTGTGATAAATCGCCATGAAGCTCGTCAGAAAGAAAACCATTTGTTTTTAAAGCATCGTTTAACTTAATTGCCCTAAGTTTTGTTCGACAAAAAATAATTGCTAAAAACGGTTGATATTGTTTTATTAAGGTTATCAACATTGGTTGCTTTTGACGATCCGTTGTTTCAATAACAATTTGTTTAATTTTCTCAACAGTTATTTGTTCACTTTTGACGTGAATAGTTTTAGGGTTATTCGTATACTGCTCTGCCAGTTGATGAATTTCCTTTGGCATTGTTGCTGAAAAAAGCATGGTCTGACGATCATGTTCTACATGCTGAATAATCGTTTTAATTTCTATTAAAAATCCCATATGGAGCATTTGATCTGCTTCATCTATTACTAACATCGATACCTGCTCTAAATTGATTGTTCCACGGCGCAGATGGTCTAATAATCTGCCTGGGGTTGCGACAACGATTTGTGTTGCCTTTTTTAATTTTTTAATTTGTTTCTCTACATCTTGACCGCCATAAATAGAAAGGACATTCACACTTTCAATGTTTTTAATTAATTTTTCAACTTCAGCAGTAATTTGTAGAGCTAACTCTCTTGTCGGTGTGATAATTAGTGCTTGAACTTCCCTTTTTGGACGATTAATTTTTTCCAAAATCGGTAAAAGAAATGCTAACGTCTTGCCTGTTCCTGTTTGAGCCTGAGCAATAACATCTTCTCCATTTAAAATGATTGGGATTGCAAGCTCTTGAATTGTTGTTGGGCTTTGAATGCCATTTTTTTTAACTATTTGAACTAACTCAGATCCGATACCTAGCTTTGAAAAATCAGCCAAGGCTTTTCACCTCTCTTTTCTTTAGTTTATTTGAATTTTAGTCTGATCACTTGTAGATTATCGTCGATTTTTACTTTTAAAACAAACCGCTCATTCGTTTACTTAGTTTTCCCGATAATTTCTTCAGCTAATAAACCGATTGTCGCATCATCCATAGGCGGATTATGAAGTCCAGCCCGAACGTCACGCCAGTAGCGCTGTAATGGGTTCGTTTCAGAGAGACTTCTGGCCCCTGTGACACGCATTGCTAAATCAACGACATTAATAGCCTCGTTGACAACCGAATGCTTCACTGCCCCAAGTAGTGCCCGCATCTTTTGACGTTCGTCATCACTACTTTCATCCCACATTCTCGCAACCGAATATAAAAAGTGCTGACTTTGTTGAATAGCAAGCTCCATTTCACCAATTTTTTGCTTTACAAATGGTAGCTCTACAATAGACCCTTCAATACTATTAGGTGAATAGTTCTGCGCAAAACGAACTGCATATTCTTGAGCTGCTTTCGCGATCCCTAAGTAACAAGCAGGAATATGTAACAGCCAGCCTGCTGCCTGTTTTTTTCCAGGGATAAGATACTCGACTAAATTTTCAAATGGGACTTCAACATCTGCTAAAACTAAATCATCACTTCCAGTCCCTCGCATTGCTACAGAATCCCACGTTTTATCAATCGATAAGCCGCTACAATCTTTATGTATCAGAAAACTCCCTATTTCATTTATTTCTTCAATATAAGCACTAACAACAAAATAATCAAGTACAGGTGACATCGTCGTAAATGTCTTTCTGCCTGTGATAACCCAGTGATTGGCTTTTTTTACGGCCAGTGTTTCAGGCCGACCACCTCTTGTTGGACTACCAGTGCCACTTTCAGAGGACGCATTATTAATCAGCGTTTCTTTATGTAATACATCTTTACAAAGAGCTTCATATATACTCGCTTCCCATGTTCGTTTTTCTCCCAAGTGCTTAATGATCCCCATATGCCAGCCAATTGACAAAGCTGTCGATCCATCTTTTTTGGCGATCGTCTCTTGCAATTGGACAAGCTCCAAAAGTGAGATATCTAAGCCGCCATATTCGCTAGGCACAGTTAATGAGTGATAACCAACTTTTTTTAAGTCTTTAATATTTTCAAAAGGAAATGAAGCCCGTTTATCATGATCCCATGCTCTATCTGAAAATGGCTTAACCACATCCTTTAAAAATTCAAGTCTTTCTTTGCTGGTGCTTAAACCCGTTAAAAGCATTCGAAAATCCCTCCCCCATCCTCTCATTCCTATCATTCCTACTAAAACGTATATTTAGTATAGTATACCTTGCTATCTTTTTAAACAAAAAGCCCCACCACCCAGATAAACTGCCCTTGACTGAGGACACTTATATGAGTTAGTGAGACTACACTTTTAGAGAATGTTCAAAAAGTTTGGTAATCATAGCAGTCGAATCTCTGCGGTGGCTGATAAGCCACGTTAGTTTTGTGGAGATATTTTCATTGGGAGGCTAAGACTTTAATAAATTCCCTCATATAATCAGGCAGATCAGGCGGACGGCGACTTGAAATAAGATGTCCATCAACAACAACTGCTTCGTTTAGCCACTCGGCACCCGCATTCATCATGTCGTCTTTAATTCCAGGAGTACTTGTCACTTTTTTCCCTTTTAAAATGTTGGCTGAGATTAACACCCAACCAGCATGACAAATTTGCCCAATCGGCTTTTGATCCTTGTCCATTGCCCGTGTGATCTCGATAACCTTATCGTAGCGTCTTAACTTGTCTGGAGACCAACCACCGGGTACTAATAAGGCGTCGTAATCATCAGGATTGATATCATTAAAAGCTAAATTACTTTCAATTGGAACACCGTATTTTCCAATAAACTTCTTATTCGCCTCATCACCGACAATATCGACCTTAGCACCTTCTTCTCGTAAACGTAATACAGGATACCAAAGCTCTAAATCCTCAAAATCGTCACTTACAAATTGAATTACTTTTTTGCCTTGCAGCTTCACTTATTGTCACCTCTTCTTATTTTGAGCCTAGACCCGCCGTTTCAAAATTAATATTCGAAATGGCTAGATCATTTATTCATTCCCTAAATTTAAACTGACTAAGCTTATATTTTCAAATCTAGCTATTCTATTGAATTCTCGCTAAATGTGTATAGACATCTTTCAAATGCTGAAAACCTAACTTTTGTACTTCACTAACCGACTTAACCCATAAATTTGCTGTCGCTAAAGCATCATAAAGTGCATGATGCCTTTTTTCATTTTCAATACAATAATGACCACACCAATCATCTAATGTTACGTAAGTTGCTTTTGGATGAGCAATTTTCGTTAAAAAAGATGTATCGATAATTCGATGTTCAAAGCGACTTTTCAATTGATACCACATTATATGTTGCATAAAACTTCGTTCATGATTAGCGTGGTGAGCAACTAGTGGATCACTTTTAATGAACCGAAAAAAATCTGTTAAGACTGTTTCAATTGGTGGTGCAGATAACAAATCACCTTTAGTAATTCCTGTTAAGGTCTCAATTTCAGGAGAAACGTCAGCTTCACTATAAACTAAAGAATAGAAGCGCTCCGTATCTAAAACGCTTCCTTCAATAACTTTTACTGCACCGATCGATAAAATCCGATCCCCTTTATAAGGGTGAAAGCCAGACGTCTCTAAATCAAAGACCACTAGATTCAATTTAGAAAATGGAACTTCCATAACATCATGCTTTTTTATCTCTCGTTGCAATTGGCGAAGAAAGGCAACGTTTTGAGGATCCTTTTGGTTCGCCACTGATGAATACTTATTTGAACCCAACTTTCCAGGTATTTGTTTAATAAATTGCATCATCTCATTCATGTTCATTGCAAACACCGCTTTTCAATAATTTGCTTTGTTTTCTTGAAAAGTTCACGACCATTTTTCATGAACATTTTCAAGTTTTCTTTCTCTCGTGCTGACAATGAATTTACATGTAACAAGTGAACTTTTTTATAACTCTGCGCTTCTTTTTGAAAATATAAGCGATAATCTAGTAGCTTTATAAAATCACTTTCGTATCTCTTAATCACTTGATAAGATTCTGGTAGTTCTTCAATTCGCTGTAAAGTTGAGGTTGCAAAAATTTTCTCTACTAAAGCTAATAATCTTAGCGCGTTTACATATGGAAATAAAATCGTTTGTTTAAAATTAATCGTACCCGTATCTTCACCTTTTTCCTTTGGAAGCAACTGACCGAAAAAGCCGATACCTTTCTCGATATAACCTACATTTTCATACATACGGCGAAAAAGATAAGGTTGTTTGGTAAACTTTTTAAATGCTACATCCTTTATTCTAGCTAACAAAGCTTTGTCGCCAACTATGACACGCGAATCAAAGAATGTAGAAAAAAAACGCAGTGATTCCCAATCGCCTTTTTCAAGCCAAGCTTCAATCTGATCCTCCCAGTTTAAAAGTGATTTGCACCATAATGGATTAGCAGCCATTACATTTCCATCACACTCTTCATATCCAATTATAGCCAATCCTTTAGATATTTCTGCTCCCAATTTTAAAAAATAGTCTTGAAAACTAGTTTCAGCCTGATAGACTATCCCATGGTCTTGATCACTCCAGACAGATTGCTCGCATCTTCCGGCACTTCCCATGACAAAGAAAGCAAAGTGAGTAGGAGGTGCGCCCCACTCACTTTCAATTTTTTCTAAAGCAATTTGACAAGTTTTAATCATTAGCTGATCATGAAACTCATTAAGTTTTTTATGATCATTTATTACAGAGCCAATGTTATTCAGACGCCATAGTTTTAATTCTTCATATTGATTCACTTTACCATCAGTCCTTACCTTAGGATGATCGCTTCAAAAAATTTAAGCACCTTGTTGTTCTTTATTTCCCATGCTTTCAGGATAACCGTAGCTTCCGTGTTCACTTAAGTCAAGACCAATGATTTCTTCTTCTTCAGTAACTCTAATACCACCCATAAATTTGCTCATTACTTTTAAGATAATAAGTGCAACAACAAATGCGTATAAACCACCAGCGACAACTCCGATTGTTTGAACTCCTAGTTGTGTAAAACCACCACCATAAAATAATCCTGGTAACCCACCATTCATTGCCGCTAACTCAGGTGTAGCAAAAAATCCTGTTGAAATGGTTCCCCAGATACCAGCAACACCGTGAACTGAAAGAGCAAAGATTGGATCATCAATTTTAGCTCGATCAAAGAATTTCATACTAAAGTAAACAATTAGACCGGCGATCGTACCAATGACAACGGCTGCCCATGGTGCAACAAATGCACAGGATGCAGTAATTGCTACAAGACCCGCTAAAGCTCCGTTCAATGTCGTAGGAATATCCGCTTTTCCTGATATTGCCCAGACAATTAACATTGCGGCAATCGCTCCAGCAGCAGCAGCTAGTTGTGTATTTAAAGCAACATATCCGAAAAATGCACCATCAACACCTAAAGTACTACCAGCGTTAAAACCAAACCAACCAACCCAAAGTAGTAAAACCCCTAAAGCTGTATAAACTTGGTTATGTCCAGCTAATTCATTTGCAGAACCATCTTTATTAAATTTCCCAATTCGCGGCTTTAAGACGATCGTTGCCGCCAATGCTGCCATTGCACCTGTTAAGTGAACAACGGTTGATCCAGCAAAATCTTGTTTGCCAAGATCCGCTAACCATCCGCCACCCCAAATCCAGTGAGCGACAACAGGATAGATAAAAGCTGAGAATAAAACTGCGAAGACAATATAAGCTGTAAGTTTCCCACGTTCTGCAAATCCTCCAAAAGCAATCGTAAGAGCTATTGCAGCAAATGCTAATTGAAACATGAAGTCAACAGATCCAGCTAACCCATCTACTTCACTTGTAAAATCGCCGAAAAAGAAATCTGATAATCCAATAATTGCATTTCCTTCTCCATAAATAAATCCATACCCGACTGCCCAGAAAACAAGTGAGGCAATCCCAACTGTAAAGATTGTCTTGCCAGCAATATGACCCGCGTTTTTCATTCTTGTTGATCCTGCTTCAAGTAAAATAAATCCACCTTGCATTAATAAAACTAGTGTAAAACAAAAGATAATCCAAACATTATTCATTAAATAAATCGGGTCCATTCCCAACACACTCCTTCTATTTTTTCGTTAACAAGTAGTTAACTTTGTTGATAAATTGATTATAACTAACTGAAAATTGAAAACAACAAACCTGGTATATTATCTGACAAACAAGTTTCCTAGTATAGTTTTGTAAGCGCTCTAACTTAGATTCATTAAAAAATCAGTCGATTTAGATTTCGATAATAACTGACAAAATAATGGATAATGCTCCAACACCTCCCTAATGAAGCGACTCTATAAATCTGTTAGCCTTGTAAACAGTAAGAAAAAAACTACAGATTTTTGGGGAGGTACTATATGAATAAAGTAATTATCAGTTTCACATTGGCAATCTCGTTATTTTTATATGGCACTATCACTGCTGAAGCAGCAGTAACGAAGCATTCCGTACAAAGTGGAGATTCTTTATGGAAAATTGCTAATAACTATGGCATTTCGATAAATGAAATTAAAACTACAAATAACAAAAAAAGTAATGTTGTTTATATTGGTGAGCGTTTAACGATCCCTGCTTCTGTTACAGCATATGAAAAGAGATTACTAGCACAAATAGTTACAGCAGAAGCTAAAGGTGAACCCTATGCAGGTCAGGTTGCTGTTGCAGTAGTTATTTTAAACAGAGTAAATAGCTCTAAGTTTCCTAATACCATTCATGATGTAATTTACCAAACAAGACAATTTGAACCAGTAAGTAATGGAACAATTAATAATCCTGCCACAGCCTCAGCTGAACGAGCTGTTGATGAAGCTCTAGCTTTTCGTGGGCAAGGAAGTGGTTCATTATTCTTTTACAATCCTAAAATTGCGACTAGTCATTGGATTGCTACAAGACAGCACACAATAACAATCGGAAACCATGTTTTTGCAAAATAGATTTTTTAAAAATGACTTCCACTATATTAGTGGAAGTCATTTTTTTTAGTAAAAAGTAGAAAGTGGAAAGTTGGAGAGTTGGAAAGTAAGTTCAAAAACTGGGATTATGAAATTCATTCAACTAAGAATAGTTTCTCCAATTGGGAAACATTTATTTTGGTTGCTACATTTTTGATTTTTTTGTTTGACAACAGAAATGTTTTTATGGTAACATTGGAAATTTACAATTACGACAACTTGTGTTATAGTTAATGAATAGCTGATTTCAGGAGGTGGGCCTATGTATCAAATAGGTGACAAAATTTTTTATCCAATGCATGGGGCTGGTATTATCGAAGCCATTGAAGAAAAAGAAATCTTAGGGGAAAAGCAACTTTATTATATTTTGAATCTTGCCCTCGGAAAAATTCATGTGATGTTACCTACTCAAAATACATCTTCTATCGGTGTTAGAGACATAGTTAATAACACAGTTATGGAAGATGCCCTTTTGGTATTTACGAACGAGGATGAAACCGAAACAGCCGTTCATCCAAATCAAAGATATCGAATTAATATGGACAAGATGAAAACCGGAGATATTTTTGAAGGTGCAAAAGTTATTCGTGATCTTAGCAGGAATAGTAAAAAGAAGCCACTTGGAACAAGTGATAAAATGATGCTTAACAATGCCCTTCAAATTCTTATTAGTGAACTCGTATTAGTAAAAGATATGGAGAAAGACCAAGCTACTGAATTATTAAATGATGTTATCAATCAATAATTCAGTTTATATTATTCAAAGTTAGAGTATGTAGCCAATAGCTACTATACTCTTTTTTTGTACTTAACTATTAAAACCACCAATCCTGGCGAAAAAATCTGTTATATAATCATAAAATATTTTTTCTGTTGGCAATAATTCTCGTTCTTTGGGAATAATAATTCCAACTGAACGGGTTACTTGTGGCTCAACAATAGCCACTTTCACTGTTGAGCGTGGCAGATTGTCAATTAAGGTAATCTCCGGAATAATAGTTACACCTAAACCCGCCGAGACTAGCCCTTTTATAGCATCAATATCATTCCCTTCAAAAGTCACATCAGGCTCGTAACCTTGACGCTTACATGCATTTACAACAATTTCACGTAAAATAAAGCCATTTGGAAATAAAATAAATTGATCGTTCCGCAGTTGGTTAAGGTTGATTGTACGGTTTTCTGCCAAAATATGATTAATTGGTAACAAGGCTACCATATTTTCTTCAAATAAAACTTTAGCTTTAATTTTTTTCTCTTGTTTTGGTACAGGTCCTAAAACAGCTAAATCAATCTCACCATTTACAACAGCTTCAATTAAATAATGGTATGTTCCTTGAATTAATTTAAATTTAACTAACGGATACTCGTCTCGAAATCCAGATATTACGGATGGTAGCGTGTGGTTTGCTAAACTGCTCGGAAAACCAATTCGTATCGTTCCTCGTTCTGGGTCTAAAAATTCCTCAACTTCTCTTTTCGCATTTTCAATCACATGCATAGCATCTTTCATATATTCTAAAAATACTCGTCCAATAGGTGTTAATTTTACATTCCTACCTTCACGAATAAATAATTCTACCCCTAACTCACTTTCTAAGTTGAAAATTTGTCGACTAACAGCTGATTGGGCAATATGCATGGCGTGAGCAGCTTCTGTTACATGTTCTCTACTGGCAACTTCTATGAAATATCGAATTTGTCTCAATTCCATTTTTAAACCTCTTTTCTAATCAATCTCATTTAGGCATTGATTTAATCTTATTTTAATATTGTTTAGATCATTTTAGACATATATACTGTTATTGTGAGATTTGTCAGATTATCTAACGAAACAATATCCTTAAATATGCGAATTATTATTTATTTCGTACTTAAATGAATTCATTTATTTATCTATCATACCAAATATGAATAAACAAAAGGGAGAGATTTAAATCGATGACAACAGCACAAAATGTAATAATTAAGCACGATCAATTAGAAATAGCAAAACAATATGTGAATGAGGTTTATGCAAAAGTACAAAACCGTAATGCAGGTGAAGAGGAGTTTCACCAAGCTGTGAAAGAAGTTTTCGACTCACTAGTACCAATTCTTGCAAAAGATCCAAAATATATTGAAAACAACATTTTGGAGCGCTTCGTTGAACCAGAAAGAATGATTTCATTTAGAGTTCCTTGGGTAGATGATCAAGGAAAAGTTCAAGTAAATCGTGGTTTTCGTGTTCAATTTAGCAGTGCAATTGGACCTTATAAAGGCGGTTTAAGATTCCACCCTTCCGTTAATGGAAGTATCATTAAATTTTTGGGTTTTGAACAAATCCTCAAAAATTCCCTTACAGGTCAGCCTATTGGTGGAGGAAAAGGTGGCTCGGACTTTGATCCGAAAGAAAAATCTGATGCAGAAGTCATGAGATTTTGTCAAAGTTTTATGTCAGAACTTTCTAATCATATCGGTCCTGATACAGATATTCCAGCTGGTGACATTGGTGTTGGCTCACGTGAAATCGGATATTTATTTGGACAATATAAGCGCATGAGTGGCGGATATACTGCAGGTATTTTGACTGGTAAAGCATTAGAATACGGCGGAAGCTTAACTCGTACAGAAGCAACTGGTTATGGTACTGTTTATTTCGTCGAAGAAATGTTAAAAGATCAAGGCGATAGCTTCAAAGGAAAAACTGTCGTTGTTTCAGGTTCTGGTAATGTATCAACTTATGCTATTGAAAAAGCACAACATTTAGGCGCTAAGGTTGTTGCTTGTAGTGATTCTTGTGGCTATATTTATGATAAAAATGGTATAAATCTCGAAACTGTTAAACGTCTTAAAGAAGTTGAAAGATGTAGAATTAGTGAATATATCATCACGCACCCAGAAGCCGAATATCATGACGATTGCTCAAACATTTGGTTAATCCCTTGTGATATTGCTCTACCTTGTGCAACACAAAATGAAATCAATGAAGATCAAGCAAAAATTTTAGTAGCTAGCGGTGTCAAAGCAATTGGAGAAGGAGCTAATATGCCGTCATCCCTTGCCGCTATTGATGTTTTCTTAAAAAATAAAGTTCTTTTCGGTCCTGCTAAGGCAGCTAAT
Source organism: Bacillaceae bacterium IKA-2 (assembly GCA_031761875.1). Taxonomy (GTDB): domain Bacteria; phylum Bacillota; class Bacilli; order Bacillales; family Anaerobacillaceae; genus Anaerobacillus. The sequence continues at coordinate 1,462,019 of CP134492.1, read as the reverse complement.
GCTGGTGGGGTTGCAGTATCGGCATTAGAAATGGCACAAAATGGCGCACGCCTTTCTTGGACATTTGATGAAGTTGATGCTAAGCTACATGAAATTATGAAAGATATTTATCGAAATAGTGTTGAAGCAGCAGAAGAATTTGGTCATTCGGGAAATTTAGTCGTCGGCTCAAACATTGCTGGCTTCAAAAAAGTTGCCGACGCTATGATCGCTCACGGTGTCATTTAATAATTAGAATGAATTTCATAATACCTATAAACTAGCCACATCAATCTACATTATGACATTGAATCACGTAAATGTTTCATCAAAAAAAGCTGACTCAAAATTTGAGTCAGCTTTTCTATATACCTTAACCGATTCTGTTGTTAGATTCCCTCGCTTTTTGATTCTTCTTTGACTAATTGTTTTCTCTTCTTAAAGAAAACTTCGGTTCGTTTCTTCATTCCCTTTGTAATGTAGCCACCACGGAAATTTCTTGGTTCATAAGACGCAACAAAGGCCGTCGGTTCATACTCACAAATCAAATCGTAGAATTCAGATTCTCGGTCTCTCCTTGCAGTACAAAAAAATAAATAGCGGGTCGAATTCATTCCCTCTACCTCATCAGTAGAAACACTAAAGCCGACTTCTCGAAGCTTACTTACTAATGCCAAATTTTTATTAGGAATATTCGCTTCAATCGTAACGTAACCGATTGCTAATTTTTCTTCAAGCATACCACCTAGATAAACTCCTAATCCAAAGCCAACTGCATATGCAACCATGTTCATATAGTTTGATAAATCACTAAAAACTAGCCCAATTGCAAGAACATAGATAAATCCTTCAAGAACTCCCATTATCGATGCTTGCTTTTTTAATCCTTTCACGACGAGAATTGTTCGCATTGTTAAGATTGGAACATATAATAATTGTGCAATTAAAATTATCAGTGCTTGTATCATCATTCTTCCTCCTAGTAAAAATTTCAAGATCCCCTTTGTTATTTAAGCTGAAAAATAGCATTAAGTCAAACTAAATTTTATTTCATGCCTTCACAGTCTAACAAAAAAAGAGAGTGACTGATAGTACCAGTATCAATTATCTCCCGATTAATCGATACCAAATTCTAGCAACCACTCACTTTTTCAGTTTTAAGAAGATTGTAAGATTTTTACTTGAAGTAATGTCTAGCTCTTATACCTGCACCTAGCTAGCTTCGTTATCTTGTTTTAATAAACATTTGAACCCAAGCACCGTGATAAAATCCTACTCCTATCGCATTGTATTGTCCATTTAAAATGTTTGCGCGATGTCCTTGAGAATTCATCCATGAATTCATAACCGCCTCAGGTGATGATTGTCCTTTAGCTATGTTCTCAGCCGCTGCTTGATAACTTATCCCAAAAGTATTCAACATATCAAACGGTGAGCCGTAATTTGGACTGTTGTGAGAAAAATAATTTGAATTAATCAAGTCTTGTGCTTTTTTATGGGCAACATTTTTCACATCAGCTCTATGTGTAAGTGGACTTAAACCAGCCTTACTTCTTTCTTGATTAACTAATGTTACAACTTGGTCCTCAAACGTACTTGAATGCTCTGCTGCTGCTTTTAGGCGTATTACTTCACCTACATGCATATTACGTGGCTCGATTTCTGGATTAAGCCGCATTAATGCTTTATAATCCAATCCGTACCTTTTGGCAATAAACCAGAAAGTGTCTCCTCGTGAAACTTTATAATGCTCAAATGGCGGCTCCTTAAAAAACTGAATATTTTGGGCATGAGATACGACAGGAAGACAAAACGAAAAAATTACCACTGCTAGTACTATTCTCTTTATCATCATAATCCTCCATTTACTTTATTGAAGAAAAAAATTTCTTTCTAGTGCATCTTCAAAATAAGGATAACCAGAAACGTTTCGAAACTTTGACTATTGGTTAGCAGAAGCTTTGAACTTTTTCTTCTAACTATAGTGTGCGTTCTCAGGTCACTTCTATTACTAGAAATGATTTACAGTTTAATGCTTCTTCGATTTAAACTGAAACAGGCCAACAATAGGATAGTGGTCAGATGCAGCACTATCCATTACATAGACATCTTTAACTTCAAAGTGATGACTATGAAAAATATAATCAATTTGCCAATTCCTTTTGTTAAACGTTTGAAGTGGTGTGCCTTGATTACTCTTTTTGAGACGATCTGTCCAAATTTCATATTCATTCATTTCTGGTGTCGAGTTTAAATCACCCGTTAAAAATACAGGTGTTTCAATTCCTTTTATTAGTTTATTAATAACCTTAATCGCATTTTTTCTTTCGTTTTTATTTAAGCCCAGATGAGTGTTAATGATGACTAGCTCCTCTTCGGCTGACAACTTTAGTTTTGCCACAAGAGCTGAGCGGTCTTCTCGATTATTTGAAAAAGCTAAAATCTCTTTATCTACAATGGGGAATCGCGATAATATCACATTTCCATAATATAAACCAGGATAAGAAATTGATGGGTAATAAAGAATATTCATATTAAGAGCCACTGCTATCTGGTTCACTTGATCAGTGAATAATGTTCTAACACTATAGCGTTCCACCTCTTGCAAAGAAATAATATCGGCTTTAGCTTCTAATAATGTTTCGATTGTTCGATCTAAGTTTATTTTTCCATCTAGTCCTCTTCCGTAATGAATGTTATAGCTAACTACTGTTAATACATTGACATCTTCAATAAATTCCCCGTCAACTTGCCACGTATACACCGATTTCAAGTGCGTGTGCAAATAGAAAGCGAATCCAAAAAGGAAAATAACAATTTTAAATTGGATCAAAAGGCGCGTTTTCAATATAAACAACCCCTATTTACAACTTTTGTTATTTCCATTATACTAGAAAATTCTGAATATTTAGTATGCATTTTTTTCCTGCTCGATTAGTTTCAAACAAGTATCTTCGAGATTACCAACCTCCCATATAGTAGCAAGTGAATAACCTCCTGTTACAATTCACTCTCCCACTCACTTTGTAAAAGCTCTTCAAAACGCTTTTGTCTTTGCTCACGATCATTATTTCTTGATAGTTGTAAAAATTCCTTTTCAAGCAACTTTTGGAGAATTCGCCACCTTACAGCAGGATCTTCTATTTCCACTTGAATTTTTACTCGAGAATGTCCTAAAAAATCTAAATAGTCTTCATATGTATCATCAAATTGTTCTGATAACTCGCTAATTATTTTTTTCGCCAAACTAGGGCTTGCGCCTGATGTCGAAACAGCAATAGACAACTTTCCTCTATGTAATGTTGATGGTAAAATAAAATTGCTTAGCTTAGGATCATCGACAACATTAATTAACTGGTGCTCGTGGCACGATTCAAATACTTCTCTATTTACTTGTTTGGAACTTGTTGCTGCAATCACAAGAAAAGCCTTTGATAGATCTCCTTTTGAAAATAGCTTTTTTTCCCAACAGACTTTTTTTTCCCTCGCTAAGTTTCGAATTTTTTCTGTTAGCCCTGGACTTACAATCGTAATATTAGCTTCTGTTTCAAGCAGCTTTAAAAGTTTTCTTTCTGCTATGACACCGCCGCCGACAATAACGGCAGATTTATTTTTTAACTGTAAGTTAACCGGATAATTCTTCAGCACTAACACCTTCATTTCCATACTTATTTATCTATTATCATATCAATATGAGGAATTCCATCTTCTAAATACACTTCGGAAATCACTTTAAAACCAAAACTACCGTAGAAATTTCTTAAATGATCTTGGGCTTGAATTTTTATTATTGTTTCAGACATTTCTTTTTCAACAAAATCAATCGCCTTTCTCATCACTATTGATCCTATCCCTGTTCGTCGATACTCCTTAGTTACAATGACACGTCCAATTGAAACTTCTCGATATTTATGTCCTTTAGGGATAATTCTACAATAGGCATTTATTTGACTCTCCGTCTCACAAAAAAGATGATAAGCTGCCTGATCCATATCATCAAGCTCTGGATATGGACAATTTTGTTCGACTACAAATATATTGGTTCTCTCTTTGATAATATTATACAGTTCACTGTTTGTAAGCTGTTCAAATGTTTTTAATTTCCATAACATTATGATAGTCCCCCTATTTATAAATCACATCTTCACTTTTCAAGTGGCCCTTGTAAAGCTGAAAATAAAAACCCTTTTGTTCCAATAACGAAACGTGAGTTCCTTCTTCAATTAGTCGTCCTTCGTTTAATACAATAATTTTGTCTGCTTGTTGGATCGTATTAAGCCGATGGGCAATCACAAAACTCGTGCGGCCTTTCATTAGTCTGCGTAATGCTTCTTGAATCTTAATTTCAGTAATTGTATCAATGCTACTCGTTGCTTCATCTAAAATTAAAATCCTTGGTTTAGCAAGTATCGCTCGAGCAATTGAAATAAGTTGCTTTTGCCCCTGACTAATTCCTTCACCGTCTTGGGATAGCTTAGTTTGATACTTGTTAGGCAGCTTCCGAATAAATGAATCGGCATTAGCCTGCTTTGCAGCTTCAATAACCTCATCATCAGTTGCTTCAAGTTTACCGTAACGAATATTTTCTAGAATTGTTTCTTCAAATAAAAACGGATCTTGCAAGACAAAGCCCATATGTTGCCTTAGGCTATCCCGTTTAATTAATGCGATATTTTTTCCGTCAATCGTAACTAAACCTTGATCCGGATCATAAAACCGACTAAGTAAGTTAATAACTGTTGTTTTTCCTGCTCCAGTCGGTCCGACGAGAGCTACTGTTTCACCCTGGTTGATTCGAAAAGAAACATCAAAGATTATCGGCTCGTCTCTCTCATAAGAAAATGAAACATGACGAAACTCGACATCTCCTTTAACAGAATCAAGATCAAGACTATTTACTACTTCTTGTTCCTTTTCTTCATCCATCACTTCAAAAACACGTTCAGCCCCTGCAACGGCAGATAGTAGTGAATTATATTGGTTAGCAAGGTCGTTTAGTGGACGAGTGAATTGTCTGGAATATTGTGTGAACATAACAATAACACCAATTGAAATCAGATTATTAAGAGCAAGAATCCCACCTGCAAAAGCGATAATAGCAAAACTTAAATTATTTAAAACATTCATTAACTTTGGAATAAGGCCTGAGTATGCTTGTGCCCAATAGCCAGTTTTTTTGAGTTGTTCATTTTTTTCCATAAACTGTTTAATTACTTTTTCTTCTTGCGAAAACGTTTTTACAACGCTTTGACCGGATATTGTTTCTTCAATAAACCCATTAATTTCACCTAAGTTTCGCTGTTGCTCACGAAAGTATTTCCGAGTTCGAATTGTAATCCATTTCATTCCAAAGAATAACATTGGCACGATCGTTAATGTTATCGCCGTTAACAGTGGGCTCAGGTAAATCATTACTGAAATTGTGCCTACTAATGTAAGGACACTAGAAAAAATTTGGATAACTGAGCTATTTAAGGTACTGCTAACATTTTCCATATCATTGGTTAGTCTGCTCATTAACTCACCATGCTTTTTTTTGTCAAAATAACTGATGGGTAGCCTGTGAAGATGGCGAAATAAATGCCTTCTCATTCGATAAACCGTGTTTTGGGCAATGCTAATCATCAGATGATTTTGGAGCCAGATAACAATTGAATTTAGTAAGTAAATAACTGCTAGGAAAAGTAATAATTGCAACAGACCTGCTGTTTTTTTTGCAATGATAAACTCATCAACCGTTACTCCAATTAAGTAGGGGCCCAACAGAGTTAACAGCGCACTAATCGTAACAAGTAGCAACACGACGCTTATTAAACGTTTTTTTTCTGATAAGTAAGCCCAAACTCGACGTACTGTACTGCGAATATCTTTCGCTTTTTGTGGCGCACCATTCCGAATAAATTGAGAATGTTTACTCATTTGTCGCCACCTCCTGATGATACTGAGACTGATAAATCTTTTGATACAAAAGGTTAGTACTAAGCAGTAATTCATGATCCCCTTGGGCAACAATTTCCCCATCTTCTAATAGTAAAATTTTATCAGCCACCATGACTGTACTAATTTTTTGGGTAATAATCAGTGTTGTACATGAAAGTTCCTTAATAGCCTGAAGAATTTTGGCTTCTGTTTGTAAATCAAGCGCACTTGAACTATCATCTAATAATAAAATTTCAGGCTTTCGTATTAACGCTCTTGCAATAGATAGTCGTTGCTTTTGCCCTCCTGATAGGTTTACCCCTTTTTGTCCAAGGACCGTATCATATTGTTTTGGCAGCTTGATAATTGTTTCATGGATCTCGGCCGCTTTTGCAGCTTCAATAACTTCTTCCATTGTTGCATTTTCTTTGCCCCAAAAAATGTTGTCCATGACTGTTCCTGAAAAAAGGCGTGTTTCTTGAGGAACAAAGCCGATTTTATTACGTAAAACTGTTAGTTTCATATTCTTAATGTTATGGTCATCAACATAAATTTCACCACTATCAACATCGTACAATCTTGGAATTAACTGGAATAGTGATGTTTTTCCTGATCCTGTCGCACCAAGAAGGGCGACTATTTCACCTTTTTGCGCCTTAAAAGAAATATCTTTAAGTACAACTACATTCGTATTTGGATAGCAAAAAGATACATGATCAAATTTTAGTTTATCTTGATTAAATTCTTGAAAAATTGGTGTTTCTGTTCCATCAACTAGATCTGTCTCTGCATCTAATACTTCGGCAATCCGGCTAGAAGAAGCTTTTCCTCGCGCCAAGCTCATTAAAATAAACGAAAAAACAGAAAAAGCAAACATAATTCTTGTCGCATAATTTACAATCGCGACAATTTCACCAATATTAGCTTCACCATCAGTAACTTGAAAACTTCCAAACCATAGGATAAATATAATAGCAAGATTCATAATCAACAGGAGTACCGGCATCGTTAACTCGATGAGCCTCAAGGCGCCAATTGTTCCATCTTTTAATTCTTGGCTTGCCTTTCCAAAACGGTTCTGCTCGTGTCTTTTTCTTAAAAATGCTTTTACTAGTCGCATTCCAGTTAAATTTTCTCTCATCACCCGATTAACTGTATCCAATTTTTCTTGGACATAACGAAATTGTTTAACACCTTTGCCCATTAACCAAACTAAAAATAATAGTAAAAGTGGGATGAGAACAACTAAAATAATCGCTAGCTTCCAATTTACAATTAAAGCCATAATGACTCCACCAATAATCAGTAATGGTGCCCGAACCATTATTCTTAGACCAATAAAAACTAGATTTTGCATTTGATTGACGTCATTTGTTAGCCGCGTTATTAATGACGAAGTCGCAAATTGATTTAAATTAGCGAACGAAAATGATTGAACTTTATAAAACAAACTTTTTCGTACATCATACCCAAAACCTTGACTAACATGGGCAGCATAAAATGAGTTAATAATCCCTGCGATAAAGCCGATAAATGTCAAGCCAATCATAACTCCGCCCCAAGTTAAAACAACTGAAAGATCATTTTTTAAAATTCCCTCATTGATTATTTTTGCAATTAATAATGGGTGCCAAAGTTCAATAAAAAGTTCAACAGCCATAAGGAACAAAGCAATATAGATTGGTTTTTTATATGACTTTAAAAATGACAATACTTTTAACATAAAGTCCCCCAAAAAAAGTTCATTGTGAATAGAAAAGCTCTGAAGTGACCGAGCTCGTAGGTGCTGGAGCTAGACAGTGAAAAGCGCAAGCACCTTGTTGGTCGTGCATGTGGAGATAAGACGAATATCGCTAATCCTAGCGCCCCTTTTCCACGTTAATATGTAACAACTGTGTTTATTTTAATTCCAATAACAAAAATATACAATTATTATCTTTAAATTAACGTTAAAAACTCTATACTTAACTCATTTATCATGGGATAATATTTGATAATACTATCCCATAATGAAAGGGTGTTACAATATGGAACCGATGATTTTAGCACATATTATTCTTGGAAGCATTTTATCTCTTTTTATTGTAATAACATTGTATTTCTTTATAAGGATGCTTTTAGCCTCAAATGATAAAAAGACTCCTTATAGCGCTCGTTTACGTCAATCGTCCTTAATTACTATTATCTTTTTTATTATTTATATAGGATTGATATTCATTAAAAAATCTTTTTTCTCATAAATGAATGAAATTCATAATACCATTATATTAGCCACATCAAGCTACATCTAGTTGAAAACTATTTAATTAAACTAGATGTAGTATCTTAGTGGCGAATAATCCGCTTTATGAAATTCATTCGAACATTGACAAAAAAAGCCTCTTTATCAATATAAAAGAGGCTAAGACTTCATTATGAAAATTTTATTTATTTTACACTCGAATGAAATTCATTCACTCCTATGAAGGATCAAACCCTTCCATTGCATCCATATTACTTTCTATTAACTCAACTATTGCGCCGGCTTCTTCTTTACTAAATATAAAGTTAGTTTCATCCTCAATCGTTTTACTATCTGTAAAAATCCGATTAACACGATGAAGAATACCATCCCCAGTTTCTTTGATAACTCCAAATTTATAAGTAACCTCTATTTCATCTAGGTACGAGTAAGCTAGAACTTCAGGCGTTGTCCAGTCAACATCAACGACCACATCATATTCGCCACCATCAGTCAGAACATGCTGTTCATCTTCATCATAAATATCAACTTCCTCATTTTCATCAATATCATCTTCATCTTCTTCAAACACAGTAACGTCATCCGCGTCTTCCATTTCCATAAAGTTATGAAACATTTCGTGAACCGCATCAAGAATCTCATCAATATCTGGAAGAATTTGGCGATAGGTTTCTCCCTCCGTTAAATCAAATTCCTCAATATAAAACTCTTCATTGTGAGGATCGAAAAACAGGGTACAAAATACTTCTCTTTCCTCTTCTTCAAACTCAACATAAAATTCGATCTTTGGATGTTTCGACGCCCTATTAATTCGCATATGACCTATTTCATCATATTGTTCACATATAGATTCTAAATGATCTTGCATTTCACTACAAACTCGATCAAACCATTCTAAAGACATAAAAGCATTCCACCCTTTCAAAGTTTTACATGCTTATTATGCCATTGTTTATAAATTTCGTTCATTCCATATTTATCCTTTTTAAAATCGATCTTAATAAGCCTCTGTTCCAGCTTTTCTAAAAAAGATACATTAATCATGATTAAAGAATATTAAGTAACCAGGTGAAATCGCTCCCATCGCTCCAAAGCCTATTTTTCGAATCACCAACTACATAATTTGAATATTAGAAAAACTGACTATTAGTTCATTTTAGATTTCAAATAAAAAAACCATCTTTTTTCATTATATTACATAAAATACAGGTAACTTTATTGCATTCCTAAACAATTTTTTTGTTATAATCTAAACATAACAATGATAATCATTTTCATTTATAAACTCTTCTTTGAGGTGAGATGCCATGAAAAAAATCCTTTTTTGCCAAGAAAATGATTTTAAAACAAAAAATATATATAAAAGGTTAAAATCCCTTGACCTAGACGTTAAGATAAAGCGGATAGATTGTATTGGTGAGTGTAAAACTTGTAAACATAGTCCCTTTTCTATAATTGACGGGAAAGTTATCAAATCTGATACTGCCGAGGACCTTTACAAAAAAATTAGTAAAAAAATTATATTGTAAATATGCTTGAGTCAAGACCAAAATTCATTTCCATACCATTTGAACACCCATTAAATACAAAAAAGGTTAACCAAATAAATGGTTAACCTTTTAATCGTTTCAACAATCTTTTCTTTTCATCTCTCCTCGCCGCCTTCTGTCACTTGACATGTTCGACGAGTCTTCTTGGCTTAGTTTCTAAAACGACTTTTTTGCCTTTTTCCTTTTTTAAAGCGATAGGCTAAATAGGCAATATAAATTGGAGCCGCGATATAAATAAGATAGGGAAATTGTTCATAAGTTCCTTTATAGACCACATACAAGGAAGCGCCTAAAAACAACGTGACGATCGTTCCGTATTTTGGAAGAGGTATTTCTTTAAAACTAGGGATTCTAATTTTACTAACCATTAAAAAGCACATTCCCGTAAAAATAACCGTTGTAATAATATTAGGGATTGAGTCTCCAAAAAGCGTTAATAACGCCAGAATACCTCCAGCCGCAGTAATTGGAACTCCAACAAAATAATTACTCGAAGCAATTATCGCGCCAGTGTTAAATCTAGCCAAGCGGTAAGCTCCAAATAAAGGAAATAATCCAGCGACAGCGAAACCTATGATCCCAAATTGGTAAAAATATGTATAATACACTAAAAATGATGGCGCTACTCCAAATGTGACAATATCAGCCAAAGAATCTAACTGTGTACCTAAGGCACTGTCTACTTTTAACATTCTAGCCACTCTGCCATCCATACTATCTAACATCATTCCAATTAGTATTAAAATAGCTGCATTTTTATATTGCCCATCTGCAGCAAATCCGATTGATAAAAAACCACAATATAAATTCCCCAATGTTAACATGTTGGGGATCATTTTGGTAAAACGCATTAGCAAACATCACACTCCAGAAAATTTATTTCTTATCTTATCATATCCAAGTCCTTCTTTATCCACACAAAGAAACAACTGATTTAAGATCATTTTGATTAGATTTACAATTTATTATAACATTTAAACGAAATAGATGAGTGAAATTTCTTTTATGTTTAGCCTTTATTTTACTCAAACTCACTCAGTTTACATGAATTTATTTCTTAAATACTAATAGGTGCACTAATGACTTTCGCTCCTCTGCTCACTCATCATTTAGTCTTAAAATAGTTTCTTGCTTTCTCAGCTACATCTTCAGGTCTTTTGTAAGACAAGGGCTCTTGATGTAATGCCTGGAAAAAGTTAATATCACTTGTCCCTAACTGCCCGATAGTTAAGCGTGGAATAAGACGAGCGTGGACGGTATTTTCATCTAATTGATTGGCAAAATTTAAAATCATATTAAAACTCGCTAACCCTTGTTCTGTCAATGTTGCAAAAATAGCTTTGAGACTTTTAGCAAAATCGAGCCAATCAGCTTCTTTCATATCATTAATAGAAGTTACGTTCGAAAGCACTGCAACGAAGTCATTGTGAGTTTTCGGCGCAAAAGCGTGCATCCAGGTAGTTTTTCCTATTTCTCCAATCCATCTATCTTGCTGTTGTTTTTCGGTTTCAGATAACGTTTTAAAATAATCCTGGCCCGTTTCCATTTTAAAATTATTAACAGCTTTAGAAACAAGTGATTGATAATTCATCGGCGTCTCAGAAACAATGATGTGCAAATGAGGGTGCAAAATACTCCCGCCTGAAAAAGGTAAATAATTCCAATTTATCGAGGCATATTTTGCTTCTTTATCATGTTCAATAACTTTTTGAATATAAATTTGAGCAGCCATAAATGCATCTTTGATCATCTCGGTCGTAAAATCGGCTAATTTTACGTAATGCTCGTTAGAAAAAGTAGTTACTCCATTATGCTTACTGTATGGAAATAAATTTGGAAATAAAACAGCTTCGCCTTTAAAAATTCGGCCTTGCTCAGCAATTTCCTTTGGAAAAACTGGAGTCAGCTTTAGGAGGTTTTCTTTACAAAACGGACAATTTTCACCGCCTGTACTGAGAGCTTCTTCTTGATAATCAGGTGCTGTAAAGTTCAAGCCAGGATCAAATACTATTCTTGAAGATTCATTTGTTAATGGATCAAAGCGAATCTCTGTTTTTCGATCAATTCTATTTCCTTTTCCATCATAAAAATGAAACCATTCTTCTTTACTTTGAAATTGAATTCCCATCTTCTCTCCCCTTTCTAAAATAAATATCTACTAAAATATAACACTTTCTCACCTAATTTTCAGTAAATTCCGTCTATTTTATGTTTTTATATAAAATTAAAAATAGCTATTGAAAATTTTCGGGATATAAATTATAATATATATTTGTTATTCTGGGTTTTTCAAATTAATACATTGTGATTAATATATGTACTAACCCTCCCCCTTAGCGGATGAAATGACAATAAGGAAGGAGCAAATAAAATGAATTACAAGTCAGCTTTTGAAATTGATGAAAAAGAAAAGAAAAACAAAGATGAATTAAAGGAAGAACTTGAGGACTTAGAATTCCAAATGTTTCGAATCCAAGACAACCTAAAAAAAATCGCAAAAAAATGGGACGTCATCGGAATCGAGCAAACAAAAGAAAATAATTGGGTAATTATTTATGCTTCCGAGGATAATGACACATGTAAAATAATGCTAAATGAATGTGACAGTGCATTCCAAGGCATCTGGGACTTCACTATTCATGCGCAATATTCAGCTGAAAACAAGATTCATATTGGCGATATTAAAGGTCCTGAAAACAAAGGTTACGGATCAATTTGTATGGAATATTTAAAACAGTTTGCTAAAAAGTATAACATTCATTGCATTACTGGTGATATCGCTGAGCGTGATTGGGGTCATAGAGACCGCCTTGTCCATTTTTATAAGAAACATAATTTCAAAGTCAAAATCGACAAAGAAAATAAAAGTGGCGAAATTGAGTGGCGTCTTGTTTTTTAACTTGCTTTTTAAAATTAAAACATGTATAATTAATTCTATTACTTATGAACGCTTAAAATGATTGGATTTTTATAGAAAACGTAAACTAAGATTTACTAAACTAATGACTAGCTATTATTTTTACGATAAAATCATCTGGCATCTTTAAACCACTTAGTCGCCTTATTACAAGTGGCACGGTCAAGGAACCGTAATGACAAAAGAGAGGTAGGGCTTTTGTTTTTTAAGGATTTAAAGTGTGCAAACAGAGACATTACCGCGGCAAGGATTTTAAGTTTATCATCATAAGAAATTAAATTAACTTTGTGAAGTTAATTTTAATAAAGAAAAACCGAGCAAGGACAAAGTTCCTTAGCTCGGTTTTTCTTAATGGTCGTCGATTTCTATAAATATTTGATAATATCTAAAAATTGGATTAGCTGAATTCCCCGAACCTAGCAAAATCATGTTATAATAAATTGAAGAAAATTCAATATAAAAGCGAGGATTTTAAAACGTGCTATACTACCGAGAATATATATATGACCATGCAAAACCGTGGGTAACATTTATTCATGGTGCAGGTGGCAATTCCAACACCTTCTTTAAGCAAATCAAAGATTTCCGCCAGCATTTCAACGTACTTCTTATCGACCTGCGTGGGCATGGAAAATCAATAAAATCTCGTTGGAAAAAAGGAGATTCATTTGTCCAAATTTCTGAAGAAGTTATTGAAGTCCTTGATCATTTAAAAATTAAGGAAACTCATTTTATCGGTGTTTCTTTAGGCACAATCGTTATTCAAACACTCGCTCAAAAATATCCGAAACGAATTAGTTCAATGATTTTAGGTGGAGCAATTATTAAATTTAATGTCCGCACAAGTTTTTTGCTGACATTAGGAAATCTGGGCAAGTATTTTATTCCATATATGTGGCTTTATCGATTTTTCGCTTGGATTCTTATGCCTAAGTCTACACATGCCCAATCTCGTAATGCCTTTGTTGACCAAGCAAAAAAAATGTGTCAAAAGGAATTCATCCGCTGGTTCTCGATCACTCGAGCCATTAATCCATTTTTAAGCTTGCTACAACGAGATTTCTTTAATATTCCAACACTGTTTGTAATGGGCGAAGAAGATTATTTATTCTTACCGCCTGTAAAACATTTAGTTGAACAAAACAGTGAGTTAGCTTTTAAATGTATTAAAAATTCTGGTCATGTCTGCAACATAGACCAGCCCGAGATTTTTAATACCACTACAATAAAATTTATTTTTGAGCAAAATCAACTTAAGAAGGTTTTACAAATATAAAAGGGCGTGTCTTAATGGCATCGCCCTTTTATAATCTATTTCAAAGGTGATGAATTATGGATTTTACGATACAATACATATCTTTTTCAGTTATTTCGGTTGAAGGTAGTGGTGAACAGGCTACCAAATCATATAAACAACTAGCTGCCTTGGACGAATATAACTATAACGAAAGTCATCTTAAACCGTTTTTAGACGGAGAACTTATGAAGATTACAAAGCGAAAGGTCGAACGACACCCAAAATCAGAGCAAGTTCCGACAAAAATCGGTCGCTTCGCCGTTGAACCTGGATATGACTTAGCTTCAAACCCTAATTACAATTCATTTAACCGCATTCGCAGCGCGACAAACATTGACGAATTTTCAACCGGTTGTCGCGAACTAAACCAAGTGTACACGGATAGCACTGCAATCCGTGGTGGAGTGTTATTAGTTGTTTCAGCAAAGTTAAACAACTATTTCGATGAACCATTTGTTTTTGTTTTAAAATGTGATTTCGAACAAAAGGTAGCATCGATTACAGATGAAAAAACGTTAATTAACAATGTAGAAATGGCGATTACGACTAAAAATATGAAGTCAATTCAATATCCATATATGCCTGAAGAAGGCATTGTTGAGCTTAGTGAATTAAAAATCCACCAAGCGTCGCACTCCCGCTATTTTGAAGATTTCTTAAGAGGAGTTTCCTATGAGAAATCGATGCCTGAAATTGTCAAGGCACAAATGGTTGAGTTAGTCTACCAAGAATTAGATACCTCTTATGCGGAACCTTGCGAAGAACGTACGCAGCGAGAAACAGAACTTGAAACATGGGCTACTAGCCCCAAACGTGAGCTACAGGAAAAGTGGACCGAAGAACAAGTGGTCGAAGCTACTTCCCGAATTGTCGAACACGCTCCGGAAGTTGAGTTAAAGTTAAAACTTGATCATATTTCTGTAAAAGGTCTACTCTCAGATTTCGGGGATTCAATTCATATCGCTAAAGTTAAAGACCGTTACGTAGTTATTCTTGAAGGAGAACTATTTCAGTTTGAGAAAAACGTCTCCCCAATTGAGTTTTTAAAGCCCGCTGAGTTACATGAAATTGTTAAAAAATTCGAATAAAAGTGAATGAAATTCATATTACCAAAAACTAGCCACATCAATCTACCTTGTGGCGCAGAATCTACTTTATAAAATTCATTCAAGTGAAGAGTAATTTAACTGATATGCTGATGGTGGTTAGAAAACAGCTAAACTTTCATCCACCGCTTCAATATTGGTTTTTTTTATTTACGATAAAATCTACAAAAGCCTTGTTTGCCTTTGATAAATAGGTTTTTCTTTTCCAAGCAAGTGCCAAAGACAGCGTTATTGGCGGATCGAGGGATAGTGGAACGAGATCTTGATCATGGAGGATTACCATCTTTAGAAACAACGTAATTCCTAATCCTTTTCGTGTTAGTGATTTAGTTAAAGAAATTTGATTTGTCTCAAAAGCAATGTTTGGCGTGAGCCCCAAAGCATGTATATGACTAATAACAAGATCTCTTTGAAAATATCCTTCTTTAAAAAGGACGAGGGGTTCTCTAGCTAGCTGATCATAAGTAATTGATTTTTCCTTAGCTAATCGGTGAGTACTCGGAACACAAACAACCATCTCATCTTCAGTAATTGGGACTGCCTCAAGGTCTCTTGAACTATCGTCTAAAATAATTACTCCCATATCAATTTCATCTTTATTAATAAGATTTTGAATTTGCTTCGTTCCATCTTCAATAATAGAAATTTGTAAGTGAGGGTATGCTTTTTTAAACGCCACGATAATATTCGGAAAATAAAATGAGCCCATCATCGAAGGTACACCTAACTTAACCTCGCCTTTTTCTAACCCTCTTAATTCAGCCATCTCCAATTCAGCTTCCTCTAATTGCTTAAAAATTTTTTGGACATGAACAAACAAACGCTCTCCTTCTGAAGTTAAACGAACAGCCCTATCATGGCGATGAAATAAGACAATACTTAATTCTTTTTCTAATTTTTTAATTGCCATACTAACAGCCGGTTGGGCAATAAAAAGCTTTTCGGACGCTTTTGTAAAGCTCTTCCACCTTGCCGTTTCAAAGAAACATTGTAGTTGACGAAGTTCCATTTTTTCACCTTCATAAATAATATTTATGTTCATTATAAATATTATATATTTTATTTATCACCTTGGTGTGACCGTCAAGTAGAAATGAACACTTTTCGCCAATTAACTTTGAACACTTTCTCCACCAAAAATGGAAGATCGGTGCTTCATTCGATAACTGTCATTATCTAAGTGAATAACTTCAGCTCGGTGAATGATCCTATCTAAAATGGCTGCTGTAATACTTGAATCGCCCATCAACTCGCCCCAATCACTTGGGGCCTTATTTGATGTGAGTATAATAGAAGCATTATTATATAAATAGTTTATTAAATGGAAAAATAGGTTGGCTTCACGTTGATCCATTGCCATAAACATAAGATCATCAATAATCACTAAATTTGAATTTCTAATTCTGCTCATTCTAGTCTGTGACTTTCGAGTGATTTCTTCTGTTTTTAACGTATGGATTAAATCACCCATAGAAATAAACGAAACTTTATATCCGCGGTTGATTGCCTCAATCCCTAATCCTATTGCTAATAAAGTTTTCCCTGCACCTGGCGGTCCCAATAAAATAATGTTGTACAGCTGCTCTACCCATGTTAGCTCTTTTAATTGATTAAACTGTTTTTTACTTAATGATCTCTGTTCATCAAGATTAAAGTCGATCATCGTTTTATGATACGGAAATGTAGCCCATTTTAAGCGTTTTTCTGTTTGTTTTTCTTCCCGGCGCTTTTGTTCAAATGTTAATATCGTTAGTAGAAATGATGTATAGGAAACTTCGTTTGATTCTGCTTCTTTAATTAGTCTTGTTATACTAGTAGATGTTTCCGATAATCGGAGTGTCTTTAATAACTCCTGCACTTGTGCAAACTGACTCATCAAACATCACCTGCCAATACTGACAAATAATCATTTATATCTCTGGTTGCTGGTTTCGTATTCACTAACGATTGGTTGTTTTCATGAAGTATTTTAGTTGTTTCATCGTTATCAGTTGGAGGTGTAACAATCATTTGTCGTTGTCGGTCAAGGTACTGAACCATATCGATAAAATCTGTTGCACAAAATAGTTTCCGGTTAACACATTCTTTTAAAGCTTCATTAATAATTGACTGCTCATGACATTTTATTTCTTTTGATATCAGCTGGAGTTGATCCCTAATGTATCGCGGAAACGCTGATTTAATCGTTTCTAGAAAAGAGAGTGCCATATCTGTATTTTCGAATTTTTCTGCTACTGACTGTATATAAGCTGTAACCCCTTTTGTTCGATCACGCGTATGTTGTCGATCTTGAATTAATTCTCCTTTTGCAACAGACAGTTTATGTTTCGCAAATATTTCCCCTGTGTCAACTTCAACGATCATTAAATAGGCATCGTCGACTTCAGATATTGCTACTTCTGGATACTTTTCAAATGTTCCGAGAGGAACTGAGTAGCGATTAGATTTATACCAAATCGTATTGTCCTTTCGAACCGTCCTTGTTATAATAGATTGGAGTTTAGTTTGACTACCTGCAGGTAAACTGCCAGTAGCCGTTGAGACTGGTCGTAAGTGTTGCTTTTCAAGGAGAAACACTTCGCACGGTCTTTTTTTTGTTGTGTTATGAATCTTATAATTACCCGTACGCTTCAGCCACGCTAACCCATCTTCATTCCATTTATCAATATTTTGAAATATCCGATGTTTGGAAAAGTTCACTTTCACAAAACCTACCATATTTTCAATTTTTCCCTTTGTCTCTGGATCTGCTTTACGACAAACCCAAATCGTTAACTTCCGATCTTCTTTGTACGCTTGAAACTCTTTTGTTAGAATTAAATCACCTCCATTTTCGCTAACGACAAGAAGCGCATCTTGATCATAAACGAGTTCCCTAGGAATTCCAGCAAAATATTGAAAGGCATTTTCATGGGTACGTATAACATCTTTGGTGGTGAAAGGCCGATCCACCCATTCTTTGTATTTGTATCTAGAGTGGGATAGAACAAAAGCTATGAAATAAAGTCTGACCGTTTTTCCCACGATTGTCTTTTGAACTGTTTGTCCAAAATCTACTTGAATTTGTTCGCCCATCGGTAACTCTGCCACGGCTTCATAATCACGCATAGTTGTTTCTTTAGAAATATCATATGATAGTCGTAACTCTCTTACATAGGCTCTTACTGTACTTTCAGAAACATCTTTTACCTGTTTCTTTTCTTGTAGCCAATCATAAACCTGGGCAGCTGTCATATCAGGATGTGAATACAACCACGAAAGGATCAATTCTTTGAATGGGTCTAGCTTTTTTCTTCTACTTTCAAGTTGAACCACCCATTCACTCATGTCACTTGGCGTACTTTTTAAATAGCGATAAACCGTTGTTCTTGAAACCCCTAACTTTCCAGCTACTTTCGATTTACTGAATCCTTGCTTTAGTAATTGCTGAATTTCCATATACATTTGCCACTTATCCACCTTTTTCCTCCACACTGTTGAAAATCTAAGAAACTACTTATCATCATACAGTGTCTTGGTCTTATTTTAAATTTATAGAGAAAAGGAAATTGTTTCTATAGGTGATGGCCCTACGGTCCATCACCTATAGAAGTGCTACCCTTCCTCCTGGAAAATAAGTGTTCATTCTTATCTGGCGGAAACTGTCCAATTTAGTTTATCACTCACACTTGGCGACTGTATCATGAATAAAGAAGTTCTTTACCTATGATAACTATGACTATTAAAGGATGATACAAAGTGATTGAACTAAAATCAAAGAAATTTTGGCGCGCCTCATTTGCATTAGGAATAGTTTCATTTATTGCTTTTGCAAACCTATATTACACACAGCCAATATTGCCATTAATTAGTGAGGAATTCTCAGTTTCACCTTTAGTTTCTAGTTTAACTGTTTCATTATCTTTATTGACAGTGGCGATTTTCTTCTTTTTATATAGTGCAATTTCCGATTCCATTGGTCGAAAAAATGTCATGACGATTGCGATTATTTTATTATTACTTGTCACTTTCTCAATTGCCTTTGTCCAAAGTTTTAAGATGTTTTTATTGCTACGAATTTTACAAGGAGTGTTTATTGCTGGAATTCCAACGATTGCGATTGCTTACATAGGTGAAGAATTTTCCCCACGAGCATTAAGTGTTGCTATCGGTATTTACATTAGTATGAACTCGATCGGTGGTATGGGTGGTAGAGTACTAAGTGGTGTCCTGAGTGATTTATATAATTGGAGGATCGCTTTTATTTTTATCGGCTTTCTAAGCTTACTATTTTTTCTATTATTTTATAAGTTATTGCCATCTTCTGACCATTTTGAAACGCGGAAATTTGAACGCCATAAAGCGATGAAAGATTTTTCTGCTCATATAAAAAACAAGACACTTCAGCTTGCTTTTTTAGTAGGGGGACTTCACTTTTTCATTTTTGTTGGTTTATACAATTATGTAACCTATTTATTAACAGCACCACCATTTTCACTACCTACCGTATTAATTGGGGTGCTCTTTTTAACGTATTTACCCGGAACAATTAGCTCAACACTTGCAGGAAAAGCTGCGACAACTTGGTCTCAAAAAACAACAATCGGGATTGGAATTGCCTTAATGATTCTCGGGACATTATTAATGTTTATGACCACGCTGGTTGCGATAATTGGGGGCTTATTAGTATTGAGTTTCGGCTTCTTTTTTGCCCACTCAGCATTAAATGCTTGGGTTAGTCAAAAGGCCCTCTTTGCCAAAGCTTCTGCATCAGGTATCTATTTCACCTCATATTATATAGGCGGAAGTCTTGGTAGTTTCTATTTAGGATTATTTTGGCACTATTGGCATTGGACAGGAGTTCTTATTGGAACATTACTCGTCTTACTCGTCACAAGCGGATTGCTTTGGAGAATGTCAATAATCGAACGTCAGGAAATCGTTGCAGAAAAAACGGTCCATAAATTGGCGACGAATTGTTAAGTAATTTTTTGTTTACATAACACTATTTGTTCAACGAGAGATCAATCTCCCTTTTTTTCTTACAAAAAAAAACTAAGCGATAGTAATCGCTTAGTTTTTTTGTATTTTTATTGATCCTCAGCTAATCTGCGGGTACACGCTTCCATCAAATTATCAATGATTACTTGAACTGGCAAAATATCTTTTATTTCATGAACTCTAGCGCCAGCGAAAACGAGCCCCTCTTCAATATCGCCCCTTACAGCTTGCACTAATTTGTCTGCAGTACAAAATTGATGATTACATTTCTTTAAACAAGAATTACACTTCGCAATATAAATTTTTTCTAATCTATTTATTCGCTCTACTAAGCGATTTTTGATTGCCCTGCCATGAAGTCCAACAGTTGTTTTAACAAGAACCGTATCCCCTTCTTGGCAATCAATGTATTTTTGCTTGTATATATCAGGTGCATCACATTCCACACTTGCCACAAAACGTGTCCCCATTTGTACTCCAGCGGCTCCCATTGCCAATGCTTTGGCAATATCTTCACCGTTCAAAATCCCACCAGCAGCAATAACAGGAATATCAACTGCTTCTAGTACTTCTGGCAAAATATCAAAAAGTGGTCGATCCGTTCCTAAATGGCCACCAGCTTCAAAGCCTTCACAAACTACTGCCACTGCTCCTAGTTTTTGTGAAATCCGCGCTAGCTTGCCAGAAGAGACGATAGAAATAATCGGTACACCGTAGTCTCTCCCCCATTGATACATATCACGAGAAATACCAGCACCTGATATGATAAAATCAACTTTTTCTTCCATTGCAGCTTTAATTGTATTTTCAAAATCTGACATCGCAAACAAAACATTAACTCCAATATAACCAACACCGTTTGTTAATTGGCGAGCTTTACGAATGTGACCTCTCATTTCTTCAATTGGAATACCAGTTCCAGAAATAATCCCAATTCCTCCTGCATTTGCAACAGCTGAAGCTAAACCACTTAATGAAACAGCAATACCCATCCCTCCTTGGATAATTGGTATTTTTGGTGTCATATGAGCTATTTTTAATTGTGGAATGTTCATTTATATCTCCCCTTCATTTAAAACAGAAATTTTATCCTTATCTTCAAACGATGAGTAACCTACCTCAAAACATATGCTTTGTTAGGATTTCACTATTCTTTAGGGACTAATCAGATAGAATCTGACTTCCACTAAAGTTTTTTTCGAAGCTATCAAGAGTCTTTGTCTAGCTCTACCCACTAGCTTCTGCTTTTATTATGACCTGGTAATAATTCTTAATTCCTATGGTACGTATAAAATCGTACCAATTTAGGACAACAATTGCAAGTGACATTTATCATCTAGTAATAAGAATTGGTAATAATTTTTTTTGGATTCATGATGTTTATCACTTGACTTTTGACCTTAATACCGACATAGGCACCTATATAGCGAATTCCACAAAAAAAACGAAGCTACACGATGGCAACCTCGCTTCTCAATCTTTTTATCATTAAACTAATGGTTGTACATTGTATTGTAAACCTTCGAGAAACTGCCCATCTTTCAAAAGGCGTTCAAACTCTAGCTCTGCTACTAACATTGTCGTCACTTTATCTACCTCAATGTTACGAATACATTCGTTTATGTCAATCTCAAGTGGGACATGGCAATCAATTTCTGCTAGTTTTCGAGATAAAAACAACATATCTAACTCAGTTTCGATTTTCGTACGAACTCCTTTTGGTAAGCCTGGTAAATTTTCGAGGATCCCTTCAATTGTTGCAAACTCTTTTAACAGCTTTGTTGCTGTTTTTTCACCTATTCCCTTAACCCCTGGGAAATTATCACTAGGATCACCCATCAGCGCCTTTAAATCAATCATTTGTATTGGTGTTAACCCTTTTACCTCACTAATCTTTTCAACAGTATATACTTCATAGTTTGACATCCCTTTTTTCATAATAATTGGATGAATGTTTTCCTCAGCAAGTTGTAGAGTGTCATGATCGCCTGTTAAAATTTGGATTTTTAATTCGCGACTATATTTTTTTGCTATCGTACCAATACAGTCATCTGCTTCGTATCCGACTACGCCAACGTTAGGAATATTAAAACTTGCGACAACCTTTTTCACTAAGTCAAATTGAGGAATTAACTCCTCTGGTGGTTCACCTCGATTAGCTTTATACGCCGGATAAAGCTCATTACGAAACGTACGCGCGCCCATATCCCAGCAGCAAAGCAGGTGAGTTGGCCCAAAAGTACGGATCGCATCTTGCATATATTTGACGAAGCCATAAATAGCATTTGTTGGGACACCTTTACTTGTTTTCATTATGTAACCACTATATGAGGTCGCATAATAGCCTCGAAAAAGTAGAGCCATACCATCTATAATCATTAATGTATCTTTATTGGACAAATAAATCAGCTCCAGTTTACTAGTTTTGAGTTTTAATTTTTGAGCTGTATTCGATAATTTACGACTCATAAATAAGATGTTAACAAACTTATTACAAAATTCATAGATGAAAGTTAACTCTTAGGCAATTATTCTACCTTTTCGAATTCTCCCATAAAAATATTTAGCACCAACTTGGCATAAAGTGCTAAAATTATAAGAAATTATTGCTAAAAATACGTAAACAAAAAAATAATTCCAACGCTGGCATTTGGCGCGTTTATGATTACCGGACTTTTTGAACACCAATTAAAGGAGAGACTAATTATGGCTTTACAACAAACTAAGCAGGTAGGCGCTGCTCCAGAACAAAAAACAATGTATAATATTTTATTTATTATCGGCCTGGTCCATTTACTGAATGACTCAATCCAAGCTGTCGTACCGGCAATGTTTCCAATTTTGCAACAATCGATGGGGCTTACATTTACGCAACTTGGTTTAATTGCTTTTGCTTTAAATTTAACCTCGTCATTAATACAACCTGTTGTTGGACTTTACACGGATAAAAAACCGTCACCATACGCACTACCGATTGGTCTTTGTTTTACATTTCTAGGTGTCCTAGGCTTAGCTATTGCACCATCTTTTTGGATGATTATTACTTCAGTTATTTTTATCGGCTTAGGTTCAGCAACTTTTCACCCTGAAGGTTCACGCGTTGCCTATATGGCTGCTGGAAACCGACGAGGACTTGCTCAATCAATTTATCAAGTGGGTGGAAATGCCGGACAAGCACTTGCACCATTAATAACCGCATTAATATTAGTACCATTAGGTCAATTCGGTGCGATTTGGTTTACCCTTGTAGCTGCATTAGCAGTTGTTCTTTTAATTTATATTGCGCGCTGGTATTCAGAGCAAATACAAATTATCGCAAAGAGAAAGTTAATTCAAAAAAAGGAAATGAAATATAATCCGAAAAAGAAAAAAATCATTATATTTGCAATCACTCTACTAATTTTTTTAGTTTTTGCTCGCTCTTGGTTTCATGCAGGCATTACAAACTTTTATGCCTTTTACATTATTGAGCAGTTTAGTTTATCAATTCAACAATCCCAAATCTATATTTTCATTTTTTTAGCATCAGGAGCAATAGGAACGTTTGCTGGTGGACCGTTAGCAGATAAATATGGCAAACGAAATGTGCTATTACTATCTATGCTAGGCTCTGCGCCTCTTGCCCTATACTTACCACATGCAGGAGCAATTCTTACTTACCCACTCCTTGCAGCCATTGGCTTTATCCTTTTGTCTAGTTTCTCTGTTTCTGTTGTTTATGCCCAAGAACTTGTTCCAGGTAAAATTGGAATGGTCTCTGGACTCATTGTTGGGTTAGCTTTTGGCATGGGTGCGTTAGGCTCCGTAGCGTTAGGAATAGCTGCCGACACTTTCGGTTTAACTAGTACAATGCTTTTCGTAGTTTCATTACCACTTCTTGGACTGCTAACTTTTTTCTTACCTACAGACCAACAAGTGCGAGAACTACATGAATAATGAAAAGATACTAGAGCTCAATGAAAAGAATTAGCCACTTCCCCTTTTCTATTTTGATCTGGCTGTTTATTCGCTGAGTTTCATCAAAACCTGACAACCTCTATTGACTATTAAAAATAAAGCTGTTACTATTTTCTTAATTATCTATAAAAGCAGGCGATGATTGCAGTGGATCAAACTATTGTAGGAGCAGCTTCTGGAGAGTCCACTATTTATAGTGGCGCCGAAGGATTCACAATCTCAGGCAAAAGGACAGAAGAGTAACTAATACATATTTATGTACGTTATTCTATTACCCTTTGTGAGATTGGATAAATCCAATCTTTTTTATTTTTTTAAAACCCTCTTCTTTCTCATACTTTGTGGAGTCAAGAGGGTGTAAGGCTACAGAAAAATATGAGGTGATATTAATGGAGAAAAGACGTGCAGTAGTAAGTGTAATTGGAAAAGATCAAGTTGGGATTATCGCAAAAGTGACTAATATTTTGGCAGACAATAGCGTTAACGTACTTGATATAAGTCAAACGATCCTCCAAGACTTCTTTACGATGATGATGCTTGTTGATGTGAGTGAAATTGAAAGCCTTGAGCAGCTTCAAGAACAATTTCAACCGATCAGTCAAGAAATGGGTTTAAAAATTAACATTCAGCTAGAAGATCTATTTAAAGCAATGCATCGCGTCTAAGAGGAGGAATTAAAATGAATATTGCACTTTCGGAAATGCAAGAAACGATCAAAATGGTACAAATGGAAAGTCTTGATATTCGTACTGTTACGATGGGAATAAGCCTTCTTGATTGTGGTGATTCAGACTTTGAAAAAATGAACAAACGAGTTTATGATAAAATTACCAGCTATGCAAAAGATTTAAAAAGTGTTGCTGAAACTGTTGAAAAAGAATACGGAATTCCGATTATTAATAAACGTATTTCCATTACTCCTATCGCTGAAATTTTAGGAAATGCGACGAAAGAACAAGCAATTGAGCTAGCCAAAACATTAGATAAAGCAGCAATTAAACTTGGTGTTGATTTTATTGGTGGATACTCTGCTCTTGTTCATAAAGGAATTTCCAAAGGCGATCAGACGTTACTTGATGCTCTTCCTGAAGCCTTAAGTGTTACTGAACGTGTTTGTGCTTCCGTCTCTGTTGCGACAACTCGTACAGGAATTAATATGGATGCAGTTGCCCAAATGGGCCATATAATTAAAGATGCTGCCGAGCGAACAAAAGATAAAAATGGGATAGCTTGTGCAAAGCTCGTTGTCTTTTGTAATCCTGTCGAAGACAATCCATTTATGGCAGGTGCTTTTCATGGTTCAGGCGAAGGTGAAGTTGTTCTAAATGTCGGTGTTAGTGGACCAGGAGTCGTCCTTAATGCCTTGCGTCGTTATCCAGATGCAGACTTAGGCCAGGTTTCAGAAGTGATTAAGAAGACAGCATTTAAAATTACTCGTGCCGGCGAATTAATTGGACGAGTCGTTGCAGAACGCTTAGATGTTCCTTTTGGCATTATGGATTTATCACTAGCTCCTACTAATGCTATCAATGATAGTGTTGCTGAAATTCTCGAAGAAATCGGTTTGGAGCGTGTTGGTACCCATGGAACGATTGCGGCCCTTGCATTAATGAACGATGCCGTCAAAAAAGGTGGTGCGATGGCAAGTTCATATGTTGGTGGTTTAAGTGGTGCATTTATCCCTGTAAGTGAAGATAACGGCATGATTAAAGGAATTGTTGATGGTGCATTAACTTTATCAAAGCTTGAAGCGATGACTTGTGTTTGTTCTGTTGGCCTTGATATGATTGCCCTCACAGGTGATGTGACTGCCGCTACTTTATCGGCAATAATCGCTGACGAAGCTGCAATTGGGATGATTAACAAAAAAACAACTGCTGTTCGCGTCATCCCTATTCCGGGTAAAAAAGAAGGCGACATGGTTGAATTTGGTGGCCTTCTCGGTCGTGCCCCTGTTATGGGAGTTAATCCATTTAGTTCAGATAAGTTCATTCGTCGCGGTGGCAGAATCCCCGCTCCACTTCAAGCATTAATAAATTAAAGTTGATCGTTAGAAAAGCTGTCGAAGTGACAGCTTTTTTTTGGTGTCAGACACCTTGTGAATTTTACGCACTCTCTACTTTGTATAAAAGCTAGCTCCAAAACAAATAATGATAAAATAGTCAGAGTTGATATGGAGGCGGGAAAATGCTTCAAAAAGAGCAAGTTGACCACTATTTAATTAAATCCAAGGATACAATTGAAAAGGCTCATAAAGAATTACTAGATGTGAAGTTGATTCAAAAAAATGATCCCACAGAATTCCCTTTTCTCATGAACCAGTTGGTAGAAATTGACCAGGAAATTAATGATTTGTTAGCCTCTGCATCAGACGAGCAACGAAAACAACTAGAAGAAGCACAGCAGATTCTCCGTGAAACAAAAACAATTATGATAAGAGGAGTTTAAGTCATTTCCAAAAAAATAATGGATCAGTATGACAGTCTATTTTTTTACAACGCCTAAGTCATAAAAACAACAAGAGACTTCCGCCGAAGCAGAAGTCTCTTGTTGTTTAATGTTTTATTTGATATTTATTTGAATGAAATTCATTCATTTATGGTTGAAAGGACATTTTCCTTTTAACGGCTCAACATCATCACCGATAAAGAATTGTTTCCATTCATTATGGTCAGGATCGCCAAAATGACTGATGTCCGGATGCTTTGGCAATTGATCCCATACTTCCACTCGTTCACGAACTTTCTCACGGGACATGATACCACCTTTTTCGGTTCCTTCAAGTCCTTGGAAAATTTTTCGAGGTTGAAATCCAAGTACCATCGAGTTTCCTAAATGGCGTGTCTTTCGTTGCTTATAAGCTGGTGCATTGCCAAATACAAAAATTGGTTCTCCACCAAACCGAAAATCCCATAGGTGATGATCAGGATCACGGGGAGCATTATCTGGCCATTCTATCGGGTCGACTTTGTGTAAATACTGCAAAATATCCCAAAATTGTTTGCGATATTGCTCTAGATTTCCTTCAACTTGAAAAGGTTCAACAAAGACAAATAACCCATGACGTTTGTGTTCAGGATCTTTAAACAAATCTAAAAAACCCTCTAACGTTTTCGGTAAATTAGACCAATCTTCTTGCGTTATGTAGCCATAACGTAATTCCCCTTTTAACTCTCCAGCCATTCCAAAATGACAAGGAAACGTTTTATCTGTCACTATATTGTGAAATGTTTGATATTCACGGAGTAGCCATTTTGGTAAGTCCGTACGTGTTGAGAAATCCTCTTTCGTTAATAGAGCTTGTTGTTTCGTTGACATAAAATCTCCTCCACAATATATTTTATCATTTTAGCCAGGATATTGAGAACTAATTGACCTTGTCCTTGTGGGAATTCCAGCAATTTGTTTGTTATATAGTGAACTAGATCATTAACATGATTCTTACTAGCTTTATTTTCGTTTGTATAGTTAACAACATCTCAAAAGTTGAAATTTACGGAGTAGCTATTTTCGTAAGTCCGTTCGTGTTGCAAGGAATTTACTTCAATCAAAGCGATTTGTCTCCACGCCATCGATGATTTCTTCCATCTCTGTCATGAAATTTAACTGCAAAGGATCAGGCAATAATTGCTGAATACTTTTCACTTCATCCATTTCCTCTAATTCTTCAAGAGTCTGAGGTGGTTGGTCTAGGCTTTTAAACCACAGTTTAAACTCATCGATAAACTGATAGAAATGCATTTCAAATCTCTCTGCCGCCTCTTCCCCTTCATCTCCTTCTGTTTCTTGCACCATTTTCCAGTCTTCGAGAACTATTTTTAAAGCATTGCTTACGTTCTCCATATGTACTCCTCCTGTTTCTTTCTCTAAAAGTTATTCTTCTAAAGCTTACTTTCTTCTTATTAAAAAATCAAATAAGCGTTACTGCCCCACAAGCTTCTCCCTAAAAATGAAACTCAAAATATGGCAGCGCTCAACTAGAGAAAGTGCTTTTCAGTAAATGGTTAAAAGTTTATTCAATTCACTACCTGGAAAAACAAATTTAATTCCTTCATAAATTCTACAAACCTTCATAACTATAAATATAGTTATGAAGGTTATTTCATGCTACACTATATGTAGATGTAGCACCTCTAGGAAGGCGGTAGTTATATGGACATTCTTTTAGCTGGCTGGCAGGCACTTCTCGATTATTTTACTGTTCCACGCACAATCACACTTGTCATTGTCTTTTTCTTATCAGGGGCGATTTCTGAATTCATGTCGCAAGGTGCTGTCCTAAAATATTTTGGACCTAATGCGAAGAAATCGACAGCTTATACGGTGGCCTCAATATCAGGACTAGTATTAACCGTATGCTCATGTTCCGTGTTACCAATGTTTGCAAGCATTTGGAAAAAAGGTGCAGGGATTGGTCCTGCCGTTACTTTTCTTTTTAGCGGACCAGCCATCAATTTACTTGCTATTACTTTTACATTTAGTTATATCGGTACTGACATTGGAATTGCTCGCATCATTGGCGCAATAGTGCTTGCTGTTGTAATAGGTATTCTTATGCAAGTGATCTTTCAAAAAGACGAATCAAAAAACGATAATGAAAAAGGCGAATCGAAAATCAATCATGAAAAGATGTTTCAAATTGAAGAAAAGGTAGCTCGTCCGCTTTGGCAAACGTTGTTATTTTTCATTACGCTGCTTATCATGTTGCTCTCTGGTATGAAGACACCGTTGATTACACTTCTTGCTTTTGTAATACTTGTTGTGCAACTACTATTATTTTTCAAGAAAGATGAATTGTGGGATTGGTGCTTAGCCACATTCGATCTAGCCAAAATAATCATTCCACTCTTTGTTGTCGGAATATTTATTGCTGGTGTGATTACCGTATTGATCCCTGAACAATTCATGACAGCCGTTGCAGGGGAAAATACGTTCTTAGCTAGCTTTACGGCTGCTGTGTTTGGTGCATTCATGTACTTCGCTACCTTAACAGAAGTACCGATCGTAAACAGCTTCCTCGATTTAGGTATGGCTAAAAGTCCTGCTGTTGCCCTACTACTCGCTGGCCCTTCGCTTAGCTTACCGAATATGATCGTTATTTCAAGGGTCATGGGACTAAAACGAACAGGTGTGTACGTTTTCCTCGTT
The DNA here is from genome assembly GCA_031761875.1 of Bacillaceae bacterium IKA-2. Lineage (GTDB taxonomy): Bacteria > Bacillota > Bacilli > Bacillales > Anaerobacillaceae > Anaerobacillus. The sequence goes on along the minus strand of CP134492.1, from coordinate 1,432,924 downwards.
ACATTGTTTTCTGCTCTTGTTGGTGTGATTGCCGGTTGGATTTTGTTCTAACTTAAAAATGCCAATCTAGAAACTGAGCTAGCTATTAAAATTGGAGGGATTTTTATGAAAATTGAAATTTTAGGTACAGGATGTAAAAAATGTAAAAAGTTAGAAGCTAACGTCAATGAAGCTGTTAAAGATCTTGGTCTTGAAGCCGAAGTCGTTAAGGTAGAAGATATCGAGATCATTATGGATTATGGTGTTATGCAAACTCCTGCCCTTGTTGTCGACGGTACCGTAAAAATATATGGTAAAGTAGCAAGTGTGAACGACATTAAAAAAGTACTCGAGCAATAGTTTCCCCTGCCAAAAAGACATTATTTTAGTCATTTTGACAAATGAAATAGTACCGACATTAACATAGTAATTATAAAGGATGCCTATAGATAGAATAGGCTCCCTTTATAAACGTTAAGACCTCGTGGCTGCTTGATCTGGAATCAAATCTGTAGAATTTAACAGTTAGATATATAAATATATATCTAACTGTTAGTAAAAAACACTAGGATAAGTGTAAATTCCTAGTGTTTTTGTTTGTTGTTTGTTGTTTTGAATGCTAATTCCTTTGCTAATAATTCATGCCTCAGCAAACGGATTATTAAAAGGTTCTTCCTTACCTTGGTTTTGCTGTTTTAATACTGGGAAACCTCACCTTTTGATATTTTTTTATGCTTATCCCTATTTTTTCGTTCAGTAAAAGTCGAAAGCTTCTCACGATGACCACACTTATAGACAAAAATTTGTCCTTCTCCTGTAACATAAGTGTTCTTAAATGAAATCATCGTGTCCCCTTTTCGTTTTTACGATTTAAAATAGACATAGGCTAACTGAACTCCAGTAATTTCTATTTCAGTAAGGTTTCCGTTTGTTATACGTGTTATTACAACCCTTTCTTTAATTTACACCTTTATTACTATCCTCATAAAATTGAACCTTAGGGTTAATTCCGTTATAGTTGGAGATCTTTACCAAGGTAACGTCCGATACTACGTCTGCATCCACAGCTAAAACTATCGTTCTAGGTGTTGCATCATCCGTGCATGCCTGCTTTTTTGAGTCTACTTCGATATGGAAAATTATTTCTGTTTTCTCATCATTTAATTCAACGGATTTAAATTCATACGGACATGATCCAGATTCAAATATGCCCAAGAAGATTACTTCCTTTTTGCTCCAATCAATTTCTGAAGGTTTTTCCTTTAATTGATAATAATCCCACTGCTCATTATATTCAGCTTGATTTGTTACTTTCTTAACCAAAACACCTTGTTCTGCTAACTCGTAAAAGTTAACTGGTAATGTTTTCTCTGTTTTTAAAAGTTCACCCGATATAATAGCAGCCTTATCTATGTCGGAACTTCCACATCCCATCAAAACGCTTCCGATAACAAGAAAAGAAACAATTAGTAAAGCTAGTTTTAGTCTCATATATAATCCCCCTTTTAAAAACACAGCAAAGTAATAACTTGTTCTTCTTGATTATACAGACGACAAAGATATGAAATTGTTTCATTTCTTTCTAAAAGAAAGTGAAATCAATGTACCAGTGACTATAATTGATAGTGATTCGTAAAAATTCACTTGGTATTTCAGCAGAAATACCAAGTGAATTAGGTTATCGTTTATTTATTTGCACCTCTGTAGCAAACCGCTATTACTCCTACATTAGCGGTTTAAACTAAGCTCATTCAGATGATGAAAATATGAATAATCATAAAACCAAAAAAGATAAACGCCATTGTGTAATGAAATTTCCTTCTAAATCCTGATGCTTTTAATTTTCGCAATAAGCCGCTGAAAAGCAAGATGATAAGGACTAAAAAAGCTAAAGCACCACTAGCAATTTTAAGATTTTTAAGTTGCTCAAAATGAATATTTATCATCATTATTGCATGAAGTAAGATTAACACCCCGGCAGTAACTGCAATTGCGACATGGAATTTCATCATCAGCTTAGTTATTTTCGCCAATTTTATTTTTACATTTCGATCTTTTCCTTTTCTAATTAATAACAGCACAAAATACATGTTTACATTAACCAAAAATAATAGAAACGCTACTTGCGAAATAACTTTGGCTGACAAGATATAGTAGGAATCAGCGCCTTGATAAAAACTCCAACCAATAATTAAAAAAATCGTTAATATATTAACTAGTAGCCATTTTTTAATCAACATTTCCCCCCCTTAACCCATCTATGTTTGAAGAAGTAGCGTATCATCTATCATATTGGCCAAAGCCTATTCACTCCAACACTTGCGTAAGGAGCCGATAGGATAGACTAGTTAAGTTACTATTTTTTCAATTTAGATAATGCCTCAGCAAACGGATTATTAAAAGGTTCTTCCTTACCTTGGTTTTGCTGTTTTAAATACTGGGAAACCTCACCTTTTGATACTTTTTTATGCTTATCCCTATTTTTTCGTTCAGTAAAAGTCGAAAGCTTCTCACGATGACCACACTTACAGACAAAAATTTGTCCTTCTCCTTGACCACGAAGCTCTAGCTTTTTCTTACAATTTGGGCATCTAGCATTCGTCGTTTGTGAAATTGTCTTTTTATGGCCACACTCACGGTCTTGGCAGACATGCATTTTTCCACGTTTCCCATTCACCTCGAGCATCATCTTGCCGCACTCGGGACACTTACTTCCTGTCATATTGTCATGTTTGAACTTTTCTTTACTATTTTTGATTTCCTGAACAATTAACTTAGCATAGCTTTTCATCTCTTGGATAAAAACTGTTTTATTTAGCTTGCCTTTGGAAATCGCTTCCAACTTAGTTTCCCATTCTGCGGTTAACGCTGGCGACTTTAAGTCTTCAGGCGCGAGCTCTAAAAGTTGTTTTCCTTTTGAAGTAACAAAAATATCTTTACCTCTTTTTTCTAATAAAAATGTATTTTGGAGCTTTTCAATAATGTCGGCACGAGTTGCAACAGTTCCTAGCCCACCTGTTTTTCCTAAGGTACGCGCTAACTCTTTATCGTTCATTGTCACGTATTTCGCCGGATTTTCCATTGCAGATAATAATGTTGCTTCGTTAAATTGTGCTGGTGGTTTTGTTTCACCACTCGTCTGTTTGATCGCTGAAATTATCAGGAGATCACCTTTCGTCATTTGCGGTAATTGCTGATCTTTCAAATCAGCTTCTTCATCTTCTTCGAAGCGATTTTCATATATTTCCTTCCAACCGAGTGACTGAACAATTTTACCACTAGCAATAAATACTTCCGTGCCTATCTTTGCTTTCAGCTTCGTTTGTTCATACAAAAAAGGAGGTGAAATGACGGCTAAAAAACGTTTGATGACAAAATCATAAATTTTTCGTTCTTTATCTGTTAACTTAGCTAAATTGACAAATTCCTCTGTCGGTAAAATGGCATGGTGATCAGATACTTTGCTATCATCTACAAATGATTTATTTGCCTTAATTGGTGATCTCAGCAATTTTGCAGCATTTTTTGCATAAGGACCAATCCCACATGCTTTTAAGCGTTCTTTCAACGTTTCAACGATATCTGTAGAAATAAAGCGTGAATCTGTTCTTGGATATGTTAAGATTTTATGTTGCTCATAAAGTTTCTGCATAATCTGAAGTGTCTCTTTTGGTGAGTAACCAAACGCTTTGTTGGCATCACGCTGTAATTCTGTTAAATCATATAATTGCGGTGCAAAGCTTTTTTTCGCTGTTTTAACGACTTCAGTTACTTGAGCTGATTGCTGACTTTTTAATTTTTTAATTATTTCATCACTTTTCACTTTATCAAATGTCTTTAAATCACTTGAGCTTTGATCTTGCCAAACTAGCTTCAACTTAGTATCAGTTTCGGCACTGATTCCATAAAATTGTTTAGGCTGAAACTTTTTAATTTCTTGTTCCCGTTTGGCAATAATGGCAATTGTCGGTGTTTGAACACGGCCACAAGAAAGTTGAGCATTATATTTCGTTGTTAACGCGCGAGTTGCATTTAAACCGACATACCAGTCAGCCTCTGACCTTGCAACAGCTGAATAGTATAAATTTTCATATTGCTTAGCACTTTTCAAGTTTTTAAAGCCTTCTTTGATCGCTTTATCTGTGACAGACGATATCCAAAGTCTTTGTAGCGGTTTACGGACATGTGCTTTTTCAATAATCCATCGCGCCACTAACTCACCTTCACGCCCAGCATCAGTTGCGATAATAATTTCTCCAACATCTTTGCGATTTAACTGTGTTTTGACAGCTTGAAATTGTTTACTTGTTTTTTGGATAACGACAAGTTTTAACTCACCAGGAAGCATTGGCAAATCTTCTAATTTCCATGCTTTATATTTTTCGTCATACGTTTCAGGATCGGCTAAAGTCACTAAATGACCGAGTGCCCAGGTGACAATATATTCATTTCCTTCTAAAAATCCATTACCCTTTTTTGTCAAGTTCAAGACGCGAGCAATATCTCTACCTACAGAGGGCTTTTCACATAAAATAACTTTTTTCATGAAAAACATCCTTTCATATTAACTACCAAATACTATACCATACCTGAATAAAAGGATTTCTTCCACACAAAGAAAAAAAGAATGAATGTCAGCATTATGCTTCAGTCATCCTCTTCTTTGGCTAAATCAAATCATTGCTTCATTTTCGGATCGAGTGCATCACGTAATCCGTCACCAATCATATTAAAACCTAGTACAACTAACATGATCGAAAAGCCTGGAAACAAAACTGTCCACGGTGCTGTTTGAATGAATTGTCTTGAATCAGAAAGCATTTTACCCCACTCCGGCATTGGCGCTTGTGCACCAAGCCCTAAAAACCCTAATGCTGCAGCTTCTAAAATCGCTGTACCAAAGCCTAATGTAGCCTGGACAATGATTGGCGCCAAGCTATTTGGCAAGACGTGATGGAGGATAATTCTGCCATTCTTCATTCCTTGTGCTTTTGCCGCCATGATATACTCTTCTTCCCTGATACTAATAACTTTTGACCGAACTAGTCGACCGAATATCGGGATATTAATGATTGCAATTGCGATCAGAGCATTTTGTAAAGATGGCCCTAAAATTGCAACAATTGCAATGGCAAGTAAAATGCTAGGAAATGCTAGCATAATATCAAAAATTCTCGATATAAGCATATCGATCCATTTTCCAAAATAACCTGCTACAACTCCTAATATTGTTCCAAAAAATAACGCTCCTGTTACGGCAAAAAATCCTACCATTAAAGATATTCTTGCTCCGTAAGCAATTCGACTAAATATATCTCTCCCTAAATCATCTGTTCCAAACCAATTTACACTCGACGGTGATTGCAGACGATTTGGTAAATCTGTGTCATCGTAAGCATAGCCTGATATTAACGGTGCAAAAACAGCCACAATAATAAAGAAAGCAATGATACAAAGTCCCACTACAGCTAATTTATTTTTCTTTAATTGCCTAAATGAATCTCGCCACGGAGAAACTGCTTCAAACTCCGCTCTAGGAGGATCTTGTTTTGGAGAGTCTTGATTAGGAACATTTACTTGTTCTGCTCGAATTGTTTCCATTCTCTCACCTCCATCAAAATTTGATCCTTGGATCAATATAAGTATACATAACGTCAACAAATAAATTAATCATCACAAACATTGTCGCGACAACAAGTATTCCCGATTGAATTACGGGATAATCACGATTTCCGATCGCCTCAAAAATGTATCTACCGATTCCAGGCCAACTGAAAATCGTTTCTGTCAAAATTGCTCCACCTAAAAGAGTCCCCGTTTGTAAGCCTACTACTGTAAGAACCGGAATTAAGGCATTTTTTAATGCGTGCTTGTACACAACGACGACAGTTTTGGAACCCTTGGCATTAACTGTTCGGATATAATCACTTCGTAAAACTTCTAACATACTTGATCTCGTCATCCTAGCAATGATCGCCATTGGAATCGTCCCTAAGGCAATTGCTGGTAAAATCAAATGTTTAATGGCAACCCATAATTGATCGAATCTACCATTAATAATTGTATCTATTATATAAAAGTTTGTTATTGTTTCAATAGGTGACCGAGGGTTATTTCTTCCAAAGGCTGGTAACCAAGCTAACTCTTGAGCAAATATCCATTGCTGCATTAAAGCTAGCCAAAAAATTGGCATCGATACTCCTATTAAGGCAATTAGCATACTAATATAGTCAAAAGCTGAATTTTGCTTCCAAGCACTAATAATTCCCGCATTTACTCCAATAACCATTGCAAAAAGCATCGCAAAAAAAGTCAGTTCCATAGTTGCTGCTAAATAAGGCCACATTTCTTTAGAGATTTCTTGCTTTGTACGTAAGGAGGTTCCTAAATCGCCTTGCACAAGGTCCTTCATATAAACTCCGTATTGAACGATATAAGGTTTATTTAAACCTAACCGCTCTTCTAATTCTTCGATCGCTTGAGCTGATGCTTGTTCTCCTAAAATCGTTTGTGCTGGGTTTCCGGGGATTAAATGAATGATAGAAAAAGTAACTATAGACATGCCTAGTAAAACAGGAATAAGCATGTAAAGTCTTCTAATAATATATGAAAACATCGATTCACCTCTATTCTAGAAAAACTATATGTGAATGAAATTCATTCATGTAGGGTCTTTATTAGTGTTACTAATACGATCATCATTAACAAAATTTAATTTTTTCGATCCTTTTATAAAAAAAGTGACTCAGATTAGCAGGACTACTCAACTTTTTTGTAACAAGGAGCAGTCGCTAGCCAATTGAGTCACTCGCTTTGATTACAAAGCATGGATCAACACTAGATTAATTCCGGTATTGTACCCACATTCCTTAAGGTGTTACTTATAATTTTTTTATTAGCAACACTTAGTTTGTTAATTCTACAAAAGATAACACTTCACTTGTAGATGGGTGTGCCACGTAACCTTTAACATTCGCACCACCAGCTAAAATTGGTACAGAGTGAACTAGTGGAACCATTGGCGCATCTTCGTGAATTAACCTTTGCGCTTCTTTGTAAAGCTCATCTCTAATTGCAGGATCGACGATTGTTTTTGCTTCATCTAGGATTCTAGTAACATCTGCATTACGATAGAACGTACGGTTACCACCTGGAATTGCATCTGCACTTAATAAGTTAGCTAAGAAGTAATCAGGATCACCGTTTACTCCAGACCAACCTAGCATAAACACATCTTGCTCACCTAAAGTTGTTTTCTCAAGGTAAGTTGCCCATTCCATTGTAACAATTTTTGCTGTAAGACCGACATCTGCTAAATCAGCTTGTAAAGCTTCAGCAGCACGCTCTGGATTTGGCATGTATGGTCTAGCTACCGGCATTGTCCAAAGTTCGAATTCAAAGCCATCAGGAAATCCAGCTTCTGTTAATAGTTCTTTAGCCTTTTCAGGATTAAACTCATACTCTTCAATATCATCGTTGTAACCTAAATACCCTGGCGGGACAGCATTTTTAGCTGATTGAGCCAATCCGCCATACAACGCACCAATTAACGCTTCTTTATTAACCGCATGATTAATTGCTCTTCTAACAAGAACATTATCAAATGGTTCTTTTTCCGTGTGGAACCCTAAGTAACCAACATTATTTGTTGATCGCTCAAATAACTGATACGCGGCATCTGATTCTACCGTTGCTATATCATCTGGGCTTAAACCATCCATAATATCAATTTCTCCACTGCGTAAAGCAGTTAAACGAGCTGAGTTGTCTGGAATAACTTGAAAGATAACGCGATCAAGCTTTGGTAAGCCTTCTTGCCAATAATTTTCATTTTTATCAAGAATGATCGAATCATCTTTTGCCCAACTTACAAATTTAAAAGGTCCTGTTCCAACAGGGTTTTCATTAATTTTACTACCATGCTCCTCAAAAGCAGCAGGAGACGTAATCGCAAAATAACTCATTCCCATATTTTGCATAAATGATCCTAATGGTCTATTTAAAATAAACTCAATTTCAAAATCACCTAAAATATTAATCTCATCGATTACGTGAGAGTCATCACCTTTAAAACCACCAAACTGTGTTCCATATACACTATAAACGTAGTTATCATCTGTAAACGCAAAAGGGTGCTCTGCATCGGCCCAACGCTCAAAGTTAACTTTTACAGCCTCTGCATTAAAGTCTGTTCCATCATGAAACTCGACGCCTTCACGAAGTTGAAATACGAAACGTAAACCGTCATCGTCCCAACTCCAATCTGTTGCTAAACCTTCACCATACTCAAATGAGTCTTGATCAAATTCAACTAAAGTTTCATAAATTTGTTTTGTTACACGTGAAGATTCACCATCAGTAACACTAGCATAGTCTAAACTAACTGAGTCTCCACCTCTTGCAAAAATTAATACTTGCTCTTCTGCTGGTTCTGCTGCTGGTTCCTCTGCTACATCATTGTTCCCATTATTCTCTGCATTAGAGTCATTAACAGGAGCATTTGCGTCGTCACTACTACAAGCACTAATGATAAAAATCGTCACTAGTAGTAAAAGTGCCAACAGAAAATAGTTTTTCTTGAACATTAAATTTCCCCCTTATAATTTTTTTATTTTATCTGTGGCTTGCTCTTTTGATTTATTCATAAAGGTGACAAGCCACAAAGTGTCTATCAGATATCTCTTTAAAAACTGGTCGCTCCGCTTTACAAATATCCATGCATTCAGGACATCTTGTATGAAACGCACAGCCTGTTGGAGGGTTTGAAGGACTTGGTACATCACCTTCAATGATCATTCGTTCATTTTTTATATCTGGATCAGGAACCGGTACCGCTGAAAGTAACGCTTTCGAATACGGATGATGTGGGTTAGCATAGAAATCGTCCTTGTCAGCTAACTCTACCATCCTCCCTAAATACATTACGCCGACACGATCACTAATATGTTTAACCACGCTTAAATCATGAGCAATAAAAATATATGTTAACCCAAACTCTTTCTTTAAATCTTCCATTAAGTTTAAAATTTGAGCTTGGACGGAAACATCTAAAGCAGAAACAGGTTCATCACAAATAATTAATTTTGGGTTAACGGCAAGAGCTCTTGCTATACCAATTCTTTGTCGTTGCCCCCCACTAAATTGATGGGGATAACGTGGGGCATGATAGGAATCCAGTCCGACAACTTCTAATAATTCTTTTACCCTTTGCTTCCGCTCTTTTTTTGTTCCAATACCATGAATTAATAGCGGCTCGGTTAAGATTTTTTCAACATTGTGTCTTGGATTAAGTGAAGCGTATGGATCTTGGAAAATCATTTGCATATCACGACGGAGTTTTCTCATCTCCTCCTCAGATAGCGTTGTAATATCTGTGCCATTAAATTTAATGGATCCATCTGTTGGTTCAATTAGCCGTAAAATCGCTTTTCCAGTAGTTGATTTCCCACAACCACTTTCCCCGACAATCCCCAACACCTCACCTTGATAAACCAAGAAAGAAACGTCATCAACTGCCTTTACCTCGCCTACCTTCTTCCCAAAAACTCCACCTTTGATATCAAAGTACTTTTTTAAATTATTTACCTCAAGCAAAACTTTACTCATCCTTTGATCCCTCACTTTCTTCTGAATAAAGGAAGCAGCGACAAGTATGACCTTCACTTACTGTAACTAATTCTGGAGTTACTTCATAACACTTCTCCATTACCTGTTCGCATCTTGGAGCAAAGCGACAACCTACCTTTATTGAACCTGGTTTTGGGACTTGGCCAGGGATTGAATACAATCGTTCTTCTTTTGTATGTATTTTTGGTAAAGAACGGATCAATCCTTGTGTATAAGGATGCTTAGGCTCTTTTAAAATTGTGCGAACATCACTTTCTTCGACAACTTTGCCAGAATACATAACGATTACCCGCTGACAAATTTCTGAAACGACACCAAGATCGTGAGTAATCAATAAAATTGCAGAGCCTAGTTCCTTATTTAATTTTTTCATCAAGTCTAAGATTTGTGCTTGAATAGTTACATCAAGGGCTGTTGTCGGTTCATCAGCAATTAGTAGCTCAGGGTCACAGGACATAGCCATGGCGATCATAACACGCTGTCTCATCCCTCCTGAAAGTTGATGAGGGTATTCATCGACGATTTGGTCTGCTCTTGGAATACCGACTTTGTTAAGCATATTGATCGCTTTAAGCCTAGCCGCTTTTTTTGATAGCTTATTATGATTTCTAATTGCTTCGATTAATTGGTCTCCAATCGTAAACAATGGATTTAAAGACGTCATAGGTTCTTGAAAAATCATCGCAATTTCATTTCCGCGGATCTTCCTCATTCGACGATTTGTTGCTTTAACAATGTCTTCACCTTTAAACAAAATATTACCAGAAACAATTTTTCCAGGTGGTTCTGGAACGAGCCTCATAATTGAAAGTGATGTTACACTTTTTCCACACCCAGATTCCCCTACAATTCCAACCACTTCACCCTTATGTATTTTTAAACTGACTCCATCAACAGCCGGAATTTCTCCAGAGTCTGTAAAAAAGTGCGTATGTAAATGATCAAGTTCTAAAACAACATCATCCAAAGTAAAACTCCTTTCCATCGGTACAATTATAGTTTCATATAGTTAATTTCGCTTAAATATATTGTTTTAATAATTTGCTAATATCGAATATTTTGAATTCTTAATTAATATAGTACATTACTTTTTTAATATAGTACATTATTTTTTTAAAAAAATTACAATGGTTATTTTTACTATTTTTATTTATTCATAGATTAGACTATTAAAACATTACGAATTATTACAATTTCGTTTTATTTATCTGGTTTCCACTTTAATGTATATGAGTTTTATGCTTAGATCACAAGAATAATGATCCATTAACCGTGAATTAAGAAACTGTAATTTTGAATAAAAATTCCTAAATATTTATTTTTAATCAAAAAAATATTTGTCTTGTCAAACTCTATTTTTTCCACAAAAAAAGACGACTTTATACCCGTTTAATGGATATAAAGTCGTCTTTTTTAAGTGGCTCCGTGTTAACGGATGTTACTCTTGGATCGGGTCAGAGGTTAAACCGTCTTTTTTAATTTCTTTATTCGTTTTCATATTTTCCATTTCTTTTCCCAGCTTCTTTAAATCTTCTAAATTCTCGGTCATCGAGTTTTCACTTTTATCTTTTGTTGCATCTGAACTCTTTTTTGATAACGGGTTTTCTATCAGCTTTTTATCTTTTTCGTCTTCAATTTTACCCGCGCCTAATCCTTCATTAATCATTTCGTCAATTTGTTCGTTTTCTTTAGGGATACGCTCGTCCTCCATTTCTTATTGAACCGATACTCCAAATTGAAATATCTTTATTTAGATGTTACTAATTGAACTTTTCCCTCTCAACGATAATCTTAAACATTACCGGTATTCATTTCACTTTTACTACGGCCACCAGTTTTGATTGCCAAACAGCTAGATCATTACAGAAATGAACAACGGTAGCATCACAAAAGCAAAAATAAAACCAATCCTCGTAATAAAAATTTATTTTTCGGTTTCCGAAATTTCTCATTTACTAAATGACTTTAACTCGTTAAAATGTGGAGGAGGAAAACTTGAAGTGAGGGCTTACTATGGAGAAGAAAATAGACAACCAAAGTCTTGGAATTTTAGCAGCGCTAGGCGCCTATATAATATGGGGATTTTTACCCCTTTACTGGAAATTACTAAATCATGTTTCAGCAGGTGAAGTTCTTGCTCACCGGGTTATTTGGTCGCTTGTATTAATGATTGTAATCTTACTACTATCAGGTCAGTTTCGTAGTTTTATTAAAGAAGTAAAAGTGATTTTTTCAACAAAGAAACAGCTATTATTAATGTTTTTAGCAGCTCTTTTTATTAGTTTGAACTGGTTTACGTTTATTTGGGCAGTTACCAATGAAATGTTAGTTGAAACAAGTCTAGGATATTACATAAATCCGCTTATCAGCGTCGTTATTGGTCTGTTTATATTTAAGGAAAAACTAACAAGGTATCAAATAATTTCCTTTAGTTTAGCGGCGATTGGTGTCTTGATTTTAGTGATCTATACAGGCGGGATTCCATTAATTTCATTAATTTTAGCTTTTAGTTTTGCTTTTTACGGAGCAATTAAAAAGATGAGCAAAGTAAGTGCTTTAACAGGTCTTGCTGTTGAAACATTAATGGTGACACCATTTGCTTTACTCTACTTAACTATTATTCATACAAGTATTCGTGATGCTTTTTACTTTCAATCCGAAGCTACACTTGGATTATTAATCGGTGCTGGTGCTGCTACTGCGATACCACTACTGTTATTCGCGATTGGCGCTAGACGAATTCCGCTATCAATGATCGGTTTTTTACAGTATCTTGCTCCGACTATTATGTTAGTTATTGGCGTATTCCTGTATGGTGAAACATTCAGCAAGAGTCATCTCTTCGCTTTCTCATTTATTTGGGCTGGACTGGCCATCTACACCTTTTCTAAGTCGAAGTTGTTAAATCGAACGCAGCAACTTGAACCAGAGAAGCAAAAACGGCCTGCAAGCTAACTAATTAATTTGCCAAACTTCATCAGCAAATATTATCATTCATGAATTTAACATTTCCACTTTCAAGAACATGACTTATCATGTCACTTGCCTTTCCTTCATCTATCTGTTTTGTTATTGTAGACGTTGGAGAGGAAGTGGACAAAAATGAAACTACTAATGATAGGTGCAGGAAGAATGGCAGAAGCGATTATTTCTGGATTAACAGAAAACAGCGAAGACATTGAAATAACAGTTACAAACAATAAAGACAAAAAGCGACTTAATAAGGTTGCAAAGCAGTTTGGAATAAAATCTGCCACTGATTGGCGTTTTGAAGTAAATCAGACTGACGTGATTATTTCAGCTGCCCCCCCAAGCACTCATGAAACAATATTTCATCAGTTAGCCCCGCTTTTAAACGGGCAACTGGTAATAACGGTTGCTGCAGGTGTTGACGTCAGCTTCATGGAAGCGCACCTTCCCAAAGAAACACCAGTTTGCTGGATTATGCCTAACACGGCAGCACAACAACAAAAGTCGATATCAACATTTGTTTGCGGCCAACATGTCGACAGTAGTCATCGTAAAATAATTGAAATGATTTTAGCTTCTATTGGTGACTATGAAGAATTCTCTGAACAACAAGTTCACGATTTAACTGCTATAACAGGTAGCGCGCCAGCTTTCCTCTATTTGTTTTGCGAAGCATTAGAAACAGCAGCAACAAGTTATGGACTTAACAAAGATCAAGCTCGAAAACTTGTTACAAAAATGGTAGCAGGATCAGCAGCGATGCTAGAGGCTGGTAATTCATCTGATGATTTACGTGAACAAGTAACTACTCCTGGCGGATCAACCGCAGCGGGACTAAAAGTATTAGCGGATGCACAGTTTAAAGAACTTCTTAATAAAGCTGTTCAAGCCACTAACTCTCACGCCAAAGGGAAGGCAAATTAGGTCTGTATATCGTTGAAATTGTCGGAAAAACGCAAATTGGAATAATAATCCTGAATTTTTTTTAAAATATATCGCTAATTCAACGAAAAGTCGCCAAAAAACAAACATTCTTTGTCCTCTATCACTTTATCTGTTATAATGCTATAGATATTGACTTATGGAGGAATATAATAAATGATTACTGTTTCGAATGTTAGTTTACGTTTTGGAGATAGAAAACTATTTGAAGATGTGAATATTAAGTTTGCACCGGGTAACTGTTACGGGCTTATTGGGGCTAATGGTGCCGGAAAATCAACATTTTTACAAATTTTATCAGGAGAACTCGAATCACAAAGTGGTGATGTACGTCTAGGACCAGGTGAACGTCTTGCCGTTTTAAAGCAGAACCACTATGAGTATGAGGAAGTAGAAGTAATGACCGTTGTTATTATGGGACACGCTCGCCTATATGAAGTCATGCAAGAAAAAGATGCGATTTACATGAAGCCTGATTTTTCTGATGAAGACGGGATGAAAGCTGCTGAACTTGAAGGTGAGTTTGCGGATATGAACGGTTGGGAAGCTGAAAGTGAAGCGGCTGTTCTTCTTAAAGGACTTGGCATTGGCGATAACTTACACACTCAAAAAATGGCTGATTTAACAGGTGGCGATAAAGTAAAAGTACTATTGGCACAAGCTCTTTTTGGTAAGCCTGAAGTTCTTCTACTAGATGAGCCTACCAACCATTTAGATATAAAAGCGATTCGATGGCTTGAGGAGTTTCTAATTAATTTCGAAAATACGGTTATCGTTGTTTCCCATGACCGTTATTTCCTTAACAAAGTTTGTACGCATATTGCTGACTTGGATTTTGGCAAAATTCAACTTTACGTCGGAAACTATGATTTTTGGTATGAAAGTAGTCAGCTCGCTCAAAGATTGGCTCAAGATACTAATAAGAAGAAAGAAGAAAAAATTAAAGAGCTGCAAGGCTTTATTGCCCGCTTTAGTGCAAATGCATCAAAATCAAAGCAAGCAACATCACGGAAAAAGTCATTAGATAAAATTACCTTAGATGATATACGACCATCATCTCGCCGCTATCCATTCGTCGGTTTTACACAGGAACGCGAAGTTGGTAATGACCTCCTTAAAGTTGAAGGATTAACAAAAACAATTGGTGGCGAAAAAGTTTTAGATAATGTTTCTTTTATCATGAACAAAGGAGACAAAATTGCCCTTGTCGGTAAAGATGAACTTGCAAAAACGACTCTTTTCAAAATTTTAATGGATGAAATGGAACCTGATAGTGGATCGTTCAAATGGGGAGTTACAACTACTCATGGCTACTTTCCAAAAGATAATAATAAATTTTTTGAAGGCAGCGATCTAAACTTAGTCGATTGGTTACGACAGTTTTCACCTATAGATGATAGCGAAAATTTCCTACGTGGTTTCTTAGGAAGAATGCTTTTCTCTGGTGAAGAAGTTTTGAAAAAGGCTAGTGTCTTATCGGGTGGCGAGAAAGTTCGTTGTATGCTTTCAAAAATGATGTTAAGTGGTTCAAACGTGTTACTACTGGATGAGCCAACAAACCATCTTGATTTAGAATCTATTACGGCTCTAAATAATGGGTTAACTGCTTTTAAAGGTTCAATGATTTTCGCTTCTCACGATCATCAGTTCATTCAAACAATCGCGAACCGAATTTTCGATTTCACACCACATGGTTTAGTTGATAGGGAAATGAAATATGATGAGTATTTAGAAACAATTAAGAAATAAAGCAAGAAATCTGTTACGAGAAGTTGAAATATAAAAAACTTAGCGTTAATGTATGATCAGGAACTGCCCTCTTTTTGGTGGCAGTTCTTTTTTTGTGGTGCGATGCTAGATGAATGGAATTAATCTAAACATAGATGCAATTATCCTTAAAGATTCAATTATTTTGGAGATAGATGCAATTATCCCAATTTCGAATGGAATTAATCATTTTACGTTCAATTAATCCTGATAAAGTTGAAATTCCAGACCTCAAAGGTGGAATTTCCCTTTGAAAACAAGTTCCATCTCGTTTATAATCTAGTAAGTATGCATATGAGTAAAAATTAGGGGATAGTCCCCATTTATAAAGGGTGTAGATCATGAGTGTGTTAACGGTAAGAGATTTAAGTCACGGTTTTGGAGATCGCGCAATATTTAATGACGTTTCATTCCGCCTGCTTAAAGGTGAGCATATTGGCTTTATAGGTGCTAACGGTGAAGGTAAATCGACGTTCATGGACATTATTACCGGAAAGCTGCAACCTGATGACGGTAAAGTCGAATGGTCAAAAAATGTTCGTGTTGGCTACCTTGATCAGCATACTGCTTTAGAGCGTGGCATGACGATGCGCGATGTATTGAAGGATGCCTTTAAATATTTATATAATCTAGAAACTGAAATGAATCAAATATGCGATAAAATGGCTGATGCCACTCCGGATGAACTTGAGAAATTACTTGAAGACATGGGCTCAATTCAAGATATGCTTTCTAACAATGACTTTTATGTTATTGATGGTAAAGTAGAAGAAATTGCTCGCGGTCTTGGCTTAGACGGGATTGGACTTGATAAAGACGTTGAAGATCTAAGTGGTGGGCAAAGAACAAAAGTGCTCCTAGCAAAACTTCTCCTTGAAAAACCAGATATTTTACTATTGGATGAGCCAACAAACTTTTTAGATGAACAGCATATTGAATGGTTAAAACGCTACCTACTTGACTATGAAAATGCCTTCATCCTAATTTCCCATGACATTCCATTTTTAAATAGTGTCATCAACTTGATTTATCATGTCCAAAATCAAGAGCTAAATCGTTATGTTGGTGATTATGATCATTTTATGAGTGTTTATGAGATGAAGAAGTCGCAACTAGAATCGGCTTACAAGCGCCAGAAGCAAGAGATCTCTGAACTAAAAGACTTTGTTGCCCGCAATAAAGCTCGCGTTTCAACAAGAAATATGGCGATGTCTCGTCAAAAAAAGTTAGATAAAATGGATGTTATTGAGCTAACAAGAGAAAAACCCAAACCTGAGTTTCGCTTTAAATTAGGCCGAACAACTAGCAAACTAATTTTTGAAGCAAAAAATTTAGTCATCGGTTATGATGAACCACTATCAAAACCACTGAACCTGTCCATGGAACGCGGTCAGAAAATTGCTTTAGTTGGTGCCAACGGAATCGGAAAAACAACTTTACTTCGCAGTATTATTGGCGAAATTAATCCACTTTCAGGTGATGTTGAAAAAGGTGATTACCAGCATATCGGTTACTTTGAACAAGAAGTAAAAGAATCAAACAATAATACATGTATTGAAGAAGTTTGGGGTGAATTCCCTGCTATGGACCAACGTGAGATCCGCTCTAGCCTTGCAAAATGTGGTTTAACTCATAAGCATATCGAAAGTAAAGTATATGTTCTTAGTGGTGGCGAAAAAGCAAAAGTTCGTATTTGTAAGCTCATTAATAAAGAAACAAATATCCTTATCCTCGATGAGCCTACCAACCACTTAGATGTTGACGCTAAAGCTGAATTAAAAGCAGCCTTAAAAGACTATAAAGGAAGTATGCTACTGATTTGTCATGAACCTGAATTTTACGAAGACGTTGTTACCGATGTATGGAACTGCGAATCCTGGACGACAAAATTAGTTTAAGATAAGAAAAGCGCAAGGTGCCCGCCTATCGGCAAATAGGTTGCAAGTTCAATAAGCTAGGTAGACGCCGATAAATTAGATACTTTCTTTTCTTTCGAAAAAAATCCCTCTAGGAAGCTATCCTAGAGGGATTTTTTTGATGACTCTTATATAGTCTTGCATAAGGATTGATAAAAAGGTGTTTGTCTCTCTAACCCGCGTTACCACTGTGCTTGTTAATTTATAATTTTAATCGTCGTCTTTTCTTGACCTTCTTCCGCATCAACTTTTTCGCCTTCAGCTAAGTTCGTGAACACAACTGGAGTAATTACAGAGACTGCATTTTTTTCAATGAAATCTAGGTCTACCTTCATTAAAAGCTGACCTTGATCAACTTTATCACCAGCTTTAACGAACACTTCAAATCCTTCACCTTTCAGCTTCACAGTATCAATTCCAACATGAATAATTATTTCTCGACCGCCTTCACTTTCTAGACCGATTGCATGTTTGGTTGGAAAAACATTTACTATTTTTCCAGAAACCGGTGCAACTACTTCTCCATTTGTTGGATAAATAGCAAAACCATCGCCCATCATTTTTTGCGAGAAAATTTGATCTGGCACTTCTGATAATGGCACTAATTTACCTTTCATAGGTAAATGATAAGTTTCTTTTGCTGCCTTATTGTTCAAAACAACTGCTGTGGTTTCAACCGTCTTAACAGGTGTTTTACCTGCAATAATATCTTCGATTTGACCTTTAATATTTTCAGATCTCGGTCCAAAAATCGCTTGAATATTGTTACCGATTTCAAGAACTCCAGCCGCTCCTAAACGCTTTAACTCGGCTTTGTCTACTAATTTACTATCTTTCACTGATACACGTAAGCGAGTAATACACGCATCTAAATGATCTAGATTTTCTTTTCCACCCATTGCAGCCAAAATCCCCAATGGTAATTCTTCTATTTTTCCAGCTTGTTTAACTTCTTCACCATTAGAATCTTCACGACCTGGCGTCTTTAAATTGAATTTCCGAATTGCAAAACGGAAACCAAAATAATAAATTACTGAGAAAATAAGTCCAACTGGAATAACTAACCACCAATCAGTTCTATTCGGTAAAACTCCAAATAGTAAGAAGTCAATAATACCTCCAGAAAAGGTCATTCCAATTTTTACATTCAAAATATGCATGACCATAAATGATAGTCCAGCAAAAATTGCATGAATACCAAATAATAACGGCGCTACAAATAGAAATGCGAATTCAATTGGTTCAGTAATCCCTGTTAAAAAGGATGTCAGAGCAGCAGAACCCATGATACCTGCAACATATTTTTTGTTTTCAGGCTTTGCACAATGATAAATAGCTAGTGCCGCCGCCGGTAATCCAAACATCATAAATGGGAATTTACCAGTCATAAATGTACCCGCTGTAAATTCAACACCATCACGCATTTGCGCAAAGAAAATTTGCTGATCACCGCGAATAATGTTCCCTGCGCTATCAACATATTGCCCAAACTCAAACCAGAATGGAGAATAGAAGATATGATGCAAACCAAATGGAATTAGTGCTCTTTCAATAACCCCGAATACAAATGCTGCACCCGTTAAATTCGAGTCAATCATACTATGTGAAAATGTGTTTAATCCACTTTGCACCGGAGTCCAAAGGTAGACCATCAAAATTCCTAATAGAACAGAAACTGCTGCTGTAATAATTGGAACAAAACGTTTTCCTGCAAAAAATCCTAAATAAGAAGGCAATTCAATATTGTAATATTTTTTATATAGTATCGAAGCAAGAATACCGACAATAATACCACCAAATACTCCAGTTTGTAATGTTGCTATCCCTAAGACATTAGCGTAAGCAGGGTCAGCACCTACCATCTCAGGAGTAATCCCTAAATAAGTCCCCATAGTTACATTCATTATTAGATATCCGATAATCGCTGCTAATCCCGCAACTCCATCACCGCCAGCTAATCCAACGGCTACTCCGACTGCAAAAAGTAATGCTAGATTACCAAAGATAATTCCCCCTGATTGCTCCATTACTTGTGCAATGAGAACAATAATATCAGCCTCTAAAAATGGCATCCTCGTAGTTAATTGCGGGTTTTGCAACGCATTACCAAACGCTAATAAAATACCTGCTGCCGGAAGTAGTGCAACCGGAAGCATTAATGCTTTACCTACTTTTTGTAGTACACCAAAAAAGTTTTTTAACATGATGTTTTCCCCTCTCAAATTATCTTTTCTTGATTAAAATGACAAAAAGACATAAGTAGAACAAAGCTCAAATTAACTAGCTGAAAACGTAATCAACAACGACTACTAGTTTTCACCTTTTTGAACTTTCTTCACTTATGCCTGATCGAATCAGTTACACGTAAAGATAAACTTTATATTTTATTTTTTTGGAATTAGTTTGGTCTATTGCCAAAGCTTAATATTCGACTTCCAAACTAAGAAAAGTAACCGTTCTCTTTTCAGGCACAAAAAAAGCATCGTAAAAAAAGAGAGCATCAAAAATGTTGGACAAACGTCCTACCACTTATTCGCCTCTTCCTTACTCATGCCTGATCAAGTCAGTTACAC
Source organism: Bacillaceae bacterium IKA-2 (assembly GCA_031761875.1). Lineage (GTDB taxonomy): Bacteria > Bacillota > Bacilli > Bacillales > Anaerobacillaceae > Anaerobacillus. The sequence goes on along the minus strand of CP134492.1, from coordinate 1,413,150 downwards.
GTAAAGAACTGGAACTAAAAGTATTTTATTTATTTTTACTAGAAAGCCTTTGCAAGTGAATCGACAAGTAAACTGCTTCTGCATCAAACACCGGTTTTTTTAATGCTTCTTGCATTACTTTTATCAGCTTCCAAGATAAATTGTAGCATAAAGGATACTCATTTTGCAATACTTCTTTTAATTTTATGGGGTCGTCTACTTTCTCTCCCGTTTTAACTCGTTCAATCGTAAACCGTAGATGTCGAACTAGTCTCATATAATCTAAGCTTTCTTTATCAATCTCAACTTCTAATACATCTTCAATTATCGTGATTATTTTCTGGATAAGTTGAGAATATTTATTTATTTCTGACAAACTTTTCGAAGACACGGCACTATGAATATGAAGGGCAATAAATCCTATTTCAGCTTCTGGAAGTATAACCTTACTGTAATTATTAATCATTTTAACTACTTCACTTGCCGTTTCATATTCTTTTGGGTACAGTGTTTTTGTTTCTTGTAAAAAGGGATTTTTCAGCTCTAATCCTTTTTGAATTCGAGACATTGCAAATGCGATGTGGTCTGATAGAGCAATATGAATATGCTCATCTAATTTTTCGGTTACTGAAGTCTGAATATAATGGATAATATCATTCATAAGAGCAATAAAATTTTCATCTAAATATGGTAATAATTTTTTATATTGTTCTTGTTCTTTTTGATCTTTTAAAATAAAGACTTTTTCTACTTCAGTAACAGTAATTTGACCACCTTGCTTTTTTCCAAAGCCAATCCCTTTGTGAATAACAACGGTTTCTTTTCCAACCTCATCCTTAGCAATAATAACATTATTATTAAGCACTTTGTTTACTGTTAGAATTTTCCGGCCCATGGGAATCCCCCCTTTTCGTTGATTTGACTGCGCTAGTGATTTTATCGTAACCAAACCGAAAAATATTGTCAACCACTGTTAAAGCTTCTTGTGACTAATCACCATTATGGAGTATTTGCAGGCATTATCATCGAAACAAAGAACGAAAAGTTTTTTTAGACGATTCACATTTTTCTCCTATTGCTTTGGCAAGTACTCTCGAACTAGCTCAATTGGCACTGCCAGCCCTACACTTTTGCCGCCATATTGTGTCGTTCTGCGCTTTGCAAAAACGACGGCAACTACCTCACCATCCATATTAATAACCGGACTGCCGCTATTGCCACGATAAATCGGAGCTGAAATCAACGTCAATTGACTAGTATCCAAAATTGCTCCCTCATTGGCTATTTGCGTCCAAGATAATGGATTTCCGATTACATAAATAGGCTCATCAACTGAACCAGCTTGGTGACTCAAGGGAAGATTTGGTAAATCAGAACCTTCTACTTTTAAAAAGGCAATATCAATTTCAGGATAGCTACTGATTACCTCAGCTTCAAAAAGTTCCCCTTTATAAAAGCCAACAATGATTTGATTTTGATTTTCGATAACATGATGGTTCGTGATGATAAGTCCATCTGCTGAAATCGCAAAGCCTGTACCTCTTGAGCGCTCTCCTTGAACTGTAACAACGGCTTGTTTATAGATTTGGACATCATCTTGTTGCGAAAGTCGATAAGATGTTTCTAAAAATCTTATTGCATCAAGACTATATGTAGTTAATAACCCTCCAGCGATCTGAAATGCGAGCATGGCAGCAATTACTATTGCAATTACCTTTACCCATTTTTTACGTCCATGTTTTTTTATGGGTTCTCCTTCGACGACTTCCTCATCTAAAAAATCTTCAGGTGAAGGTTCCCATTCTGGATCGACTAGATCATCTAAACTATCTTTATGCTCCTTCATTTTTTCCTCCAAATTCAAAGTTAGGCATCTACAATTATTATAACTTATTTTCACATGGAGGATAGTTTTGAGTTTTCTATTTAAGAAAGAAGAGGCTGAGGAAATTCAGCCTCTAGACCCTTTGTTATCCAATTGGATTTTTAATGTCCATATCCCCTACTGCTTCTTTAATCGGTTCCATCATATTATTCATGTTCAAACTCATACCACGGTTCCGCATCATACTGACAGCAGCAGCACCAATTCCGACTCCAACAATCGATAACATTAAACTACGGTTATTTCTCCTTCTTCTCATGCCGCCCATTTCTAACATCTGTTGCATTATTCGTCCTGATCGAAATGATGAAAATAACCAATTCATTTTAAAGTCCCCCATTAGCTTATTTGCAGGCTAATCATTTAAGATCCGCCTACAATTTTAGGATGTGAGGAATTCGCAAAAAAATGCGTGGTAGTACTTGGAGTAAAAGACGTACTTCTGCACTTACTGAATGAAATTCATTAAATTATTAAATTAAAGGATATCTAATTTAACAATTAAAGCTAACAGCAATTGCAGTAATAGTTGAATATTAACCGCAACTTGAGTGTCAGTTGTCGTTACATCAACATTTTTTGAGTTTTCAATAATTGTTTTTTGATAAGTGACTTGCTTTACTTTTGCAGTTTGCAACAAGTCTTGAGTGAGTTTTTCCGCCTTTGAACTATCCGCAACAGAAATTGAAATGATAATCGCTATAATTGCTTGCAAAGAAGCTTGTAGCGATATTGCAGCTTTTGTATCAGTTGTACTGACAGTCACATCACAAGAGTCTTTAATAAAAATATACTCTTCAGACAATTGTAAAGTTTTATTTATCTGCTCTGCATTTTGCGTATCATCATCTTTTGACGAACAAAATGGATGTGGTTTACCATCTAAAGCGGACCAATTTGATTTCTTGTCATTTGAACGAAACATTTCTTGGTTCATGTTCAACACCTCCTTTTATATTTACACTGTTATCATATGTAAGCAGGAATAAAGCGTATGGACAAAGTCACAACACGATTCGTACATTTATTGGATTTCTGTATATTAGTTATACTTAAAAGGAAGACTTATCAAAACCTTGTCAAATTGTTCATAAATTTATAGATTTCTAATGAAAAAATACCTCTAATAGTTAGAGGTATTTTTTCATTAGAAATTGTTAAAGAAATTTTTTTACCGCGTTTAGATCATTTATACCCTTAATCACTGAATTCTTTTTACCCTTTCGTTCGGTTACTTGTCTCGCATCATCCATTCCGTTACTGTCAGGATAATCATTTTCTGTTTTCGCTACTTTGGTATTCTTCAAAAATTCTTCTACATCAGATTTAATATTCGTGACTATTTCAATTATTTTTTGTTTTTCACCTTTGTCTAAACTAGCTTTTTTCTCTTTTTTCTTAAGAACCCCATGCTTTCGTAGAACTTGACCAACGACCAGTTCCATTAACTTTTGCTGATTATCTAACTGTTCTTTCATGGAAAAACATCCCTTCTAATTGTGTACGTACAAGGCATTATTATCTTATGAAAAAACAGTTAAAATGTGTTAGGCGCCAGGTGGATAGCTATCTGATTTCTTATTATTTCCCTTGTTTCCTTATCTCTGTCACCGCTTTCCCGGCAATTCCCCAGTTATCAGTTTCAATTTCGTCAATGACAACAATCGTCGTCGCTGGATTTTTCCCTAGTACATTTTGAAGCAAGGCTGTTGCACCTTCGATTAGTTGTTTCTTTTCATCAACTGTAATTCCTTGTCCATTTTCTTTGGTCACTTTAATATTTACGTATGGCATAATTTTCCTCCTCGAAATAGTTTTAATTATCAAGATTAGCTAATCATTAATTATTGCAAAAATTCGGATCCCAAGGCCAGATAACGTCTCGAAAATCGGAATAAATGGTTTATTTATTTGCCTCAATTAACTTCGAATCAATAACAAATGTCCCTTGTTCATCCGATAAGGAAAGCTTATACATAGCGCTTGCGACGGCTTCAGCCTGATTCGGCTTATATTTTTGTAGTGGTCCCTTAAATAAACTTGGCAGTCGATTTGTTATTGTTTGGCTCAGATCCTCAGCAAATCTAGTCTCATGTCTTTTTCCTAATAACAACGACGGTCGAATTATGTAAAAAGTTGGAATAGAAAGTTCTTTGATCGCGGCTTCAATATTTCCCTTCACTTGGTTATAAAAAATACGTGAATGTTGATTGGCTCCCATAGCTGTAACGAGAAAAAATTGCTTAACGCCATTTTTCTTGGCGAGATTGGCGACAGCTAACGGATAATCAAAATCGACTTTTACAAATTGCTCCTTTGTTTTTGCTTGTTTCATCGTTGTTCCTAATGCACAAAAAACTGTATCGACACGAAAAAAATCGTCATACGTATCTAGTTGATCAAAATCGACAATATGTTGTTGAAGTTTAGTATCTGTCATTTCTAATGCACGGCGACTAATAGAAATAACCTTTTCGTATTCATCATTAGCTAATAATACATTTAATAATTGACCACCTACCAACCCAGTCGCACCAACCAGTAATGCTGTTTTCCTTGCCATTTCCAATCAACCTCCTAAAAAAAATCGACGAAAAAAGGCGGTATTTAGACCACCTTTTTACATTTTCAGATCTTACAGTTCAAAATAAGCTTTGTAATAACCGCCTACTTTTCCAGTATTATCAATCACAAAAATAAATTCCTCTGTCTCATTCTTAACTTCATACACTTTTCCTGGAGTTAAAGCTGTATTAACTGTATATTTCTTTGCATCTGTATGAACACATTTCACAGTTTTAAGCGTTGGGCTAGTTTGCCATTTATTATGTACCAACTAAATCACTCCTGTTTATATTATTATTTATGATACCACAAATGAAGCTCCATTTGCATATCTGAACCTAACTCCTAGACCACTTCTAACCATTCTACCATTGCGAATAGTGTCAGTTTCACGTATGATTAATTGGTTATACTAAAGAAAAGCAAAACGGTTTGTTAGCTTTGAAAAATTCGAGAAGCTTGCCGAAGAACTAGACAAGAAAAAACGGAGTTGAGAATGTGGCAAAAGTTATTTTAAACAAACAACGAAAAAATCGTTTAGAGCAAGGTCATCCATGGGTCTACCAGAGTGAAGTTCTAAAAATTAAGGGTAGCTATGAGCCTGGTGATATTGTTGAAATTTATAATCATCAAGATCATCTAGTAGGCAAGGGTTACATAAATCCAAAATCACAAATGATTGTGCGAATTTTAACCCACTTTGATGAAGAAGTTAATCAACAATTTTTCACTGATAAAATTAAAAAAGCATGGCAACATCGGGAGCGATTCATCCCGGGAGTTCGCTCTTGTCGCGCTGTCTACAGTGAAGCAGATTTTTTACCTGGACTTGTTGTCGATAAATATGAAGACGTGCTTGTCGTACAAATCGCCTCATTAGGAATGGAAGTCCGTAAAGATTGGATTTTAAAAAGCTTACTTGAAGTATTTAAGCCAAAGGCAATTTATTTGCGAAACGATATTTTTGTTCGTGAATTAGAAGGCTTAGAGCAAGGAAAAGGCTTTTGGTATGGTGAGTCGGCAACGGAGATTGAAATTGAAGAGAATGGCGTTAAGTATATTGTTGATATTGAGAACGGCCAAAAAACTGGCTTTTTCTTTGACCAACGAGAAAATCGTGCTGCCATTAAACCACTGATTACTCCTGAAGCAACTGTTTTAGATTGTTTTACACATACTGGTTCATTTATGTTAAATGCTTACCTTTATGGTGCTAAACACCTAACAGCAGTCGATATTTCAGAGCATGCAATTCAATCGGCCAAACGAAATGCAGAGCTAAATAATTGTGATAATAATATTGATTTTGTTGTTGCTAATGCCTTTGATTACTTGCGTGAAGCTGTCACTGCAAAAAAACAGTGGGACGTTGTGATCATTGACCCACCCGCTTTTGCTAAATCACGTCATGCAGTTGATAAAGCTTATCGTGGCTACAAGGATGTTAACTTACATGGCTTAAAGCTCGTAAAAGATGGTGGCTATTTTGTTACTTCAAGCTGTTCTTATCATGTTGATCCTGCTATGTTTGAAGAAATGGTCATGGATGCAGCTTTGGATGCAAATAAAGTACTAAGAGAAATATATTGGAGTGGCGCCGGTTCTGACCACCCGAAGCTAGTTGGTGCTGACGAAGGTGATTATTTAAAATTTGCAATATATGAAGTAACATCGCGGAAATAATGATTAAATTATGAAGCTAGGCCACAAATGGCTAGCTTTTTTTCGTGATTTTTTTTCACTTGAGTGAATTTCATAATACCAATATAGTAGCCGCCTAGTGACGTTGAATCTCCATTATGAAATTTCATTTAAAATTTAAAAAAAATTATTGACAAGATTTTATTTCTTCCCTATAATAAAAATTAATTACATTTTACCGCGTATTAAATACATGCATAGAAAAAATAAGCTTAGCTTTAGATCAATGTCATATTCTGGCAGTGGTAAAAGGAAAAGCTTTATCAAATTTTCTATTGCTCAGATTTAAAGTAACCGGTATATTCCGTCTTAAAAGATTTTAAGACATGGGATATGCTTTTTGTTTTTATCTACACATATTAACTAGCCGACTCTCCACCTGCCTGGGCGAAAATTTTTTATTGTAGACGAGTGAATTTCATTCACACACGCTTTTTAGACATAAGGAGGGACATCTTGGATACGACATTACTGAAAAAAGGTCAATTAGAAGCAGATATTAGTAAAGCAATAACTAAGTGGGAAAAGGATTATTTAGGAAGAGGACCGCTACAAGTTAAAACAGATATTTTGCGGAATATGATTATTGTCCACCTTAAAGGCATTCTTACTCCTGCTGAAAAAGAGTTAACAAAAACAGAACCAGGGATGCTAGCTATAAAAAAAATTCGTGAAGCACTAATTGAAGCAGGTAATCCTCAGCTAAAAGAAATTATCCTTTCACAAACAGGAGAAACTGTTGATAGTTTTCATACTGACATTAGTACAAGAAATGCCGAACGTATTATTGTCTTCATTTTAAAAACTAACTTAGAAATAAAACTAACTGAATAGCAGGTTGCTATTGTAAACACTTAAACACAGTGAGTACACCAGAGGCCAACGTTGATTACTTAAATCTTCGTTGGTCTTTTTTATTTTAAAAAAGGGGGAATAAAATTGTTAGAAATGGTCATGCAAAATTTACTTTCACCTGCCGTACTTTTCTTTATTCTAGGAGTTATCGCCGCCATCGTAAGTTCAGACTTTAGCTTTCCTAAAGGTTTCGGAGAAGCGTTAAGCATTTATCTACTTATTGCAATCGGTTTAAAAGGCGGAATCGAGTTATCTAACTATACCTTAGCAGCAGTTACTAAACCGATATTAGGCACTTTGTTTTTAGGGTCATTAATACCGATCATAACGTTCTTTATAATCCGAAAATTCACGAAGCTGGATATAAACAATGCGATAGGCTTAGCTGCTACGTATGGTTCAGTAAGTATCATCACATATGGCGCTGCTATTTCTTTTTTGGAAAACCTAGCGATCCCATATGAACGCTTTATGAACGCAATGGTCGTATTAATGGAAATTCCAGGGATTTTAGTCGCCCTATTGCTTTTAGGTATGATCCGAAATTTACCTGATAATATACAGCCAATGCCTGCTCGAAATGTTGGGATCATTGCTCAAAATCCACTCTCATTTATTAACGGAGCAGTTTTAAAAGAAAGTTTTTTTGGGAAAAGTATTCTTTTGCTAGCGGGCAGTTTGCTTATTGGCCTTATTGTCGGAGTTAATGGCTTACCATTTATAAAGCCGCTATTTATTGACTTATACCAAAGTATACTCCTTCTATTTTTACTAAACATGGGCTTAATGGCTGGGAAACGATTAGGTGTTGTACGCCGTCACGGCTTAAAACTTTTATTATTTGCAACTATTATGCCGCTACTCTTTGGTGTTCTAGGTATTTTAGTTGGTTATTTCGTGGGTTTATCATTAGGTGGTGCAATGTTAATGGGCGTTTTGGCAGGAAGTGCTTCTTATATTGCTGCACCTGCTGCATTAAGAACCTCTGTGCCAGAAGCTGACCCATCTATTTATTTAGGTTTAGCATTAGGAGTAACGTTTCCACTAAACTTAACAATTGGTATTCCCCTATATTATACAATAGCTAGTTGGTTTTTTTAAAATGAAAAGGAGCTGTTATCAATGTCAAAAAAATTAATTTATATTTGCGGTGATGTACAATTAAAGGATCAGGCATTAAATTATTTAAACACTACTAGAGAAGATGTAATTACGATTCAAAATAATGTCGCTTCTGATCTGCAGCCATTTGGTAGTGTTGTTAAATCTATTTTAGTTTCTTCTTATAATGAAAATATTACAGATGTTTACATTGTCGTATCACAAATAGAAAAAAATGAGATTCATGCAACAAAAATGCGCGATTGGTTGGAAAACGAAGGAATTGATAAGGAAACATTTGAAATTTTTGACTACTTGGATAAGTTCAGTAATCATACTTTATCCGATTGGTTATCTGTAAACAATGTTGAAATAACACTAAATAAAAACCTAACTATGTTAAAAACTCATCCTTTCCTCCCTAAAAAGCTTAGTTTTAAGGGACTGCTATTAAATGAACAACAAGAGTTTACGATCATTTAAATATTCCAGAAAAAAACTTACTTTTTGCAACTTTTAGTGGCGACCAAAGTTTAAGTTTACTATTAGCAAACTTAAACTTTCTAAGGAATAAAAAAATTTATAGGACGGTGCGGATTTTGCACTGTCCTTTTTTTTGTCTGAACCATGAATTTAGAACAAAAAAAGCTAAAATGTCATTAGACACCTTAGCTTGATCACTTTTTTTATCTAGATCCCTCATTCACTAAATTACTAACAAGATCGACCAGCATTTCATCTGCACCAATTTGTTTGCAGATTGTAAAGCGATCATCTTTCTGAGTCTCCAGAAATTCTTCCATTTCCTCTAACAAAACTCCCCTAAACAATAAATAGGGTAAGACAAAAATATGCTGACAACTAGAAAGTTTTGCTTTTTCTACTGCTAATTTAAACGATGTATGACCACCGACTAAATAGCTACTTTGAACAGCAACTGTATTCAGCTTCTTCTCTAGTAAATAACGAACTATTTCAAATTCATCAATTTGCTTCTGATCATGACTTCCTCTACCGACAAACATAACGAGACTATTTTCTTTTTCGTGAAACTGTTTTTCAGCCAATCTACTCTCTAAAATCGAAATAATCGAATTCTGAATTCCTAAAGGTTTCTCAAAGTGAAAAACGATTGTAGGATAGATCTCCTTCGCTTTTGCAATTTCGTTTGGAATATCAACTTTTGCATGACCTGCTGTTAATAATAGTAATGGATAAATAATAATTTCTTTTGCACCTTTTTCAACACAAACCTCAATTTCCGCTAAGATGGACGGGGATGCCAATTCAAGAAACGCATAACGAAACAGTTCGACGTTGCATTTAGCTGCTACCGCTTCTGCTAATTGGATAAACTGAGAATTCGATGTTTGTTTGCGGCTTCCGTGACCGACGAGTAAAATAGCTTTCATAATTGGGACTACCCCTTTATTAGCCGAAAGCTTTTTCACTATCTTTTTGTTTGGAAAAAAAATAGCTTAAGTTTTCGGAGTTAAGATTTTTTGTGTAAACATTGACTGTTAGCTTCATTTTTTTGGCAGTCAGAAAGGCTTCTTCGCCAATACAGATAATTTGACAATTTCCAATAATCTCAGCACAGTTCAAATTGTCTTTTTTTGTTTGTTTGTAAAAAAGCTTAATTGAACGGGCCGAAGTAAAGATGATCGTATTAAAACTGTCTTCTTCTACAAAGCGTTGCAAAGCTACTGTTGCTGGATAGCAATTTTTGACTTGATGGGTTACTAAATAATTTCCTTTTACTCGTAATTCGGCTATCGCTTCGCTTGAGCCAACTATTAAACCAGTATCTAGTTCGTTAACTATTTCAGACATGATTCCACATTTTTTTAGGGCCTGCTTCGTTTCCTGATTATGACTATAAAAATTCGCTGGCAATGAACGAATATCAATTTCATTTGTAACTAAACTATCAAAAAATATCTGCACACTTTCTTTTGAGGTAAACGAAATTTTATCATAGCTAGCTAAATTGGCTAACTTCTTAATATATGCTAGCTCTTTCGTGATAGGTTCGATACTGAGCTTTGGATAAGTGAGCACTTCAGCGCCATTATGCACTAATTGGGAACATAAATTAGCATTGCCGTCTGCTAGAATTACTTTTTTCCCTAGTAACAATTTATCTTCAAACCACTTTATTTGTTTTCGAAGAGCAACAATATTGCCTACTAGCGTAATTGCTGGGTTACTAATACCGTGTTTAGCTACTTCATCTGCAATCGTTTCTAGCGTACCTTCAACTACGCGTTGTCTGCTTGTAGTCCCCCACTGTATGACTGCTACTTGAGTGGAACGATCTCGACCGTGGTTGATAAGGTTTTCGCATATATGCGGAAGATTTTTTATCCCCATATAAAAGGCAATTGTGTCAATTCCTACGGCTAGAGCACGCCAATTAATCGTCGGCTTTCCATCAACCGATTTATCGTGACCCGTGACAACGGTAAAACTAGTACCATACTCACGATGAGTAACTGGAATTCCAGCGTACAATGGAGCAGCTATTCCAGATGTGATGCCCGGGACAATTTCATAACGAACTCCTGCTTGGTTTAGGGCAGTAGCTTCTTCGCCAACTCTCCCAAAAACTCCAGGGTCGCCACCTTTTAAGCGAACAACCACTTTCCCTTGCTTTGCTTTTTCAACTAGTAATTCATTAATTACTTCTTGCCGTAAAATATGGCGATTGGGCAACTTACCACAATAAATAAGTTCAGCATTAACATCCGCTTCTTGTAAGAATAGTGGATTAACTAAGCGATCATAAAAAATCACCTCTGCCTTTTGTAGTTTTTCTAACCCTTTTACGGTAATAAGTTTCATATCTCCAGGTCCTGCACCAACAAGATAAACAATACCTTTTTCATCCATGGTCTATTTCACCTCCATAACTGGTATTAGTCAAAATCGATCGATAGTAAGAAAGCCGTAAGCAACGTGGTAAATTTGAAAAATCGCTATTTCTTTGGAAAAAATTATAGACAGCTGTAACAATTTCTCTCGTATCTGTCAGTTCATTGCGATCAATTCCTGCTCATGGATTACCGAAAATTGTTCTCGGAATATCACCACAAGCACCGACAGAAGAAAGTCCAACTTCGTCTAAGCGTTTGTACATATCAGGTAGTTCTTCAATCGTTAGCCTAATTAAGCAAAACAGTATTATGAAATTTATTAAACTAATAAACTGTTATTTAATCTTTCTAATTCAAACGATGTTTTTCATTTCTTTCAATTTGGATGACTTTCCCATCTTGAACAACTAATGTAATCGAGCCATATTTAATTTCTTTGAGCATTTCTTGTACCTTTAAAAACACTTGCTCGTGTTCTTTGTTATACTTATTTACCACCTCGACTCCCCCTTTTTAGACGAAATGCACTTTCACCAAATTTCAGCTAACTTTTGCCCACGTGATATGTCTTGGGCTAGACAAATATCTATCTATTAAATTTAAATGCCGAGTAAACTTATCTGATTAATTATTATCTTATGTTTATTCAGTTTGAAAGTCAATACAAAAAGAAAAAGGATAGGCTAATCTTGTATGATCGCCAAATCCTTTTTCTATATTTTTAATTAAATTGTACGTGACTAAAAACCTTTTTCATGATAAATTTTCTAACTTATCTCAATACCGATTTTCTATATAAGTTGGTCGCTCTTACATAGTTAGGATAAATTTCTCAATTCGATTACAGCCTTCTTCAAGAATTTCCATACTATAAGCGTAAGAGATGCGTAGATAGCCTTCTCCGTAACTTGAAAAAGCTGTACCTGGAACACAAGCAACTTTTCCCTCTTGAAGTAGTCTTGTTGCAAATTCATCGGCACTCATTCCAAACTTTTCTATCGAAGGAAATAAATAAAAAGCCCCTTCTGGTTTTACGACATCGATCCCCATCGATACTAAGCGGTCGTAAACATAATCACGCCGCCGCTGATATTCAATTCTCATTGTATCTGCATCATTAACACCTGCTGTTAAAGCAATAGATGCCGCATATTGGGAAATCGAGCTTGCACAACTTACATTGTATTGGTGTACTTTTAAGATATGCTTACTAATATTTTCAGGAGCAAAAACAAAGCCAATCCGCCATCCGGTCATTGCATGTGATTTTGAGAGTCCATTGATGATGAGTGTTTTTGCTTTCATTTCTGGAAACGAAGCAATTGAACGGTGCGATTGACCGTAAACTAACTCACTATATATTTCATCAGAAACAATAAAAATATCTTTGTCTTTCAATACATCAGCAATTGCCGCTAATTCAACTTCTGTTAAAATACAGCCTGTCGGGTTAGCAGGGTATGGGAGGATAACACATCTTGTTTTATCAGTTATCGCTCCTTCAATTTGTGCTGCAGTTAATTTGAAATTTGTTTCTCTTGTATCAATGTAAACTGGAATAGCGCCACACATTTTAATAATTGGTTCATAGGCTGGATATACAGGTCCTGGAAGAATTACTTCGACACCTTTTTCTAAAATCGTCCGCAAGCTAATATCAATCGCCTGACTAGCTCCCACTGTTGTGATTACTTCTGTTTTTGGATCATAAGAAAGTCCATATTTACTTTTTTGAAATTCCGTTGCTGCAAGGCAAAGCTCATCTAGCCCTCTATTTTTCGTGTAGCCTGTCCTATTCTCGTCAATTGCTTTTTTACCTGCTTCTTTAATATGGTCAGGAGTTGGAAAATCTGGTTGACCAATTGTAAGTTGAATCGCATCTGGGACCTTAGCTACCATGTTGAAAAATTGGCGGATACCAGAAATTTGAATGTTTTTTACTTGATTGTTAATTAAATGTTCCATTTATAACTTCCTTTCAAGACATCAGTACTCACACTTTATTTATAATTTTCAAAACTGCTAACTCTTTCTTTTTTGCTTCAAACATAATGTCGACGTCATTGTCTTTTAAAATAGTCATAAATGCCGTAAAGTCCTCTTCCAAAATATAATCATGATGAGATCGATCAAGTATAGAATTTTTTCCAGAACTAATATGCATTTTCGGTTTTCTAATTCCCTTCCATGATTGGATGACTTGATCTAGACCCCTTCCTAAATCGAAGTCTTCACTTTTGTTCAAGTTATGATGATGAATATCAAAACAAATCGGCACTCCTGTTTCACTATGAATATCGATTATGTCCTTTAGATGAAAAGATTTGTCATCATTTTCTAATATTAACTTGCTTTTAATGTCGTCACTTAATCTTTTGTAATTAGTAATCCAGCGTTTTTTTGCTGCTTCTTTATCACCATAAACACCGCCAACATGAATAACCATATCCGTTCCACCAACTAGATTTAATAACTTATTGTGGTACTCTAAATCAGAAAAAGCATTTTTGACAACTTTTTGAGACTGAGAATTAATAATTGTATACTGACCAGGATGTACAGTTAGCCTACTACTATTTTCTTGTTTCAGTGCTTTTATCTGTTCAGTTATTGCTAAAACCTCTTCATCAAGCCACCAATCCCAAGTCAAAATTTGATGACTCCCAAATGGAACGATATCACTACTAATCCGAAAAAGATCAATCTCATTGTCGATATTCCATTGTAGTATTTTTCTGACTTCCTTTAAGTTAGCGATTGTTAGTTCCTTTATTTTTTCGTTTCCTAATAATTCTACTGTTTTGATCCGACAGGTTCGCATTTTCGTTCCTAAAGTTACATTTAAACAAGCATAACCTAGCTTCATTTAATCACCTCATTTTTATCCTCACGTTTACAAATTAAGAGCAGAAGACTAGTTATTTGGCTGTTATCTAGCGCTTATATCCTTTACAATGATAAAAGCAGCCATAGCATAGGCCTCTATATATTCGCGGATTTTCTTTGCACCTTGATTAGTTCCAATAATCTTTTGTTCATATTGTTCAGGATTAACCTCTGGTTCTTGAAATGCCTGCCTTAAAAATAAAGCAGTTTCTGCTAATCCATGCTCGCCTAATTCCATCACTTCATAAAACGAGATAAATCCATGCATGACCCCTTTATAATGTAAATGTCTGACAGGAACACCACTTTCAGCAAGTCTTTGGCCATATTGTTCCCCTTCATCACGTAGAGGATCAAATTCAGCTGTAATAATCAGCGCAGCTGGTAAGTCTGCAAGATTTTCGGCATTCAAAGGGGAAAGGTAAGGACTTAACCACATTTCTTCTAATGGTGTATACAATTCACGGGACCGGGACATGACATTTCTTGACAATAAATAATAACCACTATCATACATAATCCGTGACCGTAAAGGTAAGTCTTGAAAGGTTGTTAATGGATAAAGTAGGGCTTGGGCAACAATACTAGGTCCTCGTTCATCCCTGGCCATTATTGCAACTGCAGTAGCTAAATTTCCGCCTGCACTATCTCCTACTACGGCAATCCGATCCTTATCACCATTCCACCGTTCAGCCTGTTCATAGGCCCATATTAAAGTGGCATAACTATCTTCTACAGCAGTTGGAAAAATATATTCCGGAGCCACACGGTATCCAACAGCAATCACGACACTCCCTGTCCTTGCAGACAAAGCACGAATAATATTGTCATGCGTTTCAATGCTTCCATAACCTTCTAAAAATGCACCACCGTGATAATATAAGATGATTGGATGTGGACCTTCACTTTTGGGATAATACACTCGTCCAAAAATCGAAATATCTTCTGATAAGGGCATAGTAATTTCTTCTCTTGCAATTTTCGAGGGGCTTGATTTGACTAGGAATTTTGGTGTTTTCATATCAGATGTTATGATATTATTATTGACTGCATGAAGAATCACAGCAGTTTTTGGTGGCAGACGTCCTTCGTCTGTTATTGACCAATAATAAACAGATAAAATCACATAACCGCTAAATAGCAGCAAAAAAGCTAGCGTATATGCTACTATTTTTTTTATTATTGCTTTAGATTTAACTTTCACGAAAGGCATCTCCTTTCAAATAGATCATTACTTACAATATCTTATCAGTTCGCTTATCTATAGGGAAACAATTTTCTGTTTTTTCAGTGATTTTCTATTTAATTACGGCACTTTTATTGGTTATAATTGGCACTAATCGTCCCAAAATTTTCATTTTCAAATTATTTTTGGTAAAATATATTAATGAAGTAAAAAAACAAAAGTGAGGGATACCCAATTTGAGTAAATTTGAGGAAAACTTAGAAAAATATGCAGAGCTAGCAGTAAAGGTCGGCATTAATATCCAAAAGAATCAAACATTAGTGATAAATGCACCTACTAATAATATCGAGTTTGTCCAACTTATAGCTAAAAAAGCATATCAGGCTGGAGCAAAGAACGTTCATGTTGAATGGAACGATGAACAATTATCTTTATTAAAATACACGCTTGCACCTGATGAAGCCTTCACAGAGTACCCTATTTGGAAAGCTAAAGGCTTTGAAGAAATGGCCGAAAATGGAGCAGCGTTTATGAGCATTGTTGCCTCTAATCCTGATTTACTAAAAGGTATTGATCGAAATCGAATTGCTAATGCCAATAAAACAGCTGGCAAAGCGTTAGAAAAATACCGTAATTACATTCAAGCTGATAAAGTTAGCTGGTGTGTACTTGCCGCTCCTTCAAAAGAATGGGCCGAAAAAGTTTTCCCTGATACAAAGGGTGATGAGAGTATTGAAAAGCTGTGGACAGCGATTTTTCAAGCAACTCGTGCTGACGTCGCAGATCCTGTTGCAGCATGGCAAGAGCATAATCAGACACTTCTTAATAAAGTTGATTATTTAAACAACAAAAAATATACGAAGCTTCATTATAAGGGTCCAGGGACTGACTTAACAATTGAACTTCCTGAAAAACACCTTTGGGTTGGTGGTGGTGGTTCGAACGAGGCTGGAGTAACATTTGTTGCGAATATGCCAACGGAAGAAGTGTTTACACTTCCGAAAAAAGATGGCGTCAACGGTGTTGTCTCTAGTTCAAAACCATTAAATTACAGCGGCAATGTTATTGATAAATTTAGCTTAACATTCAAAAACGGAAAAATTGTTGATTTTTCTGCTGAAGAAGGCTATGAAACTTTAGAAGGCTTAATCGATATGGATGAAGGATCACACTTCTTAGGAGAAGTAGCGCTAGTTCCTGACGATTCACCGATTTCTAATTCAAATATCATTTTTTATAATACCTTGTTTGATGAAAATGCATCAAGCCATTTAGCTATTGGTAGTGCCTATTCCTTTAACCTTGAAGGTGGAAAGACAATGTCCAAAGCAGAACTACAACAACACGGTGCAAACACAAGTATTACTCATGTTGATTTCATGATTGGTTCAAGTGAATTGACTATTGACGGTGAAACGAAAGATGGAAACCGTGAACCTATATTTAGAAATGGAAATTGGGCTTTGTGAAATTGAAAAAGGATGATAGCATCGACTCTTTCTAATAAAGTCATAGCTATCATCCTTTTTATAATAAAAATCCAAACTCCTTGTCTATCTTTAGCACCTACTTATTATTTTAGAAAATAACAAATAATTCGATTATCTTCTCAAAATCCCTAAGATCAATTTTCTTTTGATTTATCGTAGTCAATCTCATCATCAATGGTGCCTTTAAAAAATGCGTCACTTAGTTGTTCATAAGTCATCTCTGTTCCTTTGTTTACTTCATTGTAACTATGATGATCAGTTTGATTATCTAAATTTCCCGCTACTTCTGCACCACTATTTTCTGTTGATTTTTTCTTTGCCATGCTGCACACCTCCTTAAAAATAGTATGCCCTTTTTGCTATCATCCTATTTTTAAGTAATTCAATGGCAACACTCGCTTTTTAAACTCTTAAACACTTTACTTGCAAAAACAATTAACAAAAATATACAATTAGTGATGATCAAAAAAAATTAAAAGGAGCGATACGATGAAGGTAGCTATTTTCGATTTTGATGGAACGCTTTATCCAGATGAAACATTTCCCTTAATGATGGAACATTTAAAAAAACACCCTATTTATAGCAAAAAATATCGCTTTTTTATTACGAAAATTTCCCTCATGTATGCTGGTTATAAATGTAAATTTTATTCTGAACAAAAGATGAAAGAGTATTCAATGCGATCCTACATATCGTCGTTTCAGAAAAATTCCAAATCTGAAATTGATCATTTTTTCGTGGACCTCGGCACCAAAATGAGTAGTGACTTAAGTAAGTCAGTTTTACAAAAATTAGAACAGCATCATAAAGATGGTTATTATATTATGCTAGTATCAGGAGCTTTTTTACCTTTATTAGAGGTTGTCGCTAAAAATCTTCCCATCGATTGCTTGATTGGAACAAGCATTCCTTACAAAAATAAACAATTTGATAACAAAACACCTGTGATGCACGTTCATGGCGAACTCAAAAAAGATCAAATATACGCTTCACTTGCAAACGATTATATTGATTGGGAAAATAGCTTTGCTTATGGTGATAGTTTTTCAGATTTGGGTGTTCTTGAATTAGTCGGGAATCCTATTGCTGTAAAACCAGAACCACGCCTCTTGGAAATAGCAACCATACGAAAGTGGGAAGTGATGTAAGAACGGTTGGATAGCTGGTTAGGCGTTAGTTGGTTTGCTTTTGACTTTTCCTTTCCAACTTTCCACCTTTCCAACTATTTAATTTTTAATTTTTAATTTTTAATTTTTAATTTTCAACACGATAAAGCCAAAACTGTTCTTCTTGTAACCATTTTTTTAACTTGGCTTTTTTGTCCGTGCCCTCTTTAAAGATTGCTTCTGTTTGGGATCGGTGCGCTTTAATTGCAGCGACTTTAATATCCATCATTTCCGTAACTTGATTAACAATTTGTGGTTTTCCAAGCATTTGTTCACGATTTTTAGTGATCGCCATACAATGAAGCTCTGGTCGCTTCTCAGCAGATAATTCCTTAACTGCTGCTACTGTGGCTCTGGCTGTTGCATCATGATCAGGATGAACTCCGTGACCAGGATAATGTGTAATAATTAAAGAAGGCTGCACCTCGACAATAATCTTTTTTATTGCAGCGATAACTTCTATCTCATCTTCAAATTCGATCGTCTTATCACGAAAGCCAAGCATTCTTAGGTCTTTTATTCCCAAAATCTCACAAGCATCGATAAGTTCTTGTTTGCGTAATTGTGGCAAAGATTCACGATTTGCAAATGGTGGATTTCCCATATTTCTTCCCATCTCTCCTAGCGTTAGACAAGCATATGTTACAGGAATACCTGATTTTGTAAAGTTTGCAATTGTTCCAGCCGGTCCAAAGGATTCATCGTCTGGATGAGGGAAAACAACTAAAACATGTTTCTGCTTCATAAATGATTCTCCTTTAAATTAAAATTTATAACACTGTATTTGTGACAGCATGCTTTTCCTTTTAAGAAAATGGTCGCTCACTTATTTGTAATGAAATAGCGATTTTCCCTTCACTATCATGCCCGGCCAAAAGTAATCTTCCTTCATTGTCAACTTCCCAATCCGTTAATCCTTGGGCATAGATCCATCCGTCTTCAATCTTAAGACCGACTCGGTATGGACCATCACCAGTTATCTTTCCTTGTGAAAATTCCACTTTTCCATTTCGGATGAACGCACTAACAGCCATAGCTCCTTCATTGTAATGAGCAGCATATGCTCCGTTCGTCGTTTCTAAATGAATATATATCGGTTTATTTGTATATTTTTTAAGATTTTGCTGAACGCTTTCTAATTGTATCGGCTTCATCGTTAATAAAAACCTCCATTCATTTTTTCTCAAGTGTATTTTAACATAAAATTTTATAAAAAATCGTTTCCTGGCTTGAGATCCAGGATTCAGGACTGATTATTACTAACATTACTCCTAATACTTCGAAGAAACCTCGCCCAAAAAACCAGTCAACACAATTGTTTGTGTTGACTGGTTTTTTTAATTAAATAACTGAATAACGATATAAATAGCTCCTACCAGAAGCCATACATACATCCCAGGTCATATCGGAAGTTTTGCAGATCCTTTTCCTTTAGTCCCTATTGATGAACGATTACTCGTTTGTCATGTACCACTTGAGCAGTTCTTTTCTTTTTCAGTCATAGTAATCACCCCTTCGTTAAATACCTGTATAGGTAATTTTACTCGACAAGAATGTTCTAGTCAATTTTTTGATATTGATCCTTAACAATCCCGTAATAAGATACATCTTCATAAACTCCCCATTTTAAAACATGCTGAGAAAATGTACCTTCGTAAAATAGATTAAGTTTTTTCATCACTTCAATCGAGGGTTTATTTTTTTTCATAACCGCTGCCCAAACCCGATTCACATGACATTCTTCGAAAGAATATTTAATAATTCTTGTTCCTGCTTCCGTTACATAACCCTTATCCCAAAAAGGCTTTCCAATCCAATAGGACATTTCTGCTCTTTTGTGATTTAAGGCAATATCTAAAGAGATTGAGCCAATGAACTGCATCGTGCCTTTGAGGATAATTGCAAATGAATAATGGCTACCCCTTTTCATTTTTTCATTGGCGCGACTAACCAACTGCTCTGCCAAACCATCCGGATAAGGATATGGTATGTTTAATGTTGTTCGAGCTAATTCTTTGTCAGCCACTAAATTATGGATAGCTTGCGCATCTTCTTTTTCTAACGGTCGTAAAAATAATCGATCTGTTTCAAAGAAACACATTGCGTCCCCCCCCCCCTTTTTAATCCTTCACACAAAAATATTTCTTTTTAATACTAGATAATTTAACATCACTAGTGGTATTTCCTGCTATTTCTACATTTTTTTATTTTTTTAAAGTTGTCTAGTTGAAGATTTGGAAAAAAAACACTATTGATTCGAAATCAAAAAAGTATTATTATATACATATAGAAGTTATTTTTTAACGTGATCCTGCGATGAACGTGTGCATAAGTCGTCTCAAACCGATGTATTAATTACGGGAATTCAAAATTGTTATTTGAACAGCAAGCCAAGTAAGCTAATTGGAAGTTGAGACAGTAATTGCGAATACCCACCTGCTAAAAGGCGGGTTTTGAGACACTAGAGGCTGCGTCAGAGCGGGAGACTACATAATTATGAGAGCCTGCAATCCAACTATGGATTGCAGGCTTTTTTTATACCTTTGATAGAGGCGCGATAACTTTTTTAAAGGACATAACGATAAACTAAGCCCTACTAACGCCCAGTAAATGAAGGTCGATCCGGTAAAATGGTTATACTTTTAGATCTTTTTGTTTAACTGTCGACTTTGCAACATTTTGTTCTCGCTTCTGTAGAGGCTCTCTACCTGCATCCTTTAATACCATCCGAATCGTTTTTCTAATTCGTTTCTTTTTTTCCATGAATAACAACACTCCATTTTTTTGTGATTTGTTCTCATGTGTTTTTACTAAAACATACTACTACACAAACAAAGAGGAAAAATAGACCATCGAGTAATTTCATAATATTAATTAGCCATATAAGAGCAGAATTTAGCTGAGAATGCTTTAGCTCAGCAAGGTGCTGCTTATTAATGGCGCCATAAAATTTAAATATGAAATTTATCAAACTGATCCTTTATTTTCTTGGAGATGCCTAATAGTATAAAAAAAGCTTATGTGTTAAAAGGTCTGTTTATGACTAGGATTCAGTATCTAGAAAGTCTCAACGAGCAGAAAAATCTCAAAAAGTTCTCGAAATTTCTTCATATCCCTCTTCTTGAAGATTTTCTTTTTCGACAAACTTTAAAGAGGCCGAGTTAATGCAGTAACGAAGCTTAGTTGGTAACGGCCCATCATTAAAAACGTGGCCTAAATGAATATCAGAGTTTTTTGTTCGCACCTCTGTTCTCATCATAAAGTGACTGACATCTTTTTTCTCAACTACCACTTCATCATTAATTGGCTTTGTGAAACTTGGCCAACCACAGCCTGAATCAAATTTATCTTTTGAAGAAAATAAAGGCTCTCCTGAAACGATATCAACATAAATACCTTCTCGTTTATTTTCCCAGTACTCATTTTTAAAAGGTGGTTCCGTTCCGTTTTTTTGGGTAACTTCATATTGAATTAAAGTTAGGCGTTTTTTTAAATCTTCACTCATTTTTTTTCACCTGCCCATTGATTTTTTAGAAAGCCAGCACGACCAGAACCTACGCTGTACATAGAATAATGTTGAGGATTTTTCTGGTAATAGTCTTGATGATATTCTTCGCCAATATAAAAAGTGCTTGCCTTTAGAATTGGAGTGACAATTGGTTTTGCAAAAAGATTTTTTTCTTGAAGTTGTTGTTTTGTTAATTCGGCTTCTTGACGTTGCTTGTCATTATGATAAAAGATAGCCGTTTGATACGATTGTCCTCTGTCATTAAATTGCCCACTAGCGTCAGTTGGATCAATTTGTTTCCAAAAAATATCTAAAAGATTTTTGTATGGGAAAAGCGCAGTATCGAAAGTGATTTCCACAGCTTCATAATGTCCTGTATCTTCCTGGCACACTTCTTTGTATGTCGGGTTTTCTGTATGTCCACCTGTATAACCAACAACGACATTAACAATGCCTTCTTGTTCATGAAACGGTTTTACCATACACCAGAAGCAACCTCCAGCAAATGTTGCTTTTTCTATTGTCATACTAACAAACACCCCTTCATATTTAAGATAATTCGATTATAGCAATTGTTCCATTAATAACCACAAAATATGCCTATAAGGAAATCCGACCTTACCGTCTTTTCCTGTTATGAAGAAAGATAGTTGGTTGGGAAGATCAAGGACTTTAAGAATTCTTCGTTTAGCTTTTGATTTAGCCTTTCCTTTCCAACTAACTAACTAACTGCTACTGTGAAACAGTATCTCCATAATAGCTAACGACGCTGCCTGCATGTGTACTTGTTACTTCAAAGCGAGCATCAATTCGTTCTTTCAATTCTGGAACATGTGAGATAATCCCTACTAATCGACCTGAACTTTGAATGTCAATTAACGTTTCGATCGCACTTTCTAAAGATTCTGGGTCAAGTGTTCCAAATCCCTCATCAATAAACATTGTTTCCATTGATACACCACCAGCATAGCCTTGAACAATGTCTGCTAGCCCTAGCGCTAGCGATAACGAGGCTTTGAAGCTTTCGCCACCTGACAATGTCTTCACGTGTCGTGAACCACCTGTATATTGGTCAAACACCAAAAGTTCTAGTCCGCTTTGAGCAGAGCCTTTAGAACGATCTGTTTTTCGTTCCAATTGATAACGACCATTTGTCATCTTGTTTAGACGCCCATTTGCAGCTAATAAAATTTCATCCAAAAATGAAGCTAATACGAAGCGTTCAAAAGTTATCCGATACGTATTCTTGCCACAAGCGATTTCAGCAAGATCACCTACTGTCAGAAACTCTACTTCACCAGATGCCATTTGGAGGTTAATTCTTTCAATTTCCTCAATAATCCCAGCGTTTGTTTTTGTTTTATGGTACAAAATATTTCGTTTCTCTTGAAGGAGCGTAACTCCGTTAGTAACAGTAGCTAGCCTTTCATTAAGAAGGTTGATATCTGGTTTTTTAACTTTTTCAAGCCTTGAAACTAATTCTTGATAGCGATCTGACACCGAGCGAAATTCTAACTGAAACGCTTGAACTTCTGTTTCTAACTTCTCTATTTCTCCTTGTGGAAGCTTAACTTGTTTGTAATGCTCAACTGATGTGAATCCTAACTGCAGCAACTGCTCATCAAAAATTCGAAGCGCTTCTTTCTGACTTGCGACTACTTCATTAACAGCTTTTTGTAATGAAGTAATTGTGCCACGCGCAGAAGCGATCTTCTGTTCTGATTCATTCACGGAACTTTGTACTTTTTTTAATGCTTTTTCTAACAATTGCAGACGATTTTCTTCCGCTAACAACATTTTTCTAAAAGCTATTTCGTCTCGTAACCCTTCTGGAAGAGTTTCTGAAAGTCTTTCAAGATCGCGACGCTTTTCAACAAATGTTGTGTAGTTTTGTTCGTATACTTCGTTCGCTTTCGTTAATAGCTCTTTTACAGTTGCTTTTTCACTAGCCACGATGCTCGTTTCTTTGTCAACTGTAGCTAATGACTTCGCTTTTGTTTCAATTTGCTTTAACTCTTCTGAAATTTTTTGACATTGAGCTTGGAAATACTCTTTTAGATCTTCTAAAGCAGATGAAAGAAATTTACGTGGAAGATGATCTCCTATTTGATCAGCAAGTCCGATTACCTTATCCATTTGCGTTTCAAATTTAGATTTTTCCTCGTAGTAGGTTGAATCTTTTTTCTGCTTTTCTTGCTCTAACTCTTTTACTTCTTTTTGCATAGCCTTTATTTGTTCTTCAGTTGGCATATCATCATGTAAAACAGCTTTATTGGGATGGTCAAGAGAACCACAAACTGGGCACGAACTTTCACTGCAAAGTTTGTTTGCAAATAAACCTGCTTGTCCTTTATGCCAGGCTTCAAATAGCGTTTCTAACTCTTCATTTTTTTGTATCACTATTTTTTTGATATCTGCTAAGTTATCTTCAGAATCAGAATATTCGTTTTCATAACTGATTAATTTCTTTTTGTTTTCGATTAGTGCCGTAACCATTTCAAGATAGCTTTTTTCTGTTGCAAGCGTTACCGTAACTTCTGCTTGTTTAACTCTCGCTTCATTGATTGCTTCTTTTTCATTTTGTAAAGCTATTAATTTTTCTTCTAAAGTCGAAAAGTTAGTTTCTAAGGTCTTTTTGTTATTCTTCAGTTTTTCGGTATGAGAACTTAACTCTTTCATTTCTTTTTCAAAAGTTGAAAATGATAAAACATCTTTTTCTAACCCCTGAAGACGATTAATTTCTTTTTGAGAAGCTTCGCGCTCACTTGCCTTATTTTCTTCGCCTTGGAGTTCTTGTCGTTGCTGCTCGAGTGCTTTTTGCAAATCTAACAGGAATTTCTCTTCATTTTTCAGATCATTACTTTTTACAACTACTTGTTTATCGGTTTCTAGACATTGGTCCTCATATTGCTGTAAAATCGCTGCCTTTTTTGCTAATGAAATGACCACTCCTGTTTTTTCAATAGCGGGAGCGCTATCTGCTAGCTGCTGCTTTTGTAAAGCTAGCTTTTGCTTCGTTTCTAGTTGTTCGATAATATCGTTACCGTAATGAATTTCTTTTTGTATGGCATCTCGCTGCTCTTCTTTTACAGCTATATCTTTAGCAAATAGCTGAAGATCGTCCTCATCTTCTCTCACTTGATTCGTCAATTCTTCGATTAGTTCCGGAACATTTTTATGGTCCTCTTGTTGCATGAAAGCTAACTTTTCGTTGCCTTCACTTTGAATTCTGCTAATAAAGGTATTGCGCTCATTGACACTTTGTTCGACTTGCTTTCTTAATTGATTTGATTTTTCTTTAAGTATTTCTTCAATTCCCTTAAAGTGTTCAGTGTGAAATAGTTTTTGTAAAATCTTTTCTTTATCTTTGCTCTCGGAAACTAATAGCTTCCGAAACTCACCTTGAGGGATCATCACGATTTGTCGAAATTGATTGCAATCAATTTTGATGATTTCAGCGATTTTCTCATCGACATCGCGAGCATTGGCAGCAAGAAGGACTTCTTCCTCACCTAGCCGATAAAGCTCCGCTTTCGTACCTAGCGTTGTCGTTCCTTCACCGCGAGTTTTTTTCTTTTCCTGCTGGGGACTTCTTTTTACCAAATATCGCTCTCCTCTAAGCTCAAAAGAAAGCGTAACCTCTGTTAGTGTTTCGTCTGCTGCGAACTGACTGCGTAACTCTATGCCACTGCGATCATCACCGCTTGCTTTTCCATAGACAGCAAAAGAAATCGCATCAAAAATGGTTGTTTTTCCAGCACCAGTTGCGCCTGAAACAACGAACATTGTTTTTTCACCTAGAAGTGTAAAGTCTATTTCTTGCTTATTTGCATAAGGCCCGAAAGCTTGCATAATTAATTTTATGGGTTTCATTAGAAGCCACCTTTCTTATTTTTTTCAAGATCCTCAATTACCTTAGTCATTAGCTGTTTTTTCTCAACTGTAAATGAGCTTGTCGTCATTTCTTGATAAAAATCAGTAAACAAATCTAGGGTGCTTTTTTGATTAGTTGTATCGATATGAAACGCGCGATTTTTTTTAGCATCTCGCTGTTCAATTTTTCGTTCTAAATGGAGGACATTTGGATAAATTGCCCGCAGCTTGCCAATGGGATCTATTAAAGCGCCTTCATCTAATAACGAGATTTTCAGGTAGTCATCGACTTTATGACTTTGATAAAAACTAATATCCAATAATTTTTCTAAATGACCTTCAATGATCCGCATATCTTTTTTTGCTGTAAGATTTTTATATTTAACAGAAACCGCTTTTTTGTCATCAATCGTCACGATTGAAATCGATTTGTTTTGTGTCGCTTCTGAAAAAGAATATTTCATTAATGATCCTGAGTAAAAGACAGTTGGATGAGTTATTGCGTTTGGACTATGCAGATGACCTAAAGCAGTATACTCAAAAGGTGCAAAAACATCAGCACTTATAACTTCGGAGCCTCCTACCGATAGGGATCGTTCTGAATCCGACTGTCTACCACCTAAGACAAAAGCATGTCCAACTAATACATTTGGTTCGTTTGGATTTAATTTCTTCTCAATAATATCGACGATCCGTTTCATCGCATCTTCATGACTAGAAATTGAATTGTCTTCTAGTAAATATCGAATTGTTCCTGGTTCGGCAAAGGGTACTAAGTAAAAGTTAACTCCTTTTATTTGAATTGGTTTTGGATTTTTTGTTGCTTTTCCCTCAATATACAAATCACTTTTTCGAAACAGTTGATTTCCAAAGTGAATTCGTTCGGCACTATCATGATTACCAGAAATCGCAAGTACTGGTATCTTCAGTTCTGTTGTAATGGTATATAAAACGTCATGAAGAAGCTCAACAGCTGCAGTGGGTGGAACTGAGCGATCATATAAGTCGCCGGCAATGACTACTGCATCAGGTTGCTCTTCTTCAACAACTTTAATAAACTGTTGTAGCATGTGGCTTTGATCTTCTGTCATATGTATTCCGTGTACAAGCTTTCCTAGATGCCAGTCAGCTGTATGGATAAACTTCAAAGCATTTGCCCCCTTATTAAAAAATATTATATGTGAATAGCTGATAATTTACTTTTTTTCAAACCTCTTTTATTTTAACATGAACGACGGAAAGCGTCTTATTTGAGATGCTATACACTCTCCAATGTTGAATGAAAAGTGTAACCTAGATGGCTTTACTAAAAAAGGTACCAAAAAAGGCACCTGATGTATTCTCCGTCTGCGGGAACAGTGACGGTAAACTATATGGTTACCCTTTCCGTTACTTTTATAAAGCTATACTGTATAACGTACATTCCAACTTTTAGGAAAGCCTAGCTTATTTGCGTATGAATAGCGTATTAATTGTCCATGATGCTGAACCTCATGCTCTAATAAGTCAATGAGAAGATTTAAATTAATATCTTCAATACTAGTTTCTAGTAGAAAACTTTGTATATTATTAGTAGTTTCTTCTAACTTGTTGACTACTAAGCTTTTATCGTAGGGTTCGTTTAAACTACATGAAAACCCATCCCATGCACCGTTCTTAAGAGCCTTTAAATAGCTTTCCCTAGCTCCAAGTATACAATAAGCTTGTTCTCCAATTGTATTGGATGGAACATTTGATATGCTTAAACTTAAACTACTCTTATAAATATGGTTATAAAAATCAACTGTTAAATTTAGAGCAGCTAAAACTCGTTCAGAAATTGTATGCATTATTAAACCTCCAATTTAATCATCAACATTTTTGAGTAATAATCTTTTTATATTTAAATTTTTCCGTTTCAATAATTCTAACATGTACAACGATAGCCGTCTTGCTCTAACATACTTTAACCCCATCATTAAGTTTGATGGGGTTAAAGTTTCAGCGGCAATCTCTGCCTTTACCAGAATCAGTAATTTCAATTAATTCTTCAGGATATGGTTCAAAGTATGTCTGCTTAAGTAGATAGTCACATTCAAAGCGAATCGCCCATGCTTTTAACAAGCTAATGACACTGCTGAGGGGGATTTTCTTGTTTAGATATTTTTCCATCATTGTCCCAAAATAATCTTTTTCTTTAGAGGATAACTGTTTAGAAAAGTAGCCAAATATATGTTGGCTAACATTAATATTTGAGGTATAGTTTGGGCGATTTTCAAACAGACAATTTAATTCTCTTTCGTAATCTGCTAATATCTGTTGCAAAGAATTCTTTTGATGGTTCGCAACAATATTTCCTAATTTTTTTAATATAGCAGGGCGGTAACCCATAAACAGGTACTTATTTCGAGCTTGAAATTCAACTAAATCGCCTAATAAACATTCTTTTTTAAGCTTCCTAAAAGCGGCGATTGTAAACAGTTTCGTAAAGAAATGCTCACGAATTAAAAAATTCTTCAGTCTCCCCTCATCTTCAATTGCTAAATGAGCGAAACGCTCTTCAACTTTCCCACCAAATAAGCCGCTGCTAGTTCGAATAACAGGAGCCGCTTCGACACCACTATAAATTTTCGTATCAAATACACCGCAGCTTGGAGAGCGACTTTTGAGGATAAAGCCATCAACCTCACCAACCTCACTTAAAAAGCGCTCAGAAAACTGATTTATTTTTGAAGTTAAATCTAAATTTGTCGTTGGTTGGTAAAGCCTTTTTATTCCATTATCATCTATTACACGGATCGCATCTCGAGGAACACCTAATCCAATTTCTACTTCTGGACAGACTGGGATGAATTCAACAAACGACATTAAATTTTTGACGGTTTGGTCTCGAATAATTTCCCCATCATAGCGACATTCTTCAAATTCCAAACACTTACTAACGACCACTCTAGGTTTCACAAACTCTTTCATATTACCTCCATGATTACAGTAATTTTTTGGGGAGTCAGAGTGAAGGGACTCCCCATGATTTACATTCCACATAGTTGCTATAAAACTTTCTACTACAATACCAAACATATACTTTTGTAATTATTTACATTCAGCATAGTTGATATAAAACATTTGGGCAAGGCGTTAATACGAATACGGATAATTTATTTACATTCCACATAATTGCTATAAAACTATTCTAGGGAAAGCGGCTGACATTTCCATATCTGGATTTACATTCCACATAGTTGTTATTAAACTTAATTGATCCGGTGCTAGTCTGAAAGAATGACTTTTATTTACATTCCACATAGCTGCTATAAAACAGATTTTATACCTCTACTGAGAGTCTCCGATCTTTTATTTACATTCCACATAGTTGCTATAAAACAATGAACAAGAGCGCTCGGATGTTATCAGCATAATAATTTACATTCCACATAGTTGCTATAAAACGATAGTTGAGGAGTTAGGCGATAGCGTCGAAAACGTATTTACATTCCACATAGTTGCTATAAAACTCTTCCTGTCCAACGGCTACTGCTGCAAAATCTGTATTTACATTCCACATAGTTGCTATAAAACATAATCCGGTAATTTCGGGTTGTTGTCTGTAATAGTTATTTACATTCCACATAGTTGCTATAAAACATACTTCTGTTTTTGAGTCGTCCTAACTGCTCCCATATTTACATTCCACATAGTTGCTATAAAACTTTGTAAATCGCTGTATAATCATAAGAAACGACCCTTGATTTACATTCCACATAGTTGCTATAAAACTCGCCATACCAAGTATGTATTCTCTGGTTGTCTCTTTATTTACATTCCACATAGTTGCTATAAAACAAATTAGGGTTGTAGCATAGCTGCACGACTCCGCTATTTACATTCCACATAGTTGCTATAAAACAAAATTGAATATTCTATTGTAGGTTAGCTGTTTGTTATTTACATTCCACATAGTTGCTATAAAACACAAGATGGGGAGTCGATCGGCAAACGGTTAATAATTATTTACATTCCACATAGTTGCTATAAAACGGTATGAAAATGAAGAACCCGGAGGCAAGTTTTAGATTTACATTCCACATAGTTGCTATAAAACGCCGATTTAAAATAGAGCTGCACGTTTTTATGTATAATTTACATTCCACATAGTTGCTATAAAACACCTTGTACCGTCTTAATCATTGCCCACCGTGTGCTGATTTACATTCCACATAGTTGCTATAAAACTCAGCATTCTGCTCTCTTATCTGTGGATGGTATCGCATTTACATTCCACATAGTTGCTATAAAACCTGCGTCAAGTCGTCTATTCGCACCACCGAAATAAATTTACATTCCACATAGTTGCTATAAAACTAGGAATGAGGTTAATGATTTACTAACCATTACAGAATTTACATTCCACATAGTTGCTATAAAACCCCTCAAATCAAGACGATATTGACCTTGTACAAAGAAAATCGCTTTTCCTGTATTTACATTCCACATAGTTGCTATAAAACGCGATACTCTTTACATCATTTCTCCTCGTTTTACCATCATTTACATTCCACATAGTTGCTATAAAACCATGAAAAAGAAAGCAGTTGTCACTTTTGATTATTAATTTACATTCCACATAGTTGCTATAAAACAGAGAGTTAAAATACGTTGCTGGTCATTGTTTAGGGATTTACATTCCACATAGTTGCTATAAAACAAGCAGTAGTGTTTATGATACTCTAAAAGTGGCCCATTAATAGAATAATATCAATTGAAAAACGGTCCAGTACTTTAACACTAATCTCTTACTGTTATGATGGCAGTAAAGGGGTGGGATGGAGTGATTGAGATAATGGACAAACATGCAATAATAAAACTAAAGCAGCAAGGTGTATCCAATAGAAAAGCTGCCAAGCTTTTAAACATCAATCGGAAAACAGTCGCAATCTATTGGAATGAGTACCAGAAGAACAATACTCTGTTGAATGCCTTAGACGTTAATAAAAAAGAAGTACAAGAAGTACAAGAAAAAATATGCGAGGCACCAAAGTATAATGCTCAAAATAGAAAGCCAAGAAAGTACACAGCAGAAATCGATACCAGATTAGACGAAATCCTAGAGAGTGAATCTGAAAAGTGTAAAGAGTTAGGTCGACATAAACAACAGCTGACTAATTTGCAAATTCACCAAATGCTAGTCAATGAAAAGTTTGATATTGGATATACAACTATTACAAATAAAATCAGAGAAAAAAGAAACAAACCTAAGGAATGCTTTATTAAACAATCATATGATTTAGGGCAAAGACTTGAATATGATTTTGGCGAAGTGAAGTTAGAAATAAACGGGGAGATCAATACCTATCATCTAGCTGTACTATCTTCACCAGCTGCTGATTTCAGATGGGCGTATTTATATAAGAATCAAAAGCAAGACGTCTTTATGGATTCTCATGTGCGTTTCTTCGATATGTTAGGTGGCGTTTATTCAGAGATTGTGTACGACAATATGAGAAATGTAGTATCAAAATTCATAGGTAAAACTGAAAAAGTCCTCAATGAGAATTTGCTAAAATTGTCACTCTACTACGGATTCGATATCAACGTCACTAATTGTTTCAGTGGAAACGAGAAGGGTAATGAAAAGTATATGATAATGTAAAGTAAGGCTGTTAAATAACCGTAAGTAAAGGATCCCTCGCTGTTTTACTTTACATTATCTGCAACGCAAACACTATTTTATTTATCAAATCTTTTTAGCCATTCCAATAAATCTCCACTTTTTTGCCAAGAAGGTGCACCTTTTGGTACAACATCTGTATATGCTTTTTCAATTGCTTCTCTTTTTTGTTTTGAATCTACCTTAGCGTAAATTTCAGTTGTTTGGACAGAACGGTGACCTAGTATATCACGGATGTATATGAGATTAACTCCTGCTTGGAGTAAGTGCATAGCTTTTGAATGTCTCAGACAATGACAGCTAAATCGTTCTGGGATTAATATTTGATCTTTAATACGAGCCTTGCGTGCATATTTATCTAGTATGTAATTCACCCCTGCCCGGGTCAGTTTTTCTCCTCTTTTGTTACAGAACAATGGGTACATGTTTGCTGACAAACTTAACAGCCCCTGCTCATCCATATATCGATTTAATAAATCTAACGGAGCATCCATCAGAGGGACTATCCGGGCTTTATTCCCCTTACCAATTAACTTTACAGTACATGGTCTGTCAAAACGTACTTGTGACGGAGTGAGGTCAATGATTTCCTGTACTCTTCCACCGCTTTCATACATAATTGACAAAAGAGCAAGATCTCTTCGTCCTATTTTAGTTGACTGATCAGGCATTTCCAAAAGTAGTCTGATCCCATTAAGCGTTAGGTAACTGATTGATTTTGTTTCTGTTTTCTTAACCCGGATTCCAAGGATTCTCTGCCATTCCAAAAGATTATCGGGGCTCTGATACTGGAGATATTGGAAGAAAGAGTGTAATGCCGCAAGGCGGACGTTCCTTGTGGCTGTACTACAGCCACGCTCTGTTTCTATCCAGTCAAGAAAGTGAATAACCATTTCCTTATTAATCATGCCCAGCGTCAGAGAATTTGTTTTTATTCCTTTTTTATCCTTGATAAATGTAAGGAAAAGTACAAATGTGTCTCTATAAGAGGCAATCGTATTTATACTGAACCCCATTTCTCCTGGCAGGTATTTTGTAAGAAATCCTGTCAGATAGCGAGAGAAATCAGTCGGCTTCATAATGGTCAACCTCCGGAAATACATAGGCACAAACGTTATCTACTTCTCTAATTAAATCAGGGTACATGTCAGATGTTAGCCTTACATACTTATCTGTAGCCTCTAATGACTGATGCCCAAGATATTTTGATAATATTGGGAGTGAGTAGTATAAATCTAGCCCAGCTTCTGACATTTTCACAAGAGAGTGTACACTGAAAGTGTGACGAAAGTCATGCATTCTTGGGCCAAAACCCTTCCCACCATGTGGAATTCCTGCATTCCAGAGTATTTTTCTGAACCATTCATATATTGCCTTGGCATTACATTTTTGCCCATTGTTCTTGATAAAAAAATAACCTTTCGGTTCATATTTGCCGGGACGAACATTCCTATATTGAATACACACCTCAGTTAGTGTTTCAGATAATGGGAGTATTCGGTCTTTGCCGTTTTTCGTTTCCCTGACAATAATATTTTTTGCATCAAGATCAACATCCTTACATGTTAGGGATAACGCTTCGCTGATACGGATGCCACAGCCATATAGCATTCTAAATAAAGCGGGGAGTACATACACAGTTGTTTCAAATCGTCTATTAACTTTAAGCGTATCACATGCATCGAAGAATGCATTCACTTCCTTTTTCGAGAAAATATGTGGTACAAACGTACTGCTGTACTTTTTAGGCAATCTCGGTATATGTGATGGATATCCCATATCATTTAAATAGGCGGAAAATTTTGCAATATAATGAATCCTCGCATAACGTGTCTTGTCTGATTCATTTGGACGCTTCTCACTCCATTTATCAACAATCTCCTTTGATAGACCGAGTTTTAATACGGCATTATCTATTGTAAATCTGTCAAATAACGAAAGTGTGTAAGTGGCATCAACAAACTTGTAACCGAGGTTTCTTTTGAAATCAATGTACTGTTCGATTAAACCAGCATAAATACCACAATAGTTCGGCATCATTCCACCTCCTTGGCATAAAATGGCGTTTTTAAGAGTGGAACATCTAATGCGCATTGGCTCAAAGATGTTAAGTCTATTCGTAAATAAGTTTTTGTGCTTTCGGTATTCTTGTGACCTAGCACTTCTGATATAACATGGATGGGTATTTTTTGTTCCAGTAGTTGCCCAGCAAGACTGTGCCTCAAAGCATGAGGACCATGTTTCTTTTCTGTTATGTTTTTAATGCCAGCACGACGGAGATAAAAAGTAACAATGCTATGCAAAGTCGATCTATTTAGGCAGTTATATGGCGGGATTGCATGTAGGAAGACATAAGGAAGATCAGATTTAGGCCGTCCATACTTCAGATAATCGATAATAGCCTCTCCTATTTCTATTAAAAGTGGATGCTCAATCTTATTTTTAGTCTTTTGTTGAACAAGTGTAATTGTATTCTTTTCCCAGTGTATGTTTTCAAACTTCAACAGACAGATGTCAGAAGCCCTCAATCCCAATCGTGCAGCCAATAGTATCATAGCAGCATCACGCTTCCCTTTTGGGCTACTTCTGTCAACAGTATTGATTAATGATTCAACTTCATTTTTCGTATATGTCGTGGGTAGTTTACATTGCTTCTTGTAATTGTCTTTTGGAATTAGGTATGAAAAGTCAATCCCTGTATACCCATTGTCATGTAGATATCTCATAAACCCACGTAAAGTGGTAAGCATGCTGTGGCGCGTTGCAGGTGTATAAAAACCAAGCTGATTCACAAATCCTAAAATGTGTTGTTTTTTAATTGCTTCGGTTTCCATGACTCCTTCTTCATTAAAAAAACTAAGAAAGCGATGAAGATTTAATCGGTAATGACCAAGCGTATTTTCTGTAATACCCAAAGATTTTCGGTGATTAAGGAAATCCACCATAGGATTACCGATGCAACCATAAAATTGGTAGGATTTCTTTGCCCTTCTGTATTGGAACGTTCCTGTAGACTGAAATTCAGTTAGAACATCCACACACCGGATTATGCTCTTTTCCCAATGGCTAAATTCCTCGTATTTCCCAGTACCAATAAAGTCAGCTATAAATGCTCCACCTACTGACGCTGAATAATACTCAATCTGATTGTTTTCCATAAAAGTAGCCAGTTTTTGCCACGCGGAACGATATTGGCTTATCCTTGATTCGGAATAGGACATATCCCGAAGGGATTTAACTACTTCTGAGGACAGTTGTTCAAATGTTTGATATTTTTGTTCCATAATCATAACCTCCTATATTTAACGTAGGCGACCTCGCCTATATTAAATATAGCCATTGAAAATGTAAAGTAAAACAACTAGAATCACTTTGTTTATAGTTATCTAACAGCCTTACTTTACATTATCATATACTTTTCATTACCCTTCTAATGCAAAGCTTTACATTAGAAGGGTCATGTGGAGGGCAGCGTGAAGATAATTAGGAACAAAGCATTTGCGTTAACTTATAAGTTTAAGACATTCGATGATGCACGTGAATACTTGAATACTATATTGATAGAACTCAATAAAGACAGCACTATTTCTGAAGAAATAAAACATCTTCAACCTACAAAACCAAAGCTTGATCTTGCAACAGTTACAGTGCAAAAACCAAATAAATATAGTTTTGTACGAGTTGATAACAACCACTATTCAGTACCGGAGTATCTTGTAGGACGCTTAATAACAATCAAGAAATATTACGACACAATAGGCTTTTATTCAAACAACATACTCGTTTGTGAACACAAAAAAATAGATGGTACTAACGAGATAAGTATTAAAATTAAACATTACTTAAACTCATTAAACAAAAAACCAGGTGCAATCAAGAACTCCCACGCTCTAAAAAGCATACCAAGGTTAAAAGCCATCTATGATACTAATTTTAGCAGAAACAAGAAAAAATTCATAGAGATCATTCAAGAAAATGATGATAAACCAATCGAAGAAATACTATTGATTCTAGAAACATACAATAAATCTCATATCGATATTATTCCATCTATGCACATAGATAAAACTGCACTTAGCAACATCGCTACAAGGCAAGTATCTAGATATAACGAATTATGTTTCTCGGAGGTGGAATAAATGCAAATACAAGAAATGGCCCATATACTAAAATTACCCTATATAAAAACCAATTATCAAATGCTTCTTGATGAAGCAAACCATACAAACATGACCCACCGAGAGCTGATAAGTCGTCTACTCGAAAGAGAATTAGAACTAAGGCTTGAGAATGGTTTAAAACATAGACTCAGAAGGGCTAAATTCCCTCTTAACAAGTACTTAGAAGACTTCGACAAGAGTAAGTACCATAAGAAATTTATACCGAAATTCGAAGAACTAGAAACGTTGCAGTTCATTGAAAATAAAGAAAATATAATCTTAATAGGATCTCCTGGCTGCGGGAAATCACATTATAGTATTGGGCTTGGTATTAAGGCGTGTTTGGAAGGCAAAAGTGTATTGTTTATCTCTGTACCTAACTTAATAATAGAGTTAAAAGAAGCAATGAGTGAAAGCAAACTATCGCAATATAAAACCAAATTTGAAAAGTACAGTCTTGTCGTTTTAGATGAACTGGGATACGTATCATTTGACAAAATTGGTTGTGAAATACTATTTAATTTATTATCAAATAGAAACGATAAAGGATCAATAATCATAACAACAAACTTGGCTTTTGATCGCTGGGAAGAGATTTTTAAAGACCCGATGCTTACTGGTGCAATTGTAGATAGACTTGCTCACAAATCACATATCTTAGATATTTCACGAGAAGTAAGTCACCGATTTGAAGAGACAATGTCATGGCTAAAACCAACTAAATAAGTGGACCTTTTTTCAACTGATTCGTGGACCGCTTTTGAGTTGACAAATACAAGTAGTATAAGCATCCTTAACGGGTGCTTTTATTTACATTCCACATAGTTGCTATAAAACATTATGCCGTTTATCAAGGTGACGAGTTTAAATGTCTATTTACATTCCACATAGTTGCTATAAAACATAGCTAGAAAATCAAAATCAAACATCATTTCGGGATTTACATTCCACATAGTTGCTATAAAACAACCATTCTTATATGTATTACACCAGTAGTAAGTATATTTACATTCCACATAGTTGCTATAAAACACAGTTAGCGGTCATACTCACACTGTAAGTTGTAAGATTTACATTCCACATAGTTGCTATAAAACCGATTTAAAAGTAATTGGTGACGGTAATCAATTACAATTTACATTCCACATAGTTGCTATAAAACTTTCTAGGTACCTGACAGATTATCTCATCATGTACATTTACATTCCACATAGTTGCTATAAAACTAATACCAAACTTTAGTAGTTCCTGCAGCTCTGTTATTTACATTCCACATAGTTGCTATAAAACACGATATCCCTATATACGAAGTCGCGACAGATACGAATTTACATTCCACATAGTTGCTATAAAACAAAAATTACCGTTGTAGCACTATCACAATTATCACGATTTACATTCCACATAGTTGCTATAAAACATAATCGTGAGAGTCTTATTTAATTCATCATCATTAATATTTACATTCCACATAGTTGCTATAAAACCCATACAGTAACGGCCTTATGTACCCAGGAGATCCAAGATTTACATTCCACATAGTTGCTATAAAACTGTCAGTACATGGACACCTTGGTTTAAAAAGTTTTTATTTACATTCCACATAGTTGCTATAAAACGATTATAAAGTTTTTGTACCAATGATTTAATAAAAGAATTTACATTCCACATAGTTGCTATAAAACACAAATGAGCAAGTTCATTAGACCGGATACATTATTATTTACATTCCACATAGTTGCTATAAAACGATAGCGCAAATATCGTATCAGAGGATGACTTAAACAATTTACATTCCACATAGTTGCTATAAAACTAACCCAAACATAAACTGTCCACTTGTAGGTATTTCTAATTTACATTCCACATAGTTGCTATAAAACAACAAGAGAATACATACTCGGAATGGCGATATTTAATTTACATTCCACATAGTTGCTATAAAACCACGTATGAACTACTTGGAACGCCTTATAGATGAAATTTACATTCCACATAGTTGCTATAAAACTGAGTAAGCCGTCAATGAGCGAGAGTGATCCATTCAATTTACATTCCACATAGTTGCTATAAAACAAACAGTCGCTTGAAGCGTTAGCAGAAGGGCATCATCATTTACATTCCACATAGTTGCTATAAAACAGGGACGGACACTATTTTAGCAGGTCAGACACTTTAATTTACATTCCACATAGTTGCTATAAAACGTTGCTTACTAATGGCTATCGAGGGCATAACATACAAATTTACATTCCACATAGTTGCTATAAAACGCGACGTTGCAAAGGTTGCCAGGTTCAAACTATTTATTTACATTCCACATAGTTGCTATAAAACAAAGTCTAAAATAGGCAAGCTATACGAGCAAACAGAATTTACATTCCACATAGTTGCTATAAAACAGAAGCAGTCGATGCAGGGGATTACGCTACTACTCAATTTACATTCCACATAGTTGCTATAAAACAAGGAAAACGCCGTGGATGTTTCCCGAGTCAAAAGGATTTACATTCCACATAGTTGCTATAAAACAAAAATAATTAGTCTCTGAATGACGCTTGCCATGACAATTTACATTCCACATAGTTGCTATAAAACACGATAGCACAAGGGATGCTCATCAATCAGCAGAATTTACATTCCACATAGTTGCTATAAAACTCCAACCCATGTTGTGGCTTCTGCAGTAATTCCTGCATTTACATTCCACATAGTTGCTATAAAACGATAACGTTGCACATTACAGCGTCGCTCGATGATGATTTACATTCCACATAGTTGCTATAAAACATTGAAAGAATTTTACGCTGTAGATGACGGAATACCATTTACATTCCACATAGTTGCTATAAAACCTAATTAATCATGTATAATTGGACAAGATATGATTAATTTACATTCCACATAGTTGCTATAAAACGGTGTAAGGACAGATCAACCAGCGTTGCTATTACAAGATTTACATTCCACATAGTTGCTATAAAACGTTACAAAAGATTAAGGCCAAAAGGGTATTTGCATCATTTACATTCCACATAGTTGCTATAAAACAGGGAGGCCGTAAAAATGGCAGAGGTTAAAGAATTATATTTACATTCCACATAGTTGCTATAAAACATCGAGAAGTTTGTCAGCATTACTCTATACCATTTTATTTACATTCCACATAGTTGCTATAAAACCTCGTAACATTTCAAAAAAAGCGCCAACCATTTCAAAATTTACATTCCACATAGTTGCTATAAAACTCGGAACTCCTGCTTGCAATGACGGCTGCCATAAATACATTTACATTCCACATAGTTGCTATAAAACTAAATTATTTGTAGTATTAGACTATAAACTTTTAAAATTTACATTCCACATAGTTGCTATAAAACGTACAGGTGAGGACTGGTGCGGGGGAACTGTATAGTATTTACATTCCACATAGTTGCTATAAAACACTAGCGGCGCGGGCTGCTATGAAGATCGCCATTTCAGATTTACATTCCACATAGTTGCTATAAAACTAGCCCTTCCACGGCTTGCCGTTTCCCATAGTATCGTGATTTACATTCCACATAGTTGCTATAAAACGTTGTATAACTTGTTGAATTCGCCGCCGCTTACTACATTTACATTCCACATAGTTGCTATAAAACGGCGTCGCTGGTTCCCGTATAAGTCCGATACTTTCCATTTACATTCCACATAGTTGCTATAAAACGGTAGGGCCGAACGATGAGGCGCCGCCGCGTGAGTTAATTTACATTCCACATAGTTGCTATAAAACGTACTTTTGCGCTCGTGTCGTCCTAACGGCTCCCATATTTACATTCCACATAGTTGCTATAAAACGCAAACTTCAATTGCAAACGCTGTTTTACCAACCGAATTTACATTCCACATAGTTGCTATAAAACGTTGTCGCGGCCATGGCTTCATCAACGATATTAACATTTACATTCCACATAGTTGCTATAAAACAGAAATCCTTTATATATGATCCAACCGGGCCATTGTTATTTACATTCCACATAGTTGCTATAAAACAATTCCATATGGAGTATGATCGTGCGTCCATGTATCATTTACATTCCACATAGTTGCTATAAAACGGAAAGGCGATCTTATTTACAACGACCAGTATTTCGTATTTACATTCCACATAGTTGCTATAAAACACCGAATTCTATTGCGGAACGGGGGTATATATCTAAATTTACATTCCACATAGTTGCTATAAAACCCGTAGCCCTGGGACGAAAGCTAAAGCCTATCTTCATTTACATTCCACATAGTTGCTATAAAACTAGCCCTTCCACGGCTTGCCGTTTCCCATAGTACCGTGATTTACATTCCACATAGTTGCTATAAAACTGGCCTGCCCCCCTGTTGTATCAGTCGATCGTATTTATTTACATTCCACATAGTTGCTATAAAACCGGACACCTTAAACGGAACCGCCGGGCTTACACTAATTTACATTCCACATAGTTGCTATAAAACTGGAAAACCTATTCCGGTATGTCTGGGGCTTTTCTATTTACATTCCACATAGTTGCTATAAAACCGTATACCACGTTTTAATATGAGTGAAGTTATTACATTTACATTCCACATAGTTGCTATAAAACCCCTCAAATCAAGACTCTAAAAACCCTTATGTATCAAGGGATTGATTGATTTTTATAATCCATATTTTACACTATTTTGCAGCAAACCTCCAGTGTGTGTTTATAAAGTTCGTTATTAATAGTCATTAACACAGTCATACGAAGGGTTTAAGATACTTTTAGATAAAATGACCTTTACGGCATTTACAGAAACATCTCTTCAAAATCTTTTTCTACACCATAAATGATTTTTTTAATGTTTTTTGGATTCGAAACTTTGTATACATACAATGAATCGTACACTTTATTAACTATTGGCATTAATTCACCCAGACATTCTTTCAATTTACCCTCTTTTATTTCACCTTCGAATACGGAATTTTGGGTCCACTGCAAGTATTTCTTAAGAATTTTATGTACCTTCCCAACCCTCTTTTCTCCAACATCATAGGTAATGATGACGAACATTATTTTACCACCACGCTTTCAAAGGCTTATATGTTGTATCTCCAATAATATGTTTAATCAACTTATAGCACTCTAAACGAATCAGAAATCTGTAGGACGTTTGCCTTTTTAGTGTACGATGCTTTATTGTTTTGGAAAGCTTTTCTTCATATGCCTTCAGGAAAATTTTCCTGCCCTCATCATTTAATAAGCAAATTTCAGACTCTATATATTCAAAATGGTTACTTTTCATGACTCGATTATTTATTAGTGATACTATTAAACCATCAATAATTAGAGGCTTGAATATTTCGGCTAAGTCAAGCGAAAGCGAATATCTTTTTACGGAAGGTTCATGTAAAAAACTCATAGTTGGATTTAACTGGGTCTTATAAAGCTCTGACAGGACTGTTGTATACATTATGCTATTCCCAAATGAAATCAGCGCATTAATCGGATCTTTCGGTGGCCTTTTTTCTCTTTTTACAAAATGAAAAAATTCGTTTTTAATCATATGGTTAAAAGATTGAAAATAAATCTTCCTAATATTTCCTTCCATACCCATTAATTCTGGAATAGTTTTTGCATTTTCTATATTTACTCTCACAGATTCAATCGTATTTATATAAACTTCTGATCCATCTTTGTGCTGCCGAATGTTTTTTAGCATATGGTGAACCGCTCCGTAAATAAATTGCCTCGCTATGAATATGCGCTTTTGTGGATCAAGAATGTGAGAAGCTTGCCTTACATCTATATAACCAGAAACTTGCTTGCTTCTTGGAATAAAACTACCGCTATAATATCCATAGTAATTGTACGTATGTAGCACAACTCCCTGTTGCGTAAGTAAATTAAGAAAAGACGTATTCATATCGATTTCTCCAAATAAGTGTATGTTTTCCACTTGTACAATTGGTATCGTTTTCTTCTTACCATCCGCATCGATAAATTGAATAGTAGAATCAGTTCTCTTTAATCGCCCATTATTAAAAATAAAAATATCCTTCAATCTACCTCACCTACCCAACAAAAAGAGTAATAAGCACACTTAGAACAATATGGCAGTTTAATTAATGGTGGTGGTGTTGATTTATCTTTAACTACTTGTATACCAATTAGCACTTTTTCTACTTCTTTTACAGCAGCATCCGTTAAATGAACTTCTTCTACTTTCTTTTCTTTTGGATAATGGAGCTTACCCACTTTATTAATTCCAGCCTGCTTTAACACGTACAAATAATAAAGTAATTGCATCCTATCGGATTGTTGCATTCTACTACTTGATTTTACTTCCCCAACATAATCACCAAAAAGATCAATTTTGATTAGATTATCAATTAATACTTCTTTGTTTCCGTGCTTGTTGTACGTTTGTTCATGTAAGACTTTCCCTTCTAACACTCTATCAGAATCCTGTTCAAATTGAATTTGATGAGTGGATAACCATAATTTTCTGTGGCAGACAAGATAATATTGAACACTTAAACCAGTAGCTTTTAATTCATCAACGTTAAGCAAATCACCCACGCCCTTTTAGTAGAATGATACTTCCTGATCTTCTTTAAATACTAATCCTGTCTCTGAGGTATATAAATAGTTAACTACACAGATTTTTTCCCACTTGCTTATCATCAGTTCGTGATCAACAAAGCTTTTTTTTGCAGCTTCACGGAAAGCATACAAAGGGATAGACACCATATACTCTTTCAACTCATTTAACGCTTTAATTTTCTCTATCCAGCTAACCGATCTTTGGATTGAGTTCAGACAAAATTGAATTTGATCTTCGTTCTCTCGGTACACACTGCTTGGTATAACGGTTTCAGTTTGAATATTTCGTAATTTAGCATCAGATTTATCAAACTCGTAAGGCTTTATATCCCGAAATGTACTAATTGCTTCTTTTATTTTTCGATAGTAATTTGATTCCTCTAATGCTTCTAGACTATAAACTTTGTCGACTAGCTCCATTTTCATTTCCTCTGTGATAAGAGGATCAGTTAATAATTGTAGCTGTTTTTTCGATTCTTGAAACACATCTGCATCTATGATTGTTCGTTTGCCGTATGATATCCCCGATGGAAACGGATCACCTGTGAATACAACAACATTTGTGCGCTCGTCTATAAGCTCTCGTCCCCTATAGACTCGCCCCATCCGCTGTAACAGTCCACTCATGTCAGATAGTTCTGTGAACAATATGTCAAAGTCAATATCTACGCTCGCTTCAACGACTTGCGTTGTCACCCAGACACCAGTTTCAGTACATTCCCTTTTACCCATTGCTAAAATGTCGTCCTCTTTTTTACGTCTATCCTTCAGTATGTAGCGGCTATGAAGCATATTTACATTCTTGACATCTTTATTAATCAGCTCCTGATAAATCCTTTGCGCTTCTTTCACCGTATTCAAAATGATTAATACCTTTTTTCCATCTACTTCAGGTAAAACAGCTGCACTACTCAAATTTTCACTTTTCACTGTGACTCGGTGGCGTATGATTGGCTCTCCGTATTCATTTAACTTCAGAAATGGCTTATCTGGCTTTACAAATGGAATTTGAAGGCTGTGTTTCATTAAATGTTCAAAAATTGGTGGAAATGTAGCCGTCATAATCGTGAATTTCCCACCTAACTCAGTGACTTGCTTAAGTCCAACGAGAAGTAATCCCACAAGTGATGGATCATACATTTGAATTTCATCAATGACTAGTTTCGAATAAGCTAATGTGGCCAGTTTTAATTCATATCCTGCATATTTAAAAACAAAATCAATGAGTTGATCCAATGTACAGATGGTTAGGGGCATACAAAGCTGCTTTGTTCGTTCAATCATTGTAATATCAAAAGGCTGACCAGCACCTTGATCAAATCGTTTTAAATATTCTGAAGGCATATCAGAATGAAGAAGCCCGGTCTTTTCAAAACCTATCTTATTTTTGACTCGATCGTAGATGGCATTAATACTAACTTTAAGTGGCAACGTAAAGAACCCTTTGTTATTTCCAATCCAGCAAAGAGCAGCCTCTGTTTTTCCGATACCTGTTGAAGCGACGACAATATTATTATCATGGCTGTGCGTTAGCAAATATTCCTGCAGCTCGTTTAATACTCCCATTGTGTTAACATATGTTATTGTTTTTTCTAGTAAATCATAGTTGGGCTCTTCAACTAACAACTTACTTCCCTTTCCCTTATTTGAACTATCCGCACTCGCTGCGTAATCCAAGCGATTAAGTAGCCCTTTAGTCATTATGTACATGTTAATTGTCTCTTGATCGTCAAATTCGGAAGGAATTCTACAATTGATCGTATATTTTGCATATTTTTTATTTATCTTCAAGGGAACTTCGATTTTATTAAAAATAAAATCATTCATGTATTGATCTAAATCGTACTTTAATGTATTTTTGATGTTTTCAAAATTCATATCTGGTCTATGGTGGTGATAATAAATAGTTTGATAGAGGATTCGTAGCGAATTCTTGTCATATTTAATAATCAATTCGTCAATTGGTAAAAAAGCTGGACTTAAATAACCGTGTGGCACTTCTTTATCATCTGTGAGAGGATCTAGTAATATAATTTCCTTATTTACCTTATTCTGAAACTTCGTATTCATTTTTCCGAGATCATGATATAAACAAGCCAAGTATAAAATATCCCAATTAACATAGGGGATCTTCGGATAACAAGATTTTAATCTCTGATATTGGAACAGAACTTGATTCGTATGTTCGACAATCGTTTCTGGTGGAGTCGATTTCGCTAAAAATAAATTACTCACACGATCACTCCTTTTATAGAAAAAAAAGGGTAGTGATTCACTACCCACTTACACTAAAAATA
Source organism: Bacillaceae bacterium IKA-2 (assembly GCA_031761875.1). Taxonomy (GTDB): domain Bacteria; phylum Bacillota; class Bacilli; order Bacillales; family Anaerobacillaceae; genus Anaerobacillus. The sequence continues at coordinate 1,369,375 of CP134492.1, read as the reverse complement.
CTAATTGTTCATCCTCATCTTTTACTAAATCCATATCTTCATTTAATGTAACAACACCAGAAGCGGCATGATAGACTCTTATCCTATCCCATTGACGAATAAATGTGCCCTTCTTTACTTCGACGAGTTTGTAAACTTTATTTAATGTATAAACTGTTGACCTTTTATCTATCCCTTCATCCTCGATGATATGAGCTGGTATATAGGCATCGAAATTTTGAATAGGGAGCGATTCTTCAGTTTCAAACGCAACTAGCTCCGTCTGTTCAACTTTCTTTACCTGCAGGAGATCTTCTCGTCTACCTAGTGATAGAAACTCAATGGGTGAGGCTAGCCCCTGTTCTATGATATCTAGATAAGTAGGATCATCAGGAACGATATGAATGACAAGATCAACATCGACAAGTAGTTCGGCTGTTGACACCCCTCTTATTGCCCCGTAAGAGTTGCCATCTTCCATCGAATCCAGTTTGATAGTATGTCGTCCAGCTTCATATTTAGCACCTGCAAACTCATATCTTGTCCAAAGGTCATTTACTTTAGAGAAATATCTACCTTGCACGCTTACTTTCATCGGAACATATTCAGTAAAGCCACAGGCAGCGTGAACCATCCCAATTATTGTAGAATATGGGGGAAGAGGATAGGTTTCCTTTAATTGAAAGCTTGTTGGCTTTCGATAGTTGACAAGATTTTGATAAGCTTGCAACTTAACTGCTTTTAACACGAGTATCAATCCTCCCTATAATAAGCTGATACTTCTTCAGTTAATCTGTTAAAAAATTCACCTATTCCGACTGCATTAAGCTTTTGCTCAATTTCTTGGTCATTTTGAAGAATGCCTTTTGTCAAACCCACTATTGTGTGGTTTTTAACGATTTGATCATAGCCTAGCACACTCTCAATTGTTTCTATGTTCAAATAATTCTTATTTAACTTTAAGCGATTTTCGAAAAATGGATTTTTAATATCGTATAAGCCACCAACTGCGAATATTGGAGATAAATTTTCCCGTCTACCTTTAATATCTCTATACAAAAATTTAATCGTAGTAAGCAGCGCATTTACCCGCTCTGCTTTTACTTGATTACCAATCTCTATATTATCGTTCACATCGATACCAACTTTATCTAAATCGATAGTAATCGTGTACGCATAAAATGATTTGTGAATCTCACTTTGAGCAATATTCCCGCCACTTAGAGGTGTCTCACTATTTTGATTGTAACGATCTAGGAGCCCCTTATTGGTTAAGAAATCAAGATCTGTTTGAAAGCTTTCGAGTGCAACCGCGTTTGAAAGTCTAGCTACTGCCGCTCTCGTTCTCGTTGGTTTTATTGTTTTCATATAGCCAAATAGATCGATTTCTGCAGAATCCTTAATTGATGCATCTGGATGAAACTGAATAACTTTACCATCAAGGCCAAGAGGTGTGTCATTGATCCCCATTTGCTCAACCATGTTATACCGAAGTGCTTGCCTTGAAATATATGTATACATATCTCCAGACCCTCGCGAAATTTTTTTCAATGCCGTGACGTTCCCCACTCCTTCACCATAGTTCGCACTTTCTGCTTCAAAAATCATACTAACTGTTAGGCCTTTTTTATTCATTCTCATTTTCCCCCTTGTCACCTTTATTTTTTTCGTTTCCGCCTTGTAATCCGAGTAAAAAAGCGTACGCAATCGTCTGAAAGCGCGACTGATCATGTAAGGATTCAATAAATTCAAGGGGCACCTTTTTCCCTTTTGACATATATGCATTGAGAAGTGTTTCTGTAAAACGGTGTTCATTTTTGACCTTTGTTGCATTGAGCAGTCGGTGAGTTATGCCAGGAAGTTTATTCGGACTGTCCTTATAGGCTTCCTGTAATTGAATACCCAGTTTCTGAAACTCGTTAATCTTTCGATAATCCATTCTCTTTCCCTCCTTTTGACTGCTGTTTGAAATTAGTAATATTAAATACATATAATGTGTATTTGAAAAGTCTGACTTGCGTCCTATGACGAGTAACTTATACAACAAATCAAATTGATTTCGGTTCTGATAAATCCTTGAGGTAACCTCTTCATACAGATTAAGAAAGCCTTCATCTGTCTTTACAAATTTCCCAACAAGCTTTTCGATCCGCTTTTTATTTTTCACCATGATATCTAAACGCTCTTTAGACAGGTTATTGAAGGTATAAGGTCTGACGGTATTTTCTTTATCAAGCTTAACAATCTGAATGTTTTGGATTTCTTTGGACATTTTGTCAACTTGAGCTTGCTCAAGTGTATCAAGAATTTGATAGTAACTTTTCTCCTCTAATTCTGCAAAATTCGTGACTTTTTGAAGTGACACTTGATTTACACTTTGCATTGTTTTAATAGAAGAATTTTCATTCACAAAAAGGCCTTTCCCTTTAAAATAAGTAAATCCAGCAGGGACACAGGAATAAAGAAAATTACATACAGGGCAAACAAACATGTCAGACTGGTAATTCCAATAATGAGAAGACTTTCGAGCAGAATCAACTCCTGTTTTTATAATCCAGGTTAGATCAAATGCACTTGTTGCAGAGACAATCTTGTTATTACAGGTAGAACACTGGTACTTGTATTTCGCATATTTTTTTTGATCTTTTTGTTCTTCTAAATATCGATGCAAGGGGGCAAGAAAGTAGTCATGATACGTCTCAAACATATCTTTTACATTCGCCTTAACATGGAGAAAGCTAACACTACCCCAATAATGGGTAATCACATCGTAAATCACATTTCTCGATGTAATATATTTCTTTACTTGAGGCTGTTTAAGTATGTCAATTATCGTAAGGAGCTGTTGTCGCACTAGCTGAATGTCTACCTGAATATCAAGTACGGTCTCCGCCTTACGCTTTGTAACTTTTTTCAACTTGGCTCCTAAATCTTTTATATCTATTGTTAGATCTGGTATAAGTGGATACGTATTGACATAGCTGTTAGATGTCAGGCATTTTTTTGTTAACTCAATCATCTTGTTTAGATTAGCTAGATCCTTCTCAGTCATCTGTTCAACTGCTAGTAAATCGATCCAAGAATACTGTTCTACAATCTTGCTCCAGGAAGTAAAATTGGTGTAAGTATTACGAAAATATTGAAAATATTTTTGTTCGAAATCAACTAAATCTTCTTCATCAATTTCCACATAATGTGGGTGAGTAGCTGATTTATCCAATATTCTCATGAAACCTACGATAGCTGCATTTTTCAACCAATCTGAGCTTTCAATTCGAATGGTCATCTAGTCATATCACCTCCTTATATCGTTTCTTTGATAAGATCAATACAACCAAATCCTTGTGAGCGTCTAAATGATGTACCAAGCTGGCTAAGTAGCGTTAAGTCTTCTGGATGCCCCTCTAATTCAAATAATCCCTTAAAGCTTTTCACATATAGAATTGACTTTTCATTCAAACGTCTAAATTCCTCATGTTTCAACTGAACCATGATCTGTTTCATATTTACAGGGGAAAATTTAAGTGGTTGATGAAGTGATCTTCCTATGGCGTTTTCAATAGTTAAGTTGCATATATACTGAAACTCCTCAGGATAACTCCAATCTTCAATTGATAGGAATACTCCTTCTTTTGATTTAATCGCAATAGGTGACAGCGTTTGAAATAATGCTTTTCCACTGCGGATCTTCTTTGTCTCTTTGACAGAAACAGACCGCACGTGAACAGTGTAATCCTTATATACAAAGGTTCGATCATTCAAAAGTCCGTTGTATACATAAAGTAAAAACGTATCGTCACTAGAACTTAATATCCACTTTACATGACCATCAATCGCAAAGGTCTCTCCGGTCTTTCTAAATCGCTCCATATATACAGCGAACGTGAACGGCTTGCTCTTTTTATTGTGTTGCCCCTCAAACTCATAAAGGCTCTCCACTTTCTCATTTGACACAGAACCTACGGCTTTTTTAATTAGGCTTGCAAACAGAAAGTGGTAATGTAATGGAAGTTCTTTCGTATCTAGTATCACTTCTAGTTTCATATATTCACCTCCCCTAACAATTTCGATAATTAATTTCATGCTACATCTTTTGAAACTCAATTTATAAATCGGCATTTTAAATAATTTTAATTATTTAACACTGATTTTTTTTACCATTACCTTGCATACCTTCATTACATCAGATCATCCATCTACTATGATGAAATGAAGATGTGACCAAAAGAGTACATACTGAAGTTCTTTCTTCTTTTCTCTTAATTAAAATCTTCTTTTAATCCCAAAAAAGTATACTTATTTATACTACATTCTACCAATTTCTACAAAATCCTCTTTTTTTTACATAATTACCATTTAGTCTTTTAAAAGTTTTCTAGATTGCTTATTAGTGAAATCCTAGTAAAAACTCTCTTTTTAAAAGACAAATATCCAATAGTAATTATTAAGAAATTTCACAAACCATACCAGAGCATCTGAGTGACGTTCAAAGAAATAAGTGGATTGTCTTTGTCGATCAGGAGTTACTTGCAGCCAACCCGTTCTGCTCTTTCGTATAACTTACTATTTAACATATCATCCCAAATTGACAACATACTGTCAGCGAACAAATGTTTTATAATTTTTTTAAAATAAAAAAGGTTGTTCAAAAGGAGAGTACCTACCCTTTTGAACAACCTCTAAAAGAAACTTTACTTGTAATCTCTAACCATTCGTTTAACGCTAAGAAGTCATCTCTCTAAAAATGATCTGCTTCTCGCTTTCTTTAAATTCCCACTCGCCCTTAATGTGATAGTGTTTTGCGGTCAGTTCAATATGAAGCATCACAATTCCTAAATCAATTTCTTTACGGATCTTTGTTTCTTGATCAGGTTTTTCGATGACAATTGTAATTGAGTGATCTGTGCCGATGATATACTCAAAAGGTTGACGATTATAAGCTGACGGTGCAAGGCTAGCAGCTTGAATAGAAGCTTCGATCCAATTTGGCCACTCTTCCATTGGCAACCCGGAAACAATTTTACGTATTGGTTTACGTTTATGGTATTCGCTAGCTTGATTCATCATCTTTTCTGTTAGACTGTAATTTTTTCTGGCGTAACCTATTGGAATTATTGCCATAACAGCTTCTTTTTCCTGTACTGATAATTTTTTTGTTGCTAATTCACTGTTAAAGTAACCACCAATCCAGCAACTTGAAAGGCCATTGCTGCTTGCTTCTAGCACAATGGCTTGACCAATATAGCCACCTCGTTCATAAGAGTAGTCACTACTATGGTCACAAACTACAGCAACATAAGCAAGCGCTCCAGTAATTCTTCCATAAGGTCCAACAGTACCAATTAATAATTCGTCTGGTGCTTCTTCAACCAGTACCAACCTTACCTCACTATGTAATTTGTTTAATTCTTCAATTACTTGTTTTACTATTTCAAGCGTAGTTGGTTCTAGTTGCTTTGAAATAAATGTTCTTCTTGAACGACGGTTTTGCATTGCTGTAAACCATTTCTCAAAATCTAAATCCATAAAAGAGCTCCCCTTATCGTGCGTGTTAAAAAAAGCGGATAATCAAAACAAGCATTGAGTTCGGCAAGCTTGCTTTGATTATCAGACTTTTTGAACATCCTCTTTTTTTTATAAATGCTCAGTATTTAGCTACTTCGGTATATAGTTAAGAAAATTTTGATGAGCAAAACCTGCTACCTGGTCCTCAGTATAGCTCTTTAAAAGTTCGTTAATAAGCTGTGGATATTTAGAGGCATCCTCTAAACCTGTGACAAATTGGTCAATACCATCGAAATCAGAGCCAAGGCAGATGTATTTTTCACCACCTAATTGACAAAAAAAGTCAATATGTCGCAGCACATCTGTAATCGTTGTAGTTCCCTTTTCCTTTAAAAATCGTGGGTTAAAGACAATTCCAATCAAGCCTTTTCTTGAAAACATTGCTTTTGCTTGTTCATCAGTCAAATTTCGAGGATGGTTACAAACCGTCTTAGAGTTTGAATGAGTTGCAATCGGATATTGAGCTAAATCCATCACATCCCAAAATCCTTTTTCACTTAAATGGGAAACATCTGTTAAGACGTCATATTCATTATTCAGCTTAACGACTTGTTTGCCAAAGTCTGTTAACCCGGCACCGCGACTTTCACCAACGCCATCTCCAACTAGATTTGCATTATTCCATGTTAGTCCGAGAGATTTAACTCCTAAGTGATAAAAATTCTTTAACTTTCCTAAATCATTCCCAAATGAGTCTGATCCTTCTAGTGTCAAAACAGCTCCAATTTCTCCATCCTTTAAAAGATTAAAATCAGACCATTTTTTGATTTCCTTCATTTCAGGATGCTTATTAACGACCTCGTCGTGAAAAATATTAATTTGCTCCAAGGCAACTTGATATTTCTGATCAGAAGGTAGCGTGGGCTCGATAAAAATAGCAAATAACTGTGCTTTTATCCCCCCTTGCTTCATTCTTTCTAAATTAGTCTCTATTTCAGGACTATTCGTAAAAGAACGCTCCCTTTTTTCCATCAGCTTTAATAAAACATCACAATGTGCATCTATTACTAACATCTTATCACTCCTCGCATAAGTAAAGTTAGAATGTTTTCAGGCGAATGTTAGAAAGGTATGTTCAAAAAAATTTTGAAGGACAATTTGTTAGTTAGCTTAAAGTTTTTAAGAACATGTGTTTGAATTCAGTCTTTTCTTGCTTTCCAACTTTCGCACTTTCCCCTTTTAACTTTTCCTATTCTTTTGGCGTAATCATTTTTTTTGGATCAACAATATCATCATATTCCTCACTTGTTAAAAAGCCACTTGCTATTGTCGCCGCCTTTAATGTTAATCCTTGTTGATGAGCATTTTTTGCAATTTGAGCTGCTTTTTCATAACCAATATGAGGATTTAAAGCAGTTACTAGCATTAAGGAGTTAGCTAAGTATTTCTCGATTACATCCTTATTAACTTTAATCCCAATAGCACAATTGTCGTTAAAAGAACGAATTGCATCAGCTAGAAGTGTTGCTGACTGAATGAAATTATAAATAATAACTGGCTTAAAGACATTTAGTTGGAAATTTCCTTGGCTCGCAGCGAATGAAATCGTCGCATCATTACCCATAACTTGAGCTACAACCATTGTGATCGCTTCACTTTGAGTTGGATTAATTTTACCAGGCATGATCGAACTTCCAGGTTCATTTGCTGGAATCGTAATTTCACCAATCCCACAACGAGGGCCACTTGCTAACCAACGAACATCATTAGCAATTTTCATTACATCTGCCGCTAGTGCTTTTAAGGAACCGTGTAAATAAACAAGCTCATCGTGACTAGTTAAGGCATGAAACTTATTTTCAGCTGTTTTAAATGACTTTCCAGTTAGTTGGCTCACTTCTTCGGCAACTAACTGGCCAAAGCGAGGATGAGCATTTATTCCTGTTCCTACAGCTGTTCCACCAATAGCTAGCTCACGTATATGTTCCAAGCTTTCAGAGATCATTGCCTCACACTTTTCCATCATTCGAAACCAACCACTAATTTCTTGACCAAATGTAAGCGGCGTTGCATCTTGTAGATGTGTTCGGCCAATTTTTATGACATCGTTAAATTCATTCATTTTAGCAGCTAAAGTTGCTTTAAAGTCCCTTAGACTTGGCAGTAACTCTGTTTCTACTTTTAGTAGCGCCGCGATATGCATGGCAGTTGGAAATGTATCATTTGAACTTTGTGAGCGGTTTACATCATCATTAGGGTGAACCAAAAAAGCTTCTCCTTTTAGTTCAAGCAGTTGGTTTGCTTTAAAGGCGACTACTTCGTTTACATTCATATTTGATTGTGTGCCACTACCTGTTTGCCAGACAACTAACGGGAAATGCTCATGACTTAAATTGGTTCTTAACTCATCGATTGCCAAGACGATAGCTTCAGCTTTTTTATCTTCCAATTTTCCTAACTGTTGGTTTGTTGTTGCTGCGGCTCTTTTTAAAAGCAAAAATGCATCAATAACCTCATTAGGGATTTTTTCTGTACCTATTTTAAAATTTTGCCGACTTCGTTCTGTTTGAGCTCCCCACCATTTGTTACTAGGAACTCGTACTTCTCCAAGAGTATCTTTTTCAATTCGATAAGACAATTACTTTCACCCCTTTAAAAGTCTGCTCAAAAAAGATGATTATACTTGTTTTTTTGAACAACTCCTATTATGTAATTTAGTATCGTACTTAAATTACCCACCCTAGTTAAAAGATAACCATTGCAAATCGATACCGAGCAGGTAATAAGCAATAAAAGCCACTATAATCACTCCAATCACTACTTTTACAAGCTTACTTATTATTTTAATGAATAATAAAATTGCTAAAATAACAATAATTATCATTGGCCACTCCATATTTATCACCTCCAATAATTGTTCCGTAAACACCCTTTACATTCTTACTATATTTTAAAAATTGCTATTCTGAATTTTGGGGTTTAATAAAAAGCCCAAATCAACTATTAATTTTATTTGAAATTCTTCTATTAATGATGCATATTTTATATCTTTATTTAATAAAATGGAATAACGTCACTCATTTTTGTATTAATTTTTCTGCAAATCTCTAATATTTTATTGAAATTTCTCAGAAAATATTGGAAATCTGCAAAAAATATTGCAAAACCAACAATAAAAATGTAAAAAAATGTCTAAAGTTTGAAAATTACAAAATAAGGTAAATCACTATTTACGTGATATGATTTATTTAGAAAAGAACAAAAAAGAGAGATAGGAGCGTGCCTTATGGTACTAAGACTACTGATTGAAAAATTTATTACAGAAAGAGACGATAGACTAATAAATGTAAACCAGCTATTAGATTTTGCCTTTTTATGCTACTTGGATAATAAATATACAATTTCCGAATATCGTACTTTATTAAACGAACTAATGCTAAGAGGAGCAACAAAACCAGACTATTACTTTGCAGAAGAAAAACACAAAGCTATAGTATGAGATTTTACCGGCCTTATTAAAATAATTAAACTACATTATATTTATCAATTTCTCTCTTCACAAAAATAATTCCTAAATAAAAAGCGGCTGAACCATTATTCGAATGGACAGCCGCTTTTTTTGAAAGGTAAGAAAGCATAATTTTTGTGTCTGTCTAGCTCCAGGCGCCATCGGCTCCACCGCTTCTGTCCTTTTCGGAAGTCAAAAAACGACTTCTGTCAAAGGCCTTCCACCGGTTTTCTCCGATAGGCAGGCACCTTGCGCTTTTCTTGTCTAGCTCCAGGCGCCTTGCGCTTTTCTTTATTTAATGTTCAATCGCTAGATGATCATTTCCATTCACTATATACTTATTACTGTGAACAATAACAGACATCGCTTTTTCTGTTTCATTTGTAATCGTAATTTCATTTTCAGATACTTTAATAGTTAGAAGTACTCCTCTGAAACCAATTTTAAATGCAAATGACTTCCACTCAGTAGGAATAAATGGATTTAAAATCAATTGGTCATTACTTACTTTAACGCCTCCGAAGCCTTGAACAACACTTAGCCATGTTCCAGCCATACTAGTTATATGACAACCATCCTCTGTATCATTGTTGTAATTATCGAGATCAAGACGTGAGGTCCGTAAATACATTTCATATGCCTTATCTTTATAACCAAGCTCACAAGCTAAAATCGCATGAACACAAGGAGATAATGAAGATTCATGAACAGTCATCGGTTCATAAAAATCAAAATTCTTTTTCTTTGTCTCAATGTCAAACTCATCATTTAAAAAATAAATCCCTTGAAGAACGTCTGCTTGCTTAATAAAGCAAGAACGAAGAATTCGATCCCATGACCAAGTTTGGTTTAACGGCAAATGTTTCTTATCTAAATCTTTCACAGCGATTAACTCTTTATCAAGAAACCCGTCTTGCTGTAAAAATACGTTTGATTCCTTATCAAACGGAAAATACATTTTAGTAGAGATTTCAACCCATTGGTCCGTTTCTCCCTCGATAATGTTCAATCCATTTTGAAGTTCCTTAAAACGCGCTCCATCTGTTTCTTTAAGATAATCGATTACAGAAAGCGTGTACTCAAGCGTCCAAGCCGCAATCCGGTTTGTATACCAATTATTATTAACGTTATTTTCATATTCATTTGGTCCCGTTACGCCTAAAATCATATATTGGTCTTTAGCCTTAACATAATTTACCCGTTGTGCCCAAAATCTTGATATTGCTACTAATACTTCTAAGCCATATTCCCCTAGATAAGATTTATCATTTGTATATGTAACATAGTTGTAAATCGCGTAAGCAATCGCTCCGTTTCGGTGGATTTCTTCGAAGGTAATTTCCCATTCATTATGAGATTCCTCACCATTCATTGTTACCATTGGATAAAGTGCGGCCCCACCTGAAAACCCTAGTTTTTCGGCATTTTCAATTGCTTTTTGTAAATGTTTATAGCGATAGATAAGTAAGTTTTTTGAAATTTTTGGATCTGCTGTACTTAAATAAAATGGTAAGCAGTAAGCCTCTGTATCCCAATACGTACTCCCGCCATATTTTTCACCAGTAAAACCTTTTGGGCCGATGTTTAAACGATCATCTTCACCAGTGTAAGTCTGATTAAGTTGAAAAATATTAAAGCGAATTCCTTGTTGCGCGCTCACATCACCGTCTATGACAATATCACTTTGTTCCCATTTTTTAGACCATGCTCCTGCTTGTTCGGTGAGCATTTTTTCAAAACCTTTAGTTATTGCTGTTTGCAGCCTCTTTTTTCCAACATAAGCTAATTCTAATCCGTCATAATCCCTAGATGTTACATTAGAAACATATTTGTAAATAACCGTTTCTTGGCGACTTTGAAGCTGGTGAGTAAACGTATGGGAAAGATATTTTTCTTTTTCAGTAAGTTCTGGTGTTAATGAAAGCTTTTCACCATCTTGAAAAAGTTCTGTTTTCATTGTAGAACAAAGAAGATAATTAGATTTCTTCGTTTTTATCGTAACAGTGCCAAAGTCAGTTGTAATTTCCTTAGCTACCTCACCCCAAAATTTCTCATCATAATTCGCATCTTGATTCTTGATATCACCATCAAGGTAAGACGTTACTTTCAATTCACCATCAAAGTTTACAGGTGTTAATGAGTAGCGAATCGCCCCTATCTCTTTATCAACAAGGCTGACAAAACGTTTTACATTAATTTTAACTTCCTTTCCATCTGAAAAGGTTACTACAAATGAACGCTCTAGAAATCCTTTTTTCATATTTAAAGTCCGTACAAAATTACTTACCTTAAGGTTATGTAAGTCTAAATTTTCTCCCGCAATTTCCAAGCTTAACCCAATCCAGTTCGTCGCGTTCAATACTTTTGCAAAATATTCAGGATAACCATTCTTCCACCAACCGACTCGCGTTTTATCTGGATAATATACACCAGCAAGATAACTGCCTTGAAGTGATTTACCTGAATAATCCTCTTCAAAATTTGCTCGCTGACCCATATGTCCATTACCAATACTAAAAACACTTTCAGAAACTTCATGATTTTCTGGGTCAAAACCTTCTTCGATAATTGACCATTCATCAAGCTTTAAATACTGTTTCATTTTTCTCGCCTACCCCTTCTATCTAAAAGTAACCTAATTATCAATTACTAATATTCAGTAACAATTTATAGTAATAAAAATTTGTAAAAAAGAAATAATATCAAATATCATAACATAAAAATGAGGTGTAATAATATGAAAAGACAAAAAAAATTCGAAAAATCTCCAAAGAGTCAGATACCAGCAAAAGAGACCGTTCCAACAATTAAGTATGCTATTAGTATACCTGAAGATCGCGATCCTCAACCAAAGGATTACAATGAAATCGATTATTGAATAGAAAAGCAAGATAAGTTAACTGATGTTGGAATCGTGGAAAGCTAGGTCGAAGGCTTTCCAGTAAAGTTCGTTTGGAAATCAAAATCTTTAAGTGTTTTTGTTTTACTTTTTCTTTGTCGAATGAAAAGATGCATTTTGAAGATTCCTAACTATTTAAGAAGGCTTTTGGCTAGTTTTGTCGAAACTGTTTTATTTTAGTAGATTTTGTTGAATAATGAGTAAGGATATAAATGAGAGAAATTAAGGGGTGACTAGGATACAATGCTCGTCGAGGTTATTGAAAAAAAGAGATTGCACATGATTTATTTAGCTAGTATTTTGGGAATGTCATCGAATAAAACCATTAAGTGTAGTCAGGAGTTGGACGAGCTACTTAATTTAGTACAAAATAACGTATTTAAGTACTAAAAATTATTAAACAACAGTAAGAGAGGCTGATTTTAGATCAGCCTCTCTTGCATTACTCCACCAAAAAGATAGTGCACTCTCAATCATTTTGCAACATTTTTAAAGCGCCTACGACATCTATTTCACCGTGACCATAAAATGGATCGAAGCCTCGGGGCCCGATATCGTTAGCCGATAAACGGATGATATCTGCAACTTCATCATTTGTTAGCTCTGGTTTTATTGATCTAATTAATCCTGCTAAGCCAGCGACATGTGGAGCGGCCATTGATGTTCCTGACATCATCACATAAGAATTATCTAAAAACGTACTAGGGATATGCTCTCCGGGAGCGGCAACATCAATATGTTCACCATAATTTGAGAAAATCGCTTTGTGACGATGGTTATCAACTGCTGACACGGCGATGACTTCTTTATATGCAGCTGGATACATCGGCGTTTCCACATTATCATTTCCTGCTGCAGCAATTAAAGTAACGTCATTTTTGTAAGCATATCTGATTGCATCATGGATAATTTTTGAGTTAAACGAATCGCCTAAGCTCATATTAATGACTTTTGCACCATTGTCAGTTGCCCAGCGAATCCCATTGGCAACCTCAAAAGCCGTTCCTTCAGCTTCTTCATTTAATACTTTAACAGGCAAAATAGAGTTGAACCAAGAAACGCCAGCAATCCCTGTAACATTATTTGTCGTTGCAGCAGCAATTCCTGCTACATGAGTTCCGTGGCCATTTTCATCAAAAAATTCGTCGTCATCCTCAAACGCATTATAACCAATCGAAATTCTTTCTTTTAAATCTTCATGTTCGGGATCTACACCACTATCTAAGATCGCGATTATTACCTCTTCTGTTCCGCTACTAATATCCCAACCAAGTTCCGCAAAAATTTGCGTTAAATTCCATTGATATGGCTCAAAAAATTCATCATTGGGAAACTCACCTTGTCGTCTGACAAATGGTTCTTGGCGGCGCTGTTTTGTATAGAAATAGTTAGGTTCAACTAGCTCAGTTTCTTCCAGTTCGCTTAATTCATTGACGAGTTGCTCTGTTTCCCTAGTCTCATCACGAACAACAAAGTAAGGTCCACCATTTTTGACTAAAGTTAATGGTGCATTTTTAATCCACTCTTCTCCATTGACTCCCTCAGCAAAGCTAATGATAACTTCATGCGGGGTGTAGTGAGGATCTTGTTCTTGCTTCACATCTGATTGGACAGTAATTTTCCACCCTAACTCAGGGACGTCTTTTGTAGCTCCTTTTCGCTGAGTTTCTCCTTTTTCAAGTTCTACTTTCACCTCATCTGCACCAATAAATAAATTTCCATTTGCATCGACAACGTTTCCTAAATCACGAACAAACTGTTTAACAAAAGATAAATCAACTTCCCCAACTACTTCTTTTTGATTGTTTGTTGAACAACTTACTAACATATACTCTGTTCCCTCTTTTACATATGGGTCAGAGCTTTTGATATCGTTAAACTCATGGACAAGCTTCTGAAAATCTTTTTGATGAATTTCTCCAGCACTAAATTCTATTTTACCGTCGTTAACAAGAGCAAATGCCTCAAAATGATTGTGATCAATTAATTCTTCTTGAAATTTTTCATAAAGTTCTTGATTAGTAAAATCATGTTCACTCCAACGTAATAGTTGATTTTCTAGCTGATCAATAAACAATGATGTTGTTAATGATAAATCTTCTGCTAGTACTCCGTCTAGAGCTTGCTGCCTAACGATTGACATTTGTGTTTGCCCATAATATTCTTCACTTTCATGAGTATTGGCGTACCAAATTGCGATAACTCCTATTAACGCAATACTAAACACCGTTGCTAATCGGCGCATTCAAGAAACCCCCTTACGAAATAATACTTATCTCTAGGATGTCTCTAAATTAAATGTAGATGTATCATTCCTAATGTAAAATTATTGAAAGTAGTACTCGAAGAAGTTTCTATAGAATGTCTATAATAGAACAAACGGCACGATCATCCCTCTATCGTTACCTTGGCTGATGCGGAAAGGGAACGATCTCCCCTCTACCATTGGCTGATGTTAGTTGGTGTTGGAAACGCCGCAATAGGAGTATCTTTTCTTGCAAAAAAAAGAAGTAGCACATATAGGCGCTACTTCTTCTCACTTCTACTTATAGTGGATCTGCTTATAAATTACGTAATTTATTTAAAATAAATCTTTGCTCTACTGAGGCAATTAATCGTCTAGTGTAAGTAACTGTATCTGGATTAACACTAATACTGTCAATTCCTGCATTTACTAAGAACTCTGTCAATTCAGGATAAAGTGACGGACCTTGACCGCAAATTGAAACCGTTTTTCCGTGCTTATGAGCTGCCTCAATTAACATTTTAATTGCACTCTTTACAGAGGAACTTCTTTCATCAAAATATCCCATACTATTTAAGATGCCAGAGTCACGATCGGCCCCCATAATTAACTGGGTTAAATCATTGCTGCCAATACTGAAGCCATCCACTAACTCAGCGAATTCCTCAGCTGCAAAAATAACCGATGGAACCTCCGCCATAATCCAAATTTTAAATTCATTATTTTGGACTAGGCCTTCTTCAGCCATAATTTGTTTTACTTTGACAACTTCCCATGGAGTCCGAACGAATGGCAACATAACCCAAACATTAGTTAATCCAAACTCTTCTCTCACTCGTTTGATCGCTTGGCATTCTAAACGGAAGCCTGCTTCATATTCCGGAGAGATGTATCTTGAAACGCCCCGCCAACCAATCATCGGGTTCGCTTCCACTGGCTCAACTTCTTCGCCGCCTTCTAGACCACGGAATTCATTTGAACGGAAATCACTTAACCTCACTACTAACGGTCTTGGAAAAATCACTTCGGCAGCGGTTGTAATTGATTCTGACATTGCATCTACTAGTTTTTCACCTTGACCTGTTTTTAATAAGTACATAGGGTGAATTCCAAGCGTTGTAAAAATAAACTCTGTTCTCATTAAACCGATGCCATCAAACGGAAGATTTTTGTACTTATGAATTAATTCCGATTCCCCTAAATTCATATAGACTTTTGTTCCTGTAATCGGAGCAAGTTGAGCAAGTAAGGCTTCGTTAATTGATGCTTGACCGCTAGTTTCAGCCACTGCTTCAGGCTTTACTTTAGGCATTAAATTGCCGCTATAGACAACACCACGTGTTGCATCAACCGTAATTTCCATCCCGTCATGTAGAACTTGTGTTGCCGTGCCAGAGCCAACAATACAAGGAATCCCTAACTCACGTGAAACGATGGCAGCATGGCATGTGCGTCCGCCTTCATCAGTAACAACCGCCGCTGCCCTTTTAAGAGCCGGAATCATATCTGGATTCGTCATCTCAGTGACGAGAATATCACCTATTTCGACACGGGCAATTTCACTAATATCTTTTATTTTTTTAACAATCCCACTAACCATACCAGGTGATGCCGCAAGACCACGAACGATTGGACGTCGTTTTACCTTCACTTCTACCACTTCTCCATTTTCCTCCTTTAGCGTTGTAACTGGACGAGCTTGTAAAATATAAAGTTCTTTTGTATCGCGGTCTAATGCCCACTCAATATCTTGAGGCACTTGATAAATTTCTTCTATTTTCAAACTACTTTTACATAAATAGTTAATTTCTTCGTCTAGTAAACATTGGGCACTCACTTGTTCATAACCCAAATAATCTTTAACGGCAACTTCAATCGTACCAACAGCTTCTTTATTTTTTACTACTAATACATTTTTCTTGGCAATTTGTTTTTGAGTGACCTTTAATGTACTTTTCTCAACTAAATATTCATCTGGTGTTACTAAGCCAGACACAACCGCTTCTCCTAATCCCCAAGAGGCATTAATCATCATCTCATTACGATTATTCGTTACGGGATTTACTGTAAATAACACTCCTGATTTTTCACTATCAACCATTTTTTGGATAACTGTACTTAATGAAACATCAAAATGACTAAAACCTTGATTTTCACGGTAATAAATCGCGCGTGCTGTCCAAAGTGATGCCCAGCACATTTTCACATGCTTGATTACTTCATTTACACCGCTAATTTCCAGATATGTATCTTGTTGCCCCGCAAACGATGCCTCAGGTAAATCTTCAGCTGTAGCAGAGCTACGTACCGCCACACTTGGATCAGTAAGGTTAATTAAACTACCAAACTCGGCATACGCTTCCCTAATTTCCTTTTCAACAAGCTCAACCATGTCTGTTCTCTCGATTAAACTACGAATTTGCTGTGCTCTAATTTGTAACTCGGCAGTATTTTCATAATCAATATTATCGATAATACTACTTATTTTTTTATCTAAATCTCGTACTTGAATAAAATAACTATATGCAGACGCCGTCACACAAAAACCCGGTGGTACTTGAACACCATTTTGAGTTAATTCTCCTAAGTTCGCGCCTTTTCCACCTACTAAAGGAATATCATTTTTACCTATTTCATCGAACGAGCGAATATATTTAAATCTTGACAAATTAATTCTCCCCTTTTCGTTAGCTATTCTTCAGTAGTATAGCACAATGATCTAAATACGTTATACTATTTTACTGAAAATCAATAATTATGTTATTACATCTAAAAACTCTCATCCTATGATCTGATATTTCGGACTTTTATACAGTTTTTTAGATACGAGTGCGCAGTTCATAATACCAACTAGCTCGATGTGGTGTTGAACCAGCATTATGATTCATTAACCTTAAAAAAAAACACAAAAAAAAGCTTCATCAAGATGAAGCTTCAGTATTAATGACAAAAGAGTTGACATCCTCATTGAGTCTTGGTTCCTATAACCTCGACTGTTTCATATCATTTACTTTTCCATTACGAATATTCTGTTCGAATTTTTCTAGTAATTCTGCTGCAGTTTCCTTTTCCATTCTCGAGCTAAAAAAACTTATTTTTTTCTTAGCAAGTAATTTTATTATGAACTTTTTTTCTGATACCGTCAGGAGCATTAAAAATCTTCCTTTCATTTGAAAATTCACTCAGTTAATAAATTTATAATTTTTGCCCACAACTAGAACAAAAAGCATGGCTGCCGTTGTTTTGTTGACCACAATGACCACAGAAAACAGGTGAAGTAGCGCTCACTTGTTTTGCTTTTTTCGTAACTGTCAAACCTTCCCTGAGCAGAAAATATATGCTAGCTAATACTCCACTAAAACCAACACTGATGAAAATCATCGCACTATAGTGTTGGTCTGGTAGCGGAATTATTTGATGGAATACTGTCTCGCTTGTAAAAAAAAGTGCACCATAGCCTAAACTGAGACCACCGAATATCGTTGTAACCCATAGCAAAGTGATTAATTTTTTATTTGCTTCCTTAGCCATAACCGCTGTTTGTTTTCCAGGTTGCGCTTTTCTAGCTTTTTTATCACTACTTAATAGAAAGATGATGATGGCCGCAATTGCCACAGATAGAATTAAATAAATAATTGACCTTGAAATCAAACTAATAAAAGCAACAAAAAGTGCCATTATTAGCATTTTATAACCTTTACGTGTATTCATCGACAACACCCCACATAACTTCCTCCGTAAATAACTATACTGGTCTGAGGCACTTCAAAAAAGCAGTAATTCATAACTGTCTCAACTTTTTTGTGGATTCTGATTATCCTCTTTATAATTACACTAATTCTATCATACTGTTATCGCTGTAACCACGACACCAACTTTTCATGAAGTTCTTTTGCATCATTAAACCCTAGGTTATATAACTCAGTTAATTTCGATTTATCTCGCTCAAGTCTGCTAACTTTTACTGTTTTTGACGGTCTAAAAACAAAAGCATTACCGCTCGTTTCTTGTTCCTCTATATAGTTAAGTGCAGAATTATAGTGATTATGTCTTTCCTTCATTTTTTCAACAAGCTCTGGATAGTTTTTATATGGTCTGTTTACTAACCAAGGAAATGCTTGTTTCTTTTTCTGATAACCTGAATTTCTAGTTAAAATAACAACAT
Organism: Bacillaceae bacterium IKA-2; assembly: GCA_031761875.1. GTDB lineage: Bacteria > Bacillota > Bacilli > Bacillales > Anaerobacillaceae > Anaerobacillus. The sequence continues at coordinate 1,351,074 of CP134492.1, read as the reverse complement.
TTTTGGTGTTTCCATCTTGGACAGATTTTTTTATTGGCACAGGATCACTAATTCCGCCATCCAACAATTCCATACCATTATATTTTACAATTGGTGCGATCAAAGGTAAGGAACTTGAAGCTTTTAATACAGTAGCAAAATCGCTACTCGGAAGATTATTTTTTTCGAAATAATGTGGCTTTCCAGTATGACAATCCGTCGTTCCTATAAAAAATTTCTGCTTTGCTTCGGCAAAGGTTTGATAATCAAACGGTACAATCTGATTTGGGATTTCATCAAAAATAAAATCCATTCCCAAAAGCTGTTTATGACGTAGGAAATTTCTATATGAAAGATACTTTGGATGATCAATAAGGTCAATGGTAACCTGTTTATTTCTGCCTCTTTGCTTTGAAATGTATGATGCTCCATTACAAGCTCCCGCTGAAACACCAATTATATAAGGGAAAATAAGTTCTTGTTCAGAAAAATACTCTAGAACCCCCCCAGTATATACTCCGCGCATTCCTCCGCCTTCTAAAACTAAACCGATATTTACCACCAAAAAACCCCATTCCAGCCAATCTACTATGATTTTATCTGTATTTTTCTTTAAATTCTGATACAATAATCTTATACTATATCAAGCTATCTTTCCATTAAAACTATACAATTTATGGTAATCAATTATTTACGCAGTTTTTTATAATCTAATACCAGCTTGAGAGGAGTTTTAAAGATGGAAAATACTCAAGAAGTAAAAATGATCTGTAGTTTCTGTGGCGTTGGTTGTGGCTTAATTGTCGAAGTAACAGATAATAAAATTGTCAAAGTCAGAGGAGACAAAGAATCTTCTGTAAATATGGGTCAAACCTGTATAAAAGGATCTTTCGCTTATAATTATGTTCATGCCCAAGAAAGATTATCTTCTCCGTTGTTAAGAAAGCATGGTAAGCTCGAGCCCGTATCATGGAAAGAAGCATTTACTTTCATTGCTGAGAAACTCACAAAAATAAAACAAGAATTTGGTCCAGAAAGTATGTCAATCTTCGCTTGTGCAAGGGCAACAAATGAAACAAACTATGTTACACAAAAGTTCGCTCGGGCAGTATTAGGAACGAATAACATCGACGGTTGTAACCGAACTTGACACGCTCCTAGCGTTGCCGGTCTGGCAACTATATTTGGTGGAAGTGGTGCACCTACAAACCGTTACGAAGATTTTGACAAAGCTGAGGTATTGCTATTAATTGGCTCCAATACGTCAGTTGCTCACCCAATTATTGCTAATCGTATTAAAAAAGCAGTTAAAAATGGCGTTCGCCTTTTTGTCATTGACCCAAGAAAAATTGATATGACAAAATCTGCAGAAAAACACTTACAACTCAAAATTGGTAGTGATATCGCCCTCCTCAACTCCATGATCCACGTCATTATTAATGAAGAACTTTATGATAAACAATATATTGAGAATGTTACGGAAGGAATTGAAGAGTTAAAAGAAAAGGTTCGAACTTATACTCCTGAATATGCAGCTACTATTACTGGCGTTTCTGCTGATGACATTCGCGAAGTAGCTAGAGCCTATGGTAGTGCCGATCGTGGTATGATCGCTTATACATTAGGGATTACCGAACACCATTTCGGTGTCAATAATGTTTTTGACATTGCCAACATTGCCTTGCTAACTGGTAATATTGGTAAAGAAGGAACAGGCATTATGCCACTTCGCGGTCAAAATAACGTTCAAGGTGCTGGCGACATGGGCTGCTTACCTAACCAATTAGCAGGTGCCTTAAAAGTTATTAATGAAGCTGATAGGAAGATTTTTGAAGATGCTTGGGGAGTGAAAATCCCAGCTGAAATTGGCCATACCCAAACTAGAATGATCGAAAAAATGTCAGAAGGAAAAATGAAAGCCCTCTATATTATCGGTGAGAATCCAGTTCTTGCTGACGTAAACATGCATCACACAAAGTCTGCTATAGAAAATGTTGACTTATTAATTGTTCAAGATTTATTTTTACATGAAACAGCCGAAATTGCTGATGTGGTTTTACCGGCTAGGTCTTGGGCGGAAGTTGACGGAACTTACACGAATGCTGACCGTCGCGTTCAAAGAACTAGACAAGGCGTAAAAGCTCATCCTAATACAAAGGATGATTGGCAAATCCTTTCTGAGTTAGCAACATTAATGGGTTATCAAATGAATTACAACTCAAGTGAAGAGATTTGGAATGAAGTACGAACTTTAGTCCCAAATCTGTTTGGCGGCATGACGTATCAGCGATTTGACAACGAAGGTGCAATACATTATCCTTGCCCAACTGTCGATCACCCAGGGACTTTCTTGTTACACGAAAGATTCCACGAAGGCCGAGAGTTAACCGCAAAGTCGAAATTCGTTCCTGTTGATTTCTCTCTTCCGGCTGAGCCAACTGACGAGGAATATCCGCTCACATTAACGACAGGTAGACGTTATGAACAATACAATACTAATTCACAAACCGTTTATTATCCTCCTAATATTAAGCTTAAACAAACAGAGGAAACAGCAGATATGCACGCAGATGACGCCGCAAATCTTAATATTGAAGATGGTGAATATGTAGAGGTTGCCTCTAGACGTGGAAAAGTTAAAGTTAAAGCTAAGATTTGCAACAAAATGCAAAAAGGTGATGTTTTTATGAGTTTTCACTGGGCTGACGTGCCAACGAATGCATTAACGATTGATGAATTTGATCCTATTTCAGGAACAGCTGAATATAAAGCTTGTGCTGTAAAAATATCAAAACTCTCATAAATTTAAAGCGCCAGGTTTCCACTTCGGATACCTGGCGCTTATTCTTAGCTTACTTTTTTAAATGCTTCTTTTTGACCAACTCTTATCATTTTTATATCACGTGCAATTAAAATTGAAGTAAAGAGGGCAACAATTAAAAATACCGCAAAAACGTAAAACGTTGCATCATAGCTATTTGTAGTTTCGCGAATATACGCAACTAAGAGGGGTCCTACAACTCCCGCCATTGACCATGATGTTAATAATAAACCATGAATCGCTCCAAGTTGCTTTGTTCCAAATATATCACCAATAAAAGCAGGAAGTACGGCGAATGCTCCACCATATATCGTTAACACGATGAATATTAATATTTGAAATAAAAGTACGTTTGTAACATTTGGTAATATTAAAAATGCAACTAATTGAATCGAGAAAAAGATCATATAAATTCTCGTTCTTCCTATGACGTCAGAGAGTGTCGCCCAACCAATTCGACCTGCACCATTAAATAGACCCATAATTCCTACCATACTTGCTGCTGCGATGGCTGTCAGTCCAACTTTTTCTTGGGCCATTGGAGATGCAACAGAAATGATCATTAACCCTGTAGAGATATTAATGAACATCATTACCCATAGTAACCAGAAACGTTTTGTTTTGATTGCTTCTTTACCTGTTAATTGAGCTAAATCTTCTGTTATTTTCTTTTTTGCTCCTGATGCCTCAGTCATTCCTTTTGGTAACCAGCCTTGAGGTGGTTTGGCAATATAAGAAGCACCCAACGACATTAACACCAAGTACGTAACTCCTAAAGTAAAGAAAGTACTAGGAATTCCTATCTCAGTAATAAGTCTTGCCGCAATTGGACTGGCAATTAAAGCACCAGCACCAAAGCCAAATACGGCCATACCTGTTGCTAGACCCCGACGGTCTGGAAACCATTTTACTAATGTAGATACTGGAGAAATATATCCTAAACCAAGACCCATACCGCTTAATAACCCATATGTTAAATAAAACAGCGGCAATGATTCCAAAGATACAGCAAAACCAGCTCCGATAATTCCAGTAGCAAAAAAGCTAGCTGCTAAAAACGCGGACTTCCTAGGACCATATTTTTCAACAAATGGTCCGAAAAAAGCTGCTGACATTCCTAAGCAAAAAATTGCGATCGTAAAAGCAAAAGAAACCTCTGCTCTTTCCCAACCTAGTTTTTCAGTTAATGGATTAACGAATACACTATATGCATAAGCTGAACCAATAGATAAATGGATTGCTACTGCTGATAATGCGATTAGCCATCGATTTTTTTGTTTCATACATCAATTCTCCTCTTTATTTAAAATATTATTAATTCATCAGCTCATAAGGTCATCTGATGATTAAAACGATTATAATGTCTACTCTAACGATTTTATTTTGTTTTGAAAATAACTTTTTGAAAATTTCACGAAAACTTATTTATTTTATGTCAGTCTCATGACTTTTACTTCCAAGGTGTGATTATTCTCACAACGTTCTACCTATTATTAAGTTTATAATGTTATAAACTTAGTAAGGAGGTAAAAAAATGAATACTTGGATATTACTGCTTTCTGTCTTACCTTATATTAGCATTAGCATTTTCATAATGAGTGTTGTTTGGAAATACGATCACCATTATGAGAACGAAACAAAAAAACGTTTAAACAAATTAATTTATTTAAGCGCTCCTTTATTCATTTTATTTATTTTTGCTGCACCAATTATTTATCTTCTATTTACAAAAAATGGAAATCCGATTGAGCTAGTAAATTTATTAACTGGAGTCGCCACCTTCCATTTGAATTACGAAGTCGTCGTTTCTTCATCACTATATGGCAAACTATATCTCATCTTTTTATGTTCTTTAATAGTTAGTTTCTCAATTACGTCTTTTTTTAAACCATGGTCAGTAATTATTCCCTCTTTTTTTCAAATAATTAACAATACTTTCAAGATAAGTGCTCCTTATCTAAAAGTAGGCCTAGTTTTCATCATCTCTATCTTTTTTATAACTGAGGGGTCTTAATTATCTTCTAAGTAGCTCGTTTGGTTAAGTTTTCTATTATATTATCCTTCCTACTGGTTAAGATATTGACTAAGGAGGGATTTAAAATGTCAAATACAAATAAATTGCTTGTTCCTGGTGTAGAACAAGCACTAGATCAAATGAAATATGAAATTGCCCAAGAATTTGGTGTAAAATTAAATGCAGACGATACTTCTCGCTCAAATGGTTCAGTTGGTGGAGAAATCACGAAGCGACTTGTTCAAATGGCTGAACAAGAGCTTTATGGTAAATAGGGGGTATCTTCGATGACTAAACGAAAACATTTTCGTAACGCTGCTTCCAAAAACAATAGCACTCCAACTGAAAGTGTTTATAATCAAGAAATAGCAGATGAAGAAGTCGATATAGCCAAATCAAAGAAGCCAAAAAAACGGGTGCCAACAGGTTAAGGCTTGTAAGCAAGGTGCTTGAGCTAGACAGACACAAAAATTTGATGTTCTCCGCAAAAAAACAGGAGCTTACTCTAAGTGCGTAGTAGCTCCTGTTTTTGTTATATATTTTTTTATAGAAAAAACATTTTCATAACTATCAATGCATTTTACTTTTACTAATTTAGCTGCATCGTCTCATTCCCTACTCTGCAAAATACATTAAAGCTATTGCACCTGGACCTGTGTGTGTACTGATAATTGGCGTTGTATCAACAATTTTTATATCTGAAAATCCAGAAACCTTTGTTATTGCTTCTTTTAACTGAGTTGCTAATTGAAAATTGTCTGCATGCGCGATTCCAACCGCTTTTATCGTTTTATTAGTTGTTTCTGTTTCTAGTTGTTTTGTTAAATATTTAATTAATTGCGGATAGGTTCTCACTTTTGATACCGGTGTATACACCCCATCTGCTAACGAAGCAATTGGCTTTATTTTTAGTATAGAACCTAGCAATGCTCTACCTCTGCCAATCCTGCCACCTTTTAACAAATAATCCAATGTATCGACCATCAGATATAAGGCTGAATTTTCTTTCACTTCATTTATTCTGCTAATTATCTCAGCCACCGACTTACCCGCTTTGGCTAGTTTAGCTGCTTCAATAACTTGAAATCCTAACGCAAAAGAAATAAATTTAGAATCAATTACTGTAACTTTCGCCTTACTTAATTCAGCACCAGTTTGAGCTGAATTAACTGTCCCGCTCATACCACTAGTAATATGTATTGAGATAATCTCACTTCCGTCAGCACCAAGGCGATCATAAACTTCTGTAAAAACTCCTGCTGCAGGTTGCGACGTCTTCGGAATTTCCTTCGCTAATTTCAACAACGGAATATAATCTTTTGCCGAAACATCAACACCATCAATATACGACTTTCCATCAACTGTTATTGTTAACGGGACAATTTCAACCCCTAATGCTACTAAATCTTCTTTTGGAACATCTGGTGTCGAATCTGTAACTATTTTTACTTTCCCCATATAAGCACCCCATTTATAAAATTTTATGCTCATTAAAATCTATTTGAATGAAATTCATTTATTTAGATTAACTTCTATTCTACCATCTCTAAATTTGGAAGTTAAGATAATTATTCCTAAAATAGTAATTTAAACTTGAATACCATTTAGAGCTTTTAAATACCCGGAATCAAAAAAAAATAAGAGCATAAAACGAGAGAGTTTCTTTGCTCTTATCTTTTTTTACTCTATACCACTTTCTTTAATCGCATGCTCCCAGCTCGGGAAGTAATGAAGTGCACTTCTCATTAACTCAGGATGAGACTTCTTAACTTTTTTCTTGGCGAGAACTTGACCGTCTGAACGTAATTGATTAATTGAAGTAATAACCTCGTTGACACTCATATCCATTTCCATTAACCAGCCCTCCTTTTAGAAGCTAGTTATATTTTTACCTAAAATTTGGCTAATATACTATAAATCATTCTGAAAACTGACTTATTTCATTTAAAAATACTTGCCCATACTTCTCATACTTTACTTCCCCTACTCCTTTGATTTGGAGCATTTCTAGTTTCGTTTTAGGGTAATACTGACACATTTCTCTTAATGTTGCGTCAGAAAAGATAATATACGGTGGTAGCTTTTCCTTTTCAGCTATATCTCTTCGGATCTGGCGAAGCAGTTCAAAAAGTTCACTGTGAACAACCGCTTCTTTTTTAACCGGTTTTAATTTCTGTAAAACCTTTGAACCATTCTTTAGGACATCAGCAGCTTTTTCAGTCATTCTTACAGTAGGATATTGACCGTTTTTTAATCCTAAGTAGCCTTCAGCGATCAAAAGTTGAATCAGTTCACTAATTCCTTTTTCCGTTTTTTTGTTCATAATTCCATATGTACTTAATTCCGTTAAGCTCAATTGTTTAATTCGTTTATTTTGAGATCCTTTAAGAACTTGAGCAATTAGGGTAACACCAAATCTTTCCTTCATTCGAACAACACAAGAAAAAATTTTCTGTGCTTCAATCGTGACATCAATTTCCTCGAAATCCGATAAACAATTTGAACATTTACTACACTCTCGCTCTAGGATGTCCCCAAAATAAGCAACAATGAAGCTTTGTAAACATTTTGTCGTATGACAAAAATCTACCATCATTTGCAGTTTTCGATATTCACGTGATTTCCGCTCTTCGTCTGATTGTGACTGTTCAATTAAAAACTTTTGTGTTTGGACATCTTTACTAGTATAGAATACGATGCATTCACTATTTTCTCCGTCTCGCCCAGCCCTGCCGGCTTCTTGATAGTAAGCCTCCATGCTCTTAGGTAGTTGATAATGGATCACGAACCGAACATTTGATTTATCAATACCCATTCCAAATGCGTTTGTGGCAATAATTATTTTTTCATCATCATAAATAAATTTTTCTTGATGGTCATTACGGACACGCTCAGCCATGCCCGCGTGATAGGTAACTGCCTGAATCCCATTTTTAGCTAAAAAGAGCTGTAAGCTTTCGACATCTTTTCTAGTGGCAGTATAAATTATTCCGCTTTCGCCTTTGTAACGCTTTAAAAAATCTAGTAAATACTTCCTCTTGTTACCTGTTTTCACGACAGAAAAAGCTAGGTTTTCCCTTTCATAACCAGAAACAAACGATAAAGGAGATTGAAGTGCTAGTCCTCTTTTAATATCCTCAGCAACCTCTTTTGTCGCCGTCGCAGTAAAAGCCGCAATTACCGGACGAGGTGATAGCTGTTCAATTAAAGCCCCTATTTTTCTGTAACTTGGACGAAAATCATGTCCCCATTGGGAAATGCAGTGGGCTTCATCTATGGCAATAAACTCGATTGGTAACTGTTTCAAAAAATGTAAAAACTGATTAGAATCGAGCCGCTCTGGTGCGACATAAACAAGTTTATATTTTCCTTGTCTAATATCCTTCATAATAAGTTCTTGATTTGAATAAGTCACTGTACTATTTAAATAAACTGCTGGTATTCCATTACTAGTCAAAGTATCAACTTGATCTTTCATTAAAGAGATTAATGGACTAATAACAATCGTTAGTCCTTTCAAAAGAATTGCCGGCACTTGATAGCAGACCGATTTCCCGCCGCCTGTGGGCATAATGCAAAAAGTGTCTTTTCTTTCAAATATAGATGTAATAATTTCTTCTTGATTTCGTCTAAATCTGTCGTAACCATAATATTTTTTTAAGACATCGATTGGTGAAAGCGAATGTAATTTTTTTTCAAACATATTTTCCAACTCCGTTACTAAAGTATCACTCTAACAATACCATAGTTGTTTTTTGAGAGGAAATGAAAAACTACCCAACTGTGAAAGTTTAGGTAGTTTTAATACATCCATTTAAACTGATCGTCAATAACATCACTTTCGCTAGGCAAGTAAAATAATTGCACTAACATAATTGCCATAAAGTAAGTAATTACCATTTGTTGAATTAAAAACGGAAACCTAATACCTAAAGGTAACCAAACCTCAACACTAGTAGGATAGACTGCAGCTTGCACGAAAATCGGGAATCCAATCCAGAAAAGAAGCGAAGTTTTTGACATCGTCGATAAAACAAAAATGGGCATTAACACTAGCACAAACAAACCACCAACGATTAGCTTAGCGAAAAGCAAGTGATAAAAATTATAAATATCTCTTCCATAATTATTCCCTAAATCACTATAAAAAGGTTCAATAAAAGGTAAAATAAGCCAATTGGTTAAATAATATATTAACGCAAAGCTTATCGATGCAACAACATAACCGATCAACCATTTTTTCAAATTCTTGAATTTAAAATAATTTGTTGATTTTTCAACTAAACTACTTTGCTCGTTCATCGGTTTCCATAGTAGTGCTACAGCGATGGAAAAAAATATAGCAGCCAAAATATGTCCAAGAATTTCATAGAAACTAAACGACTTTGTACTGGATAAAAAGCCATCGAACATTCGCAGGAAGTAAAAAAAGAAAAAATGATACATAAATATTGAAATTACTCGTTCTGTAAACGGCTGATTTAATTGTTTAAATAATTCACCTATTAAAATAGCTGTCACAGTAATCATGCTCAAAAATAAAAGTGTACTAGATAATTCGTCTAAAAAAATAATGGGATTGGACATGTTAATGCCAATCATTAAAGCTAACGAATGCCCAAATGAAGCCCCAACTAAAGTAACTAAGCCAACTATTATTCCTTTGATTAGCGAACGAGAACAATACTTAGTGAAAGATCTTATATCCATTGATAACCCCTCTTTCCATAGGAGGAATATAGTTTTAATAAAAAGTAACTGCTCGCAGAAAATTGATTTTTTTCACTAATTACTTTAAATATCGATTCTCTACAACTATACATTATCTTTCAATGATTTTTTGTGACATCTTTAGCACAGTTTTAAAAGAAAATAATAACAGTTTTCCCGTTTCTTCATGCCGGAAAATAATAGTAAGAAAAAGGAATGACTTTTTTATGGTCATTCCCTACTCATTTTATGCTTCTATAATTTTTACGTAAATGCCTTTAAATGTTTGAATACAAGCACTAACGCAGAGACCACAACCGTTGCAATTTGCTTCAATTACTTTTGGTTTTCCATCTTCAAGCGTTAATGCGTCAGTTCCTAAAGGACAAGCTCTAACACAATAGTCACACATTGTCCCCTTAAAAGCTAAACAGTTAAATTCAACAACTTCAGCCATCCCTAGTTTCTCGTTTGGACCAATTTCCTCTAAAGCTCCTGTAGGGCAATGAGTAATACACTTATTACAAAATGTACAAGGAACTTCATTTGGGTTGATAAAAGGTGTCCCAGCTAACTTTGCTCCATAATCCGCTGAAAAAAGACTTATTGTATCGTGAGGACATACTTCTGCACAAACTCCACAGCGAGTACATGAGGTAAGAAATCCTAGTTCATCTCCTGCACCTGGTGGACGGATAAAATTTCGTTCTTGCTCAAGGGAAGCTCCAATGATTGACCCTAGAAACTGAAAGGAAGAACGGAAATTCTCCTTAAGATATTCTCTACGGTTCAATTTTTCTATCATTGCTTAATCACAACTCTTTTATGTTCCATTGCTGGATCATCTTCAAAGTGAGTGTAAGCAAGACAGATCGAAACAATTCCATCAATCTCTTTGAACGCCTCACCAATACGATAACTTTCATCAACAGAAGGAGCCTCTAGAGTTAAGACCACTTTAACGCCTTGCTCAACAAGATGAACTTCGACACCTGGAAGTTTCTGTAGTTGTTCAATTGCTAAATCCGTTTTGCCTTTTACTGTAATTAGCATAAATCCTGAAATAACCATCATACACCTCCATTGTTGAAAATTTAGTTTTCTCTATTAAATGCTGGCTTGGTATCGCCTGAATCAAGACCATGACACGTTATACACTGATTTCTTGGTCCGAAAATTCCTTCGCTTCGATCTTCATCTACGAAATGATCTATTGGTATTTCTCTTGCTCCAGTTGCTGCTGAATCTTGATGACACATTAAACAACTATCTTTACCAAGTTGTGGGTTCCATCTGCCGAGATGGTCAACTGGTTGTAATGTAGGTGCCGAGATTAAACCCATCGTTGCTGCATCTGCACGCTCTTCAGTTAACTGTGGCAAGTTTATTGCTGTTGCTGGTTGTTCCTGCTTTGGTTCTTGTTCTTTCTCTTGTTTTGGTTGCGCTGTTTCCTTTGATGAGTCGCTAATCAAAGATACACCAATGACAGAGGCAAAGATTAATATCGCTATAGCAGCTGCAAATAAAAAATAATTTGATTTTTTCATCTTCATTCCTCCCTATGCCTTATATACTTTGACAGCACATTTTTTATAGTCCGGTTGTTTTGAAATTGGACAATATGCGTCCAACGTCGTATCGTTAATCATTACCTCTTCAGCAAAGAACGGAACAAATACTAACCCTTTTGGTGGCTTGCCGCGGCCAGTTGTAGTTGCTTTTACTTTTGTTTTTCCGCGACGAGACTCAACGTATACCCAATCTTTATCTTGAATTCCAATCGCAGCAGCATCATCCGGGTGGATTTCACATAACGCTTCTGGTACAGCGCGATGTAACTCAGGAACACGTCGCGTCATTGAGCCACTGTGCCAGTGTTCGAGAACACGTCCTGTGCATAACCAGATCGGATACTCTTCATCTGGTATTTCAGGAGCATCTTCAAATGGTCTAAAGAAAACTGTTGGTTTATGATCATTTGATTTATAAAAATCAAGATTTTTATATCGACCTACTTCACCAAACGTTTCAACACCGATTTGATCATAGCCGTCTTCTTGCTTACCATGGGCATAACGCCATTTGGTTTCCATCCATTCACCATTTACTTCACGAACTGGCCAACGCATACCATGTTGCTTTAAATACTCATCGTAAGGCGCTAATTCTTTCGCACTTGTCTTTAATTTATGACCGAGCTCACGAATAGCTGGATTTTCATTTAAGTGTGGTGTACTAAACTCGCGATATTCTTCCCATAGCCTTACACATACTTCATGGTCATCAATAAGATCATTTTTCTCATAATCCCAAATATCAGGGCCGTATTTACCGAAGACAACATCAAAAGAATCTTTGTCGCCAATTTTTTTGCCATCAAGGACACGCTTTGCTACTTGAACCATTGCCCAAATATCCCATTTAGCTTCTCCGGGCGGTTCTTGACACTTTTCAAAAATGGCGTTACGACGTTCAGCATTACCAAACATGCCTTCACGCTCTACCCACATTGCTGCTGGAAAGACAACATTTGCCATTTCTGTTGAACGTGTTGGGTAAACTTCAGAAACAACGATAAATCCGTCAATCACACCTTTACCATCAGTATCAATTCCACGAAAGCGATTTGTTTTTGGTAACGTTTGGGCCCAGTTGTTAGACATACTCCAAAGGAATTTTACATTTCCATTTCCAAGCTGTCTGAACATCGCCATAGTATGAAGACCAGGTTTTTCAATCGCATCTAAATAACCTTCGGGTAAGTTCCAAATCATCTCACTAAAGCGACGGTGCTCTGGATTAGTTACTACTAAGTCTGCAGGTAATCGGTGTGAAAATACGCCAACTTCACGAGCAGTTCCACAAGCACTAGGCTGACCTGTTAATGAAAATGGTCCGCTTCCCGGCTGACTAATTTTCCCTGAAAGTAAATGAATATCATAAATTAAATTGTTCATCCATGTCCCACGAGTATGTTGATTGACCCCCATTGTCCATGTTGACATAATTCTCTTATTAGGATCAGCAAACTCCTTTGCTAAAGTTTCAAGATCGGCGGCTGGGACACCTGATAATTCAGAAACATATTCAAATGTGTATTTTGAAACCATTTCTTTAAACTCGTCAAACGTGATTGACCAAGCATCACCGGACTTTTGACCCTTTTCAGTCTGATCATAATCATCGTTTATTGAATGACCTAAGTCCTCTTCTCCAGCCTTAAATTGACAATGCTCATCAACAAACTGCTGATCATATGAGTCTGTTTCTAGTAAATAGTTAACAATACAGTTAGCAATCGCTAAATCTGTTTGTGGTCTAAATACCATAACGCTATCTGCAGTTTCTGAAGTACGTGTATGATACGTTGTTAAATCATAATGTTTTACATTAGGATCAGAAAGCTTTCTTGCCGTTAAGCGTGAATATAATACTGGGTGCATTTCTGCCATGTTTGCTCCCCAAGTAACGAACACATCTGCCTCATCTAAATCATCATAACAACCCATTGGTTCGTCTGACTGAAACGTTGTCATGAACCCGGCTACTGCACTCGCCATACAAAGTCTTGCATTGGGATCTATATTATTGCTTTGTAAGCCAACTTTCCAAAGTTTTACTGAAGCGTAGCCTTCATGGATCGTTTGTTGACCTGAACCCCAAAATGCTACTGAATTCGGATCTTTATCATGGTTTTCTCTAATTTTATTTGCAACTAAGTCAAGGGCTTCATCCCATGACGCTTCACGGAAGCCGTCCATTGTTCCTTTTTTCGAGTTATCTTCACGAATTAACGGCTTAGTTAGGCGGTCTTCACCGAATAAAACTTTTCCTAAATAATAACCTTTAATGCAGTTTAGACCTCTGCTGGAACGATTATCTGGATCTCCTTTTACAGCAATTACTTTTTGATCCTTAACTCCGACTAAAACTCCACAACCTGTTCCACAATAGCGACAAACAGTTGTTTTCCAAGCATCCGGTTCAATTGATAAAGCCTCTACTTCAACAGGATCTTGTTCAGGTTCTATTGGTTCTGGTGACGCTTTTTTGGTACACCCCGCTGCGATCATTGCTGATGAAATTGCTGCAGCCTTAAGTAAGCTTCTTCGTGTTAATTCCATTACATATTTTCCCCCTCATTCGGAATTTGAATGTGTTTATCTCGTTGAATATACGGCCTAAGACCTATTGATAAAGCTTCGTGACTACATGCATCAATGCAAGCGCCACATAAGCTACAATCACCTGATGCTACAAAGGATTTCTCTCCATTAATTGCAGGATCTAAAATAGATGGATGCGAAAAGCAGACTTTTTTACACTGCATACAGCTGACGCATTTTTCATCATCAATCTTGACTCTTAATTGTCCTGCTTTACCAATGCTTGAATAAAAACCTCCAACTGGACAAAAGTATCTGCACCAGCCTCTTTTCGAAACAAAAAAATCAAATAAAACAATTGCTAATATGATAAAAGCCCCAATCCCCCAGACAAATAATAAATTTCTTATCGTATTACCAATCGGAGAAATAATTTCAAAGATAGGTACGCCAATAAAAAACGAGAGTACTAGAACTAAAACTGCTAAATGGATCTTTGTATTTAACTTAAACTGGATATCAGGCAGATTTTTAAAGCGCTTTCTTACGGAATCGGTCAGTTCCAAAAGAGTGTTCACTGGACAAACCCAACTACAAAATACTCTCCCGCTGATTAGCAAATAAATAAAGAAAACAATTGATGCAGAACCAATATATCCCCAAACAAATTGCTTTGAAGCTATTGTTACGCCTAGTGCTCCCAATGGGTCTGAAAGTTGAATTCCAAAAAATTCTGAAGATGATAGTGAGCCATAAAAAAAGTTAGTTCCAGCAACATCGACTAAAAATAGTGGGGACAAAAATAGTAGAATAATCAAAAATTGAACAGACTTTCTAGCAATCATCCATTTTTTCATAGTAGACCAACTTCTTTACGAGGCTCGACTTTGATAGCAACAGGATTATCGACAACACACTTATGTTCACAAATTCCACAACCTACACATTTTTCGGGATCAATAACTGGTCCAAAAATAGCATGAATTTCATCGCCAGGTTTTAAGTAAATATCTAGTTTAATTGCCTCATCCATAAGTGGACACTCTCGGTAGCAAACCTCACAACGGATTCCTTGATAGGCGATACAAGCGTCTTTATTAATGATAGCAACACCCATATCTACATCAGTGCGTTTTTCAATACCACTTAGTGCCGTCGTAGGACACGCTTCTACACATGGGAAATCTTCACACAGCCAGCATGGATTATCTCTGGCATCTAAATACGGTGTTCCAAGCCCTAAGCCTAGGCTGCTTGTTCCCATATTAATAGCTTCATAGGGACATGCTTGATTACATTTTCCACACCGTATACATAATGCGAGGAATTCATCTTCATCACAAGCTCCAGGTGGCCTTAATACTTCCTTGCTTCCAGCTTTCATTATTTTGAGTAATTCATATGCTGCTATTCCGCCGATCACTGTTCGGAGAAAACCGAGACCCTTCATATTAAAACCCCACTCCTACTGAATTCACTTTAAAAACACTAAACATATAACTTTATTAACCTTATTGTAACCTTTGTTACAATTTAGAAATGTGATGATAATCACATTTCTGATGACAGAAAAATGAATAGCACTTTTTTTTAACAAATGCTAGTAGTTAAAAAATTAAATGCTACATAAATTATTAAAATTACTTGTGCTTAAATGCAAAAAAAACAGCTTAACACTAACTGTTAAGCTGTTATCTCACTATTCTTTTTCTTGCTCGCGCTCGCGCTTTATTTTTTTCCGATAAACAAATCCCGATAAAATAATGCTCACTTCATATAAGAAAAGTAAAGGAATAATTACTAATACATCAGAAATAAAATCAGGTGGTGAAATCAAGACAGATATAACTACAATTGTAAAAAATGCATACTTGCGATTTTTACGCATTCCTATAGGTGTTACTATTCCTAGACTTGTTAAAAACATAACAACTAAAGGCATTTCAAATAGGATACTAAATGGAATCGTCATCCGAAGTACAAAGCTAAAATATTTCTCTGTTGTGAACATTATTGTGAACATGTCTATACCTAAACCAAATAAAAAGTTTAAGACTAGGGGTAAGACGATAAAATAGCCAAATGACAATCCAGTAATAAATAACAGCAATGAAGCAGGGATATAAGCTAGTGATAACGCTTGTTCACGCTTCGTCAATGCTGGTTTCACAAATAACCAAATTTGGAAAATAATAATTGGTATTGTTAAGCCAATCGCAACGACTCCGGCTAACATTAAATAAACATAAATAATTTCCATTGGCCCAAGGACAGTTAGTTGCATCTCCAAGTCCTTTACTAACCAATCATAAATATCTCTTACGAAAATAAAGCTAGCAATAAAAAATACGATAAATGCCGCTAAAATAATCATGATTCGTTTTCTAAATTCATCTAAGTGATCAAGGAGGTTCATACTTTGATCGCTCATACCACACCCATCTCCTTAAACAGTAAAAAGATGTAAGACGGATGATTACCATCTCACACTTCCACAAGATTATTTTTTATTAGAGGATATTCAAAAAACCAGGTAATCATAGCGATGATTCTAGACTTTGACTGGATTTCTGGCTCTGATTATCCTCTTTTTTTTAGAGCAACTAAGACTTTAGACATGGTTTCCGCCTCGCGCGGTGGCTGATAACCATTTTATAGTCTCCATTTTATTCTTTTTCTTTTTCTTTTGATTTCGGTTTTGGTTTCTCATCTTCAAATTCTTCAGTAACATCCTTTGTTAACTCTCGTGTTGATGTTTTAAATTCCCTCAATGTTTGCCCTACTGCTTTTCCTAATTCAGGTAATTTTTTTGGACCGAAGATAATTAATGCAATAACAAGAATGAGAACCAATCCTGGTATCCCGATGTTTGTTAACATATGTTGTGCCTCCCATGGTATATATTGAATGATGTTTACTTACCTACTTACGATTTTAGTATATATGAATTTCTTCAAAAATTCTAGACTAGGTTTATAGTAATTGTTCAAAAAGGAGGGAAATCAGAGTCGAGACACCCTAGGTGGCACAGAAGCAAACCAACGAAGAGATTCGAATCCTATGATACAGGTTTTTTTGAACATCCTGTTATAGTCTCTATTGTATTTTCATCTTAATCATTCATAGCTATTCCTAAGTTCTTTAATAAATCATCAATAGATATACCTTCACCAAAATCCATCCCTTGATCTAACGATGGTTTAGAGTTTTTATTTTTTTCTGTTTGTATTTTTGAGACTTTTTCATTTAGATCCTCTCCGTACCGTTCTCCGAGTACAATATGTTCTGAGGCTAGTTCTATGACCAGTTCTTTTTTTAAGTCTTCATTAACAAGCACTTTAGCTGCATCAGTAGCGTAGATAATTGAAGGTTGTTGGTTAAAGAAGATTTGATAAGTTACCGAGCTCCAAGTAAGTAAAAATAAACAGAACACAAAAACAAGTAAAAGTCGTTGCTTCATTTTTTTAGTCCCTTTCAATATATTTACCCTTTAAACTAATACTATACTATAATTAAATAATTATTATACAATACTAGCAAAGAAAATAGGTGATCGATTGTATTTCTTTATCATAAATAAGCAATCAGGAAACGGGTTTAAAGTTTGGAAAAAACTGCTTCCGCTACTAGCTAAACTGAATATAGAATATAAAACAAGTTTTATTACAAAAAATGAACAGTTACTAAATCTAAAAGCTGAAATTAATTCTTTACATATAAAAGCAATCGTTATTGTTGGCGGTGATGGAACTGTTCATCATATCCTACCATTCATTGAAGAGGCTTCAATACCAATCGGAATTATTCCGGCTGGATCCGGAAATGATTTTGCTCGAGCATTAAAAATCCCTAAAAAAAGCAGTCTTGCTTTAAAAAAGCTCCTTCAAGGAACTGTAAAGCAAGTTGATATCATCTATGTCAATGGTGAGCCATGCACATCAGTTGTTGGTGTCGGATTCGATGCAAAGGTTACGGATATAACAAATCGCTCAAATATTAAACAATGGTTAAACTATCTTAAGATTGGAAAGTTTTCTTATGTTGTCGGAGTCTTACGTACCCTTTTTTTATTTAAGCCAAAAGAAGTAGTTATTACTGTCGACGGCAAGAAAAGAACTTATCCCCATGTGTGGTTGATCGCTATCGCCAATACGCCTTTTTACGGTGGTGGTCTTAAAATTTGCCCCACTGCTAATGAGACAGATGGAATATTGAATATTTGTATTGCTGACTCCCTATCAAAATGGGAAGTATTATTGCTCTTTCCGTTAATTTTCCTTGGAAAGCATACCGTTCATCAAGGTGTCACATTTGTCAAAGGGAAAACAATCGAAATTTCAACAGATCTTCCGCTTCTTGTACAAGCTGACGGTGAAGTTTTAGGAACGACACCGGTTTCAATAACCGTTTCGAAACAAAAACTGAATATTATTCTCTAAAGTCATAAACGCTCTATGAAGACACATAATAAAGGCTTGAGGATTCTTCTATCCTCAAGCCTTTACTATTGCTAATTACTATGTGATATTCGTTGTGAATAATATTGCTGTTTACGTATTTTTAGGTTGTCTCCAAGTTATCTGATCTACTTAATAATAGATTCCATTTTTTTATTACGACATCCACTTGGGTGGAGTATTTTTATTCCAGTCGATATTTCCTAAATGGTAATGATGTTCAAATTTATCTTTCTGTAAGTGGTAATGAAAATTAAAAGAGAACCCTTTTTTTGGATGATTGACTCTTTTAACATGAAAACGAGCTACATCTTCCTTTGTCTGTTGATCAAAGATATGAAAAATTCTCTCCCCATATCCACTAGCTGGTTTTTCAGACACTTCAAATCTTACAAGATCTGCTTCGTTTGCATTTTGAGCTAGTTCACGAATAACTTCTTCAACTTTCGGTAAAATTGCATCGATAAATTCATCTTGAACATGAGCAACTATTTTCGGACCAAATTTTTGAAAAGATTGGTATTTTGCTTGCTCGGCGGCATAAGCAACGAATTGCTCGTATGGGTCTATTGGTCTCTTTGATTCCGCCAAGTTAGCTAAAGATTCGTTCGCTGATTCTGGATTTATAATGGTCGTAGAGCTTAATTTATCTTCACTTACTAATTCCTGGTCATTTGCCTCAGCATCTAAATAAGTTGGTGGGATAAACATCCCAAAAGTCATAAAGGTAATTAAGACTACTGACAGTTTTGTTAACCACAGTCTCATATATATACGCTCCCCTTATTGCATTCTCTTTCTGCCATTATATCATACTAAAACTCTCTAAACCTATTTATCCAAATTGAAGTAGCATTGGTCTTAAAAATATAAAATAAATAATAAGCAACACGATGAAAGCACCAATTGAAAGAATTTTTTTATTCAAGCGACTACCTCATTTCTCTATTTTGAATTTTAGGCATTTCAAAAAAAATAGATCAGTATGATAAATTTTATTTTGGATATGCCTTATTTAAATGATTTCCAATCTAAACTACTTTCGTCAAGTAGTTCTTCAAATGATTTATTTTTTTCTTTGTTAATTTTTTCCTGAACAGCCTTTTCTCGCGCTTTAGATTTCTCAAGGATTTCGGCATCTTTAAGCTGTTTACTAGCTAACTTTAATTTTTCTAAACAATCCGAACCTATGCGTTCGTTTATTTTAATTGAACGATCATCTTTTTGATTTTGATTTTTGTTATTACGCTGATTCCTCATCGATACATACACCTACCCTCAAATCAAATATTACCACAGCTTTACTATTATTTTATTTTAACAATAAGTGCATGATAATCAATACATAGAAAAGAAAAATTCCTCCTTATGAGGTGAAAGTATGTTATTTTTAATTTTTTTGATTATTGCAGTGATCACTATTGTAACTGCAACAAGGCTTTCAAGATATGCTGATGTCATCAGCAAAAAAACAACAGTTGGAGGAATGCTAATTGGATCGATGTTGTTAGCAGGAGCAACGTCCTTACCGGAAATTACAACGAGCTATACTTCTATCATCTTAGATAATCCTGATTTAGCAGTCGGGAACATCTTAGGTAGTAATATGTTTAACTTAGTTATTCTTGCTTCTTTAGATCTATACTTTAGAAAAGATCAATTTTTTGAACAAATTTGGAATCAGCATCGTTACACTGCTGGAATCGGCTTTGGTCTAATGTTTATAATTTTATTTTCCCTTCAGTCAAATTTTATGTTTATTATTTTGGGGGTGGGAATTGATACATTTATCATTTTAGCAACCTACATTATTGGTATGACTATCGTCTCAAGGTTAAAACAAACTCCAAAAAACACTCAAGTTGAGAAAGATTTAAAAGTTCCTCTGCCGTCTTTGACGGCAAAGCAAGCAATGAAACGCTTTATTGTTGCAGCGCTAATTATTTTAATTAGTGGAACCCTTTTAACGATTACAGCAGATCGAATTGCCATTGTAACTGGACTAGGTTCAAGTTTTATCGGGAGCTTTCTACTTGCTGCATCAACATCTTTACCTGAAGCTGTTGCTTGTTTTGTCGCCTGTAAATTACGGAATTTTAATTTGGCGATCGCTTCAATCTTTGGCAGTAATTTATTTAACATTCTTATCCTTTGTGGAACTGATGTTTTTTATCGAACGGGTCCGCTCCTTGTCCATGTTGATCCTGTTCATGAGCTAACAGCTTCTTTAGTGATTGCGCTTTATGTCGTGACGTTTTATTCACTAATTCGATCTAAAGTAAAAACAAAATATCATTATGCCGTCCCTTCACTAATTACTATTTTTTCTTATCTGATCACGAGTTATTATATCTTTTTTTCATAACAAAAAAAATTAATGCTCACACGCCTATATGAAAGTAGCGATTCAAATTTTACTTTTACAAATAAAAACTTGTTGCGGCTCTCTTTTATATTATAATTTACAAGTAATCCCTTGTATACACTACTCATTCGTTATATAATTCAGCTGAAATAAGCAACTTTTGAAACATTTCAGATAAGTTACTCGTAACTATTAGATAGAGCGGTTGAAATAGAGGCGAATTTTAGGCTTGGCGGAGCAATTATCTGATTTATCCGGACAACGCCCAGAAAACGACGAATAAATGAGTATGGAGGGATCTAGATGGAAGAAAAAGGTACTTTTAAATTAGATATAGATGATAAAGTTAAAGACTATTTTAAACCGTTAAAAAACGAAGCCGATATCAATCAATTATTGGAGAAACTTAACGGCCTCGGTATTGAAGCCCAAAAAGATGCTGGCGAATCACTGGAAGCTTTAAAACGACCAGTAACCGATATGATGAAGCAACCAAATAACGATCTTCCAAAGAACTTGCTACGACTTCGAGACATTGTTGGTGAGCTTGAACCTAGCCATTTAAAAAAGGGTCAACTACAAGGTTTTTTAAATCGTATTTTAGGAAGAAATCCGATGGACCAATATGCCAAGAAATATAAAACCGTTGAGGCTCAAGTAGATAACATTATCGAAGCACTTCTTGTTGGCAAGGATAAATTACAAGAAGACACAGTCATGCTTTATCAATTAAAAGAAGTTGCCATTTCAAGAATAAACAGTTTAACTGAACAGATTGAAATCGGTAAAAAATTAAGTAATCTCTTAGAAGAAAAAATGTTAGAGGAAGAGTGGCAAGACAGTAAAACCGCACTCCAAAAAGGTCAGCAAAAAGTAATTTCGCGAGTAAAAAATATGTCCCAGGCTGTTCTTGTACTGCAACAATCATTGGCAAGTGTAGATTTAATTGTTGAAAATAACGAAAAGCTGGAAGAAGCAATTTTCAATGCGATAACAATGACCAAAAACATCATTACGGTAACTGCTTCGATTCAACTAGCTTTAGGGAATCAAAAAACAGTTATTGATGCTGTAAAAAATGTTAATGCTGCAACGGAAGCCATGCTTCTATCCAACGCTCAAGCTTTGAAATCAAATACAGAAGAAACATTAAAGATGTTAGAAGAGCCCGCTATTGCCCTTGAAACATTTCGCAAAGCATATGAGGACGTATATTCTGCAATCCAGATTACCGAAAGTTCAAACGAGCGAATCATTGAAAGCGGCAAGAAATTTATTCTTGAATTGGATGAGCTAAACACAAAAATGAAACAAAAGCTACTAGATTAACTAGTGAGGAGCGTTTCAGATGCCCATATTTACACGTTTATTTGAAATGCCTTTTTTTGAAAGTTGGCTCCCGGATAGACTGAAACCTGTAAAAGATGACTATATTTCTGACCAATACAGTCAAGCGCTCTTCCTCGAAACAGAAAGCTTTCTTGAAGGAGTTATTCAACTTACTGAAATAGAACGAATCAACCGGACTTTTAAAAAGAAAACAAATCAAGTAAAGATCACTTTGAAAGTTAGAAAAAAGCGAATTCGGATAGACATTAGTGATCAAAAATTTTCTGATGCTCCAATCAAAAAACGAATAATAATTGATGTTTATCGAAAAATATACAAAGCCAAAAATGGTGTTGGTAAAGTTGTCGAAGCGACTATTTATTATACATACCAAGGTCAGTCTTACGTTCGCTCGATAAGACGTTCCGCCTATTTACAGGGACTTTTTTATAAATTAGATATGTTAGATGATGCTCTTTTAGGCCGATTAGTAAAACATAGTGAACAGGAAATAATTCCATATTCACAAAATAAGGATCTTGCAGAAAAGAATGAGGAAATTAGAAATTTACTTATTGAAATGAAACGACTTACTAATCATCATCAAAAGCTCACTGTTGATCCTCTAATCGCGAGTAGGTTAAGTCGTATAGTCCGACAGTTTGAAAAAGTCGTTCCAGATTTTCAGCTTTTCGAAATTGAAGAACGGCACATCCTAAAACGAATACTTAGGGAAGATTTGCCGAACCTTCTTCACTCTTATACTGCTTTAACAACTTTGCAACAACTAGAGCAAAAAGAAAATGTTTTTATTGCCTTGTCTAGAATTGAGTTAAAAATTATCAGTAGCATAGATCAAATGGAAAAAATGAAATTAGAGCGCATGGAACATCTATTGAGATTAAACAAAGTCCGCTATGACTAGAAAAGCGCAAGTGCCTTGATAGATTCGAGTATGTTGGAGACTTACCATAAAGAGGCGCTTTTTGCCTCTGCATGGCAAGTTGAAACATTCGAGAATCTAGGCGCTGAAGCTAGACAGAGAAAAGCGCAAGCGCCTTGATAGATTCGAGTATGTTGGAGACTTACCATAAAGAGGCGCTTTTTGCCTCTGCATGGTAAGTTGAAACATTCGAGAATCTAGGCGCTGAAGCTAGACAGAAAAAAAGCAGCCTTTTCCTGTTAAAGGAAAAGGCTGCTTTTTTTCTGTCTTAAATTGTATCTTTAACGGCAAACTTATTTTTAAAGTTCTGATAATCTTTCACCCAGTCAAGCGTAACCATATTTGAAACGGCTTCAAAATGTTGTATTTCGCATTTGATTTTCAATTTCCCGATTTCCGATAGGTTCTGTTCTTTTTTAGATTTTTTTATTTCGACAATAAAAAACAGACGCGCTTTATTTTCTGCCACTCTACAAACTAGTGCCCAGTCAGGAGAATAATTTCTATCAGGTGTGTCAATGACAAACCCAGCTTTGCTCAACTTCGTAAACAGTAGAACATTAGGATTATTTTCTAAGCTTTGCACAAATTCAAATTCATTAGAACTATCCATCCAAAAATGTTTGCTTAAAGCCTTTCTCCCAGCTGAAACGAAAATAGATGATGTCTCACGGTTAAAAACTTCTTCGTCCATATCATCTAGCTCAAAGATTTTCCCATGCTCTATGTCATAGCCAGCAATCTTCTCGTATGCGTAAAGACTTGCTGCCTTAGCTTTTTTGAACTTGTCCTCAATTTTTCTCGTTACTTGATCTAAAATATCCTGATTGTTAAGAAGAACTTGTTTGTTTAGCCCTCTAATAATTTTCAAAATCGCTAATCGAGGTAGCATCGTGTGGTACATAATGTAGTTGATCTTTTCAAACTCACTTTTTTCCTCAATCACTTTTACTATCCCAGTTTCTAAAGTGCCCTCTTTGCTTTTTATTAGTTCCAACTGTTTCAGATCTGAATAACTATTTTTTGCTTCTGTAACTATGTATTCACTAGAAATTTTCATATGTTGTAGATAATCATTTATCTCCGTGGTGCATTCTTGAATAAAGAGGTCTTTATTAATATTCACTTTGTAAAGAGAGTGTTTTTCAGTTTTATTTGCTAAGCTTTGAAACAATTTCAGAAAATCTTCTTCTGATACAAAGTGGTGCTCTTCATTTATCGGAACTTCATTGTTACCATTTCTAATTGGAATTTTATTTGTTCCCCTTTTGATCATAAACTTAACAAAATTCCCACGGATTTTTTGACAATGTTCATGTAACGTTTCATTCATAAATTCAAGAAGTTCAATCTGGTCTGCGTTTGCAGTTAAAATATTATTAACTGTCGTAATCCCAGCTTCTTTTAGCTCTTCTTTAAAAATATTAACTAGTTCAGACGTGACTTTTGCAGCTGGTACTTCCGCTGATCTCAATGTTTCAAATAATACTTCCGCTGTTACTTCATTTTTTTTGTATGAAATACTTTCATTAAAATCTTTTTGTAGCACCTCTGCAAAATGATCATACGTATCATTAGTAATAATCGTTAACTCATTAATACCTGCTTCTTTCCGTTGATTCCCATTACTATCAACCGGCAATCGTAAACCTCGTCCAATTTCTTGTTTCTTAGCTATGTCTGATCCACCACTTTTTAATGTGCAAAGTGTAAACACATTTGGATTATCCCAGCCCTCACGCAACGCTGAATGCGAAATAATAAATGCTAAAGGTTCTTGAAAAGAAATTAGTTCATCTTTTTTTTCTAAAATTAGCTCAATACCTCGGTCAATGTCTTCTTGTGACTTCGCTTTAACTTTTATTTCATTGGCGCTGAGGGCTGCGTCCCAATCTTCTATATCGACAGACTTGTTGTTTTTATCTCTCGCAAAATAACCTTCTCGAACTTTATGAATATTTTTATATTCGGGAAACAACTCTTTATGTTTTTCAAACTGGATAATGTACGCTTCTTCAGTAATGATTTTTGTGTATTCATCATCAAAAATACGAAGATACTCACCACGTCCGTCTCTTTGCTGTGGATCTCTTACTTTGACAACTGAGTCAATAAAAAACAGTGATAATACTTTTATTTTCTCACCTCGATCGAGCATTTGAAATTGTTTGTCTAGGTGGCTTTTTATCGCAAGTCGAATTTGAATTCGTATCACTTCATTTGGAGTAAATTCATTTGTACTTCTCTCTAATAAAAGTTCGATAATTTCAGTACCCGTTGCTATTTTTAGCGATTTTAATTTATGTGGATCCTCGTGAATTCGCATATTTCGATATTGTGGCAACTGACCCGATAATTCATATAACGATGCTCCACTACGAACATTAAATTTTTTGAATTTAATATAGCCACCTTGTTCTTGTGAAAAAATCTCAACCCTCGCTTTTAGATCTTTCGTAAACTGCACATAGCGTATAAATGCTGTATCCTTTGGTATTAGCGCATGTACTGTTTTTACTTCTATTTTCTTAACTAAATTCTTTTTAAAAGCCGCATAAGAATCTAACTTATAAATTTGGTTGTACAGCTGCTTATGCGTTGCTGAGTAACGCAAAGTAAATAATGGTTCGATTCCTTCGATTGCATTTAGTGCTGCTGATTTTTGCTTTACTGTTCCTTCGATCTTTTGCGGTTCATCAATAATTACAATTGGACGAATATATTTAATATCCTCCCATAAAATTTGGCCGTATTCATCTTCTTGTCTAATTTTATTCGTGTCTTTATTGAAAGCTTGAATGTTCATCACACAAATACTTAAGTCTTTTGTTTTAACTAAGTTTGTACTAACATTTTCTCGATTTTTACTATCGTAAATAAAGCTATGCTTTTTGATATCAATGTCATAAAGAGCTTTGAAATGCTCGGTAAGCATCTCAATAGATTTTTCAATACCTTTACGGATCGCTATTGAAGGAACAACGATGATAAACTTTCTGAAACGGTATTCTTGATGAAGCTCAAGGATCGTTCTCAAATAAACATACGTCTTCCCTGTCCCTGTTTCCATTTCAATTGTAAAATTATTTTCTTGAATTTCATCATCTGCAAATAAATGATTTTTTAACTGCACCCAACGCAAATTATCTAATAGTCGTTTGCTATCGTTAATCCCTGGGTTACAAACAGGATGACCTTCAGTAATTTTTTTGATTTTTTTTGTATTTTGATACAAACCAGAAGGCTGTTTTGGTAGTCCTTTGAATAAATCGACTACTGAACGAACCGCGTCCATTTGGTAATCTAAATTAGGATCAAACTGAAATGAGACTCGATTTTCCACAAAAACACTCCTTATAAAAATTCAACAGCATATGCTTTTTTCGTATCCCTTGAATTCTGCT
Source organism: Bacillaceae bacterium IKA-2 (assembly GCA_031761875.1). Lineage (GTDB taxonomy): Bacteria > Bacillota > Bacilli > Bacillales > Anaerobacillaceae > Anaerobacillus. The sequence continues at coordinate 1,324,946 of CP134492.1, read as the reverse complement.
CAACAAAAAATTTCAAACGTCTGAACGTCTCATCTTTTAATGAAATATTATCTTCAAATGCACTATCTCTAAACACAAATTTAATTGGCAAAGGTTCAAGTGCTGCTAGTTTTTCAACAAGATCTGCTGTCACAACAGATTCTAAACAAACGAGATACCGGGTCGCAAAAAGATAGGTACGTCTTCCCATTCCAGTTAATTGTTCAATCGGACAAGATAAGAGAATGTCTGGTTGACGCAGGATAATTTCATAGACGACATTAAGGTCTGTAGCGTTTGGCATAAAGTCTAGTTTATCTTTGTCATCCATCGCTGCTAAATCAATCGTCAACTGGCCAGCTGTCAACGCTTCATGTGTCCATCGAATATTGGTATCAGCTACTTGAAATACTTTAAAGCCAGTATCTAAACTTTCGATTCCAGGTATTTCTTGATACTCTTCTTTAATTTTTTCGCCAGCTCGACGAATACGCTCTTTACCAATTTCACAAAGATTTTTAAACCCTGCTTTAAATGCTTCTGATTCTTGATCACACTCTTCTGGTAACTGAACCATAATAAATTTCCGCTGACCACCATCAGCAGCATTTAATTTGATCATTGATTGAGCCGTTGTCGCTGAACCTGAAAAAAAATCTAATACGATATCATTTTTTTGAAGATTAACAAATGAAAGCAGCAATTCAATTAACTCGACAGGTTTTGAATATTTGAAAGAATTTGCTTGAAAAATATTTTTTATATCACTAGCTGCATTAGCGTTTAAAATATTGGTAATTAAATTTTTATGCGGTGCGGCACGTTCAACCTTTTTCCCCTCATTATCAACATGTAAGTAGTTCTTATAACATATCGACCAACCACTTCTCTTGTTCGCTGATTTTCTAAACTCTAAAAAACCATTTTGTTTTGCCCATTCGACCTTTTTTTCACCCCACATCCAAATCCAACCATCGCCAGCGAACTCTCGTCTGCCATTAGGATACGTATTCGTACCATCAGGGCACTCAATTGGATAATTTAACAACTTGGTATATTGAAGTCCACCTCGATCTAAATTATCTATGTAATATGGACCTCTTTCATCCCAAAATTCATCTCTATGTTTATAACGATCAAGGTTATAGGATTTTTTGTTTTTCGTAAACGACGTCGACACATAATGAATATCTTTGCTATACACCAAGATATTCTCGGTAATAGTCGCAATTCCTAACGCGTCTGAGGCACCTGTTTTCTTTTGCCAAATAAGTGACGCGACAAAATTATTTTCTCCAAATATTTCATCACACACCATTTTTAAATTCGTTAGTTCGTTATCATCAATGCTTATGAAGATAACTCCATCAATGCTTAAAAGGTCTTTAGCAAATATTAACCTAGGGTACATCATATTTAGCCAATTAGCGTGATAACGATTACCTGTTTTTTGATTAATTTGGTAACGTTCACCTAATTCTGATCTGATCCCTTCTGCTTTATCACTATCTGACTTATCCATTGCAAAATTATCTTTATAAATAAAATCTTTACCTGTGTTATAAGGTGGATCAATATAAATCATTTTCACAGACTGATTATAATTTCGGCGTATTAACTTTAGTACTTCTAAATTATCACCTTCAATATATAGGTTCCCAGTTTTTTCACTGTCTTTACTTTCAACTGCTTTAAAATTTAACGTCTTTCCTAAAATATCTTCATTAGCTATCTGTTTTGCATTTTGTTTTCCAGCCCATGTAAGCTGATACTTTTCTTTCCCTACTTCTTTGATTTGCCCCAGCATCTCTGATAGCGCTTCAAAATCCAATTCACCATCTTTTACGACTTGTGGAAAAAGTTTTTGTAACGCTTCCAGATTTTCATTTACCTTATCAAAAATTCTGTGTGACACTTTTCGGTATTCCATATTAGGCCTCCAATATCACATCAATTTAGTGATGGATGAATTAGGCATTGCAGAGAAAATTTGTTCAGTACGATTGTTCGTTTCCCATATCTTTGACCAGTTATTTCCTGTACAATGCTTGCTTGAACTGTTATTATCAGTGTTTGTTATTTACAAACTATTGTCAGTAGATTACTATTATTATATGAATGTTCTTGTAATTTTAATTAAGGGGGCAATGATGAAGAAAAAAACAATAGCTTTAGACCATCGTATCCATTTAATTGACGGTTTTGACCTTGGGATCGCTAGCCGAACTGGGACATACGTAATTAAAGAAGCGGCATTGACTTTAGTTGAAACAGGACCAAGCATGAGTGTTCCCCATATCCTTACTGGATTAAAAGAACTTAATCTAGACCCAACAGATATTCAATATATTATAGTTACTCATATTCATTTAGATCATGCCGGTGGGGCCGGACTCTTACTTGAAGAATGTCCTAATGCAAAAGTGATCGTTCATCCGAAAGGAGCTAGGCATTTAGTTGATCCATCCAGACTAATTCTTGGCGCTAAATCCGTTTATGGCGACGAGTTCGAACGTTTGTTTGAACCGATTTTACCAATCCCTGAATATAAACTAATCACAAAAGAAGACGGCGACACATTAAAACTTAGTGATGATTGCCAATTAACATTTTACCATACACGGGGACACGCTGATCACCATTTCAGCATTTATGACCCTGTTAGTAACGGTATTTTTACAGGTGATACAATTGGAGTTCGTTATGATCAAATTAAAGAATTTGAATTTTATTTACCTTCAACTTCTCCTAATCAGTTTCATCCAGAAGAAATGCTAGCGTCACTAAATAAAATTGTTCATGAACTTAGCGTTGAGCGAATTTATTTCGGTCATTTTAGCGTTTCTAACAATCCGCAAGAAGTTTATAATCAAATTACTTATTGGTTACCCAAATTTCTTAGTCTTGGTGAGGAAGTTTATAAAAGAGGAGAAGATTATCAAGAACTTAGTAATAATTTATTAGCTGTTATTCAGGCACACTTACAGCAAAAAAATGTTGACAATCATCATCATGTCTATGAACTACTTAATATTGATCTTAACGTCTGTTCAATGGGGATTTTAGATTATCTACAGAAAAAAGCGCAAAAATAGAGGTAAGGTGCATCATGCACCTTACCTTTATTTTTTATGCAGATCCTTTAAGTAAATATTTTTCAACTATTTGGGTTACTTCAAATGCAGTATTTGCTTGCTCATAATTTTGAATCGAATACTCACTTTGCTCTTTATACTCTAGATCTTTATCAAAATGCTTGAGATGTAACTCGATTTCTTCATCAGAGTCACCACGCGCTCTCTGACGTTCAATTACAGTATCACGATCAGCGTGTACAAATAATCTTACTACTTTATCACCAAACTTCTTTTTTAACTGTTCAGTTCCTTCAATATTAAAAACAAGGTAAATACAGCCCTTTTGATTCATACGATCGACAATGTCTTGTTCTTTTATACCATATGACTTACCTTCGATTTCTACACTTTCAAAAAACTCTTCATTTTTTTCAGCAGCCAAAAACTCTTCTTTACTAATAAAGTGATAGTCCGTCCCATCTACCTCATAATGTCTTTTTTTACGAGTTGTATATGAAATAACTGTTTTCATACCGATCGTATCCCCAACCAATTTTGAGACTGTTTTTCTTCCTGAACCATCTGGTCCTGTAAAAACAAAAATCATTTCTTTTTCTTTTAATTTATACATGATATATCCCCTTTCACCAACTAATTTATGTACAGCTATAGTAATCTATCCTCTATATTATACCATGAATTAGAATTTGAGCTAAATTAACAATATTTTTTTTCGTATCATTTCTCAAGATGCATAAAATGTACTATAATATAAATAATAAATAATTTTTAAAAAGTGGGGTACTCATGAATAGAAAAGAAGCCAATAACTTTATAGGAAAACAAATTCGTGTGGTTGATCCGCTGCTAGGTAATTACCTCGGGGAACTTGTAGATATCATTGCAGAGCCACGGAAACCTTGGCGTGGAAATGTGAAAATCAAAGAAATTGAACTAGATCTAGCACAAAAGAAATTAAATCAAAAGCAAAATTTCACACCTCCCTCTTTTGTAAAAGGCAAAACATACGAGATTGCAGGATCAAAAATTGAGCCTGTAACGGCTGAAAAGGAATTGCGATCAGATTTTGAAGAACCAGTGATTGCCGCTTTATTAAAGAAAATCGATCATTTTCAGACAGAAAATGAGAAAACGTCCCATGAGCTTACTAAACTTAAAGCTGAACTAAAAAAGATTGATCCAACTTATCAATTTGACGATACAATAGATTCAGATTTTCAATACTATACCGTTTCAAATGAAAAGGATTTCTATTATTTAATAGATGGATACAATAATCAAATACCACTTCGGGACTGTCCTTTTGACTTTCAAATTAATATTAAAGGCCAATGGATTATTGTTCAGTATGACGCCGAATTGAATTTTATAGATAAACATCAACAGCGCTATCAAGTTAAAAAACAAACAAAAATCAGACTAAATAAAGACCAGTTTGACCCTTACCAGTTATTTATAAACGAACTAGAGAAGCCAGCATTAGATTCCTTAAATAGTGGACTGAAAAAGTATCAGATGAGTCATAATAACTATGTCAATTGTCACAACGCCTTGCTAAACCAATATTTAGATTCTGAGGAAGCTAAACACTTTAAAGGTGTGAATTTCATTTCTTACCAAAAAGCAGGTGTTACATTACTGATACAACATCATTATGAGCGGGATATCTCCGACAATGGCGAAGATGTAACATATGATCGCTTCGAATACACAAGCAATAAAGGTAAACGCCTTTTAATGACATACACAACAGAAACAACCAAGTAGGTAGAAAAGCTAGGTGCTAGAGCTAGGCGAAGAAAAGCGAAGCACCTTGGTTGCTGTGAAAAAAGACGTCATGTTTCCTAACAGAACATGACGTCTTTTTTCGTTCGAGTCAGGATAAAATTTTTGAAAAAGAAGATAACATGGTAAAATCTAAATATCGTTAGATTTCATGAGGAGGATTTTATATGAGTAAAACAGAGATTATCAATACTTTAGCAGAAAAGAAACTCACTGATATTATTGAGTTAATTGAAGACGCGGAAACTGGCCATTTAGAGGAGCTTGAATTAGTTGAAAGTGTCGGACTTATTTTTGACGATAGCTTAAACAAAGAAGTCATTCAACTTTTACAAGAGCTAGGCGTTAAAATTATTTACGTAACAGAAGAAGAATAGGGGCGATAACTTTTGCGACCAAACCCTAGTCAAACAATTTCGAAAAGTGCATTAAAAGTATGGAGAATTATTGGTGGAATAGAAACTTTATTTTATCTAGCTATCCCAATTGCGTATTACTTTATGAAAGATTTCTTTGAGGCTCCAACCTGGGTAACTTGGTTATTGTTAGCCTTCGCCATTATTATTGGCGTGATTAAGATTATAGTCATTCCGACCATTCGTTGGAACCGCTGGCGCTACGAAGTATATGAAAGTGAAGTTGATCTTCAATTCGGGATTTTTATTGTTAGAAGAGTTCTGATCCCGATGGTTCGAGTCCAGCATGTTGATACGAGACAAGGTCCATTACTTAGAAAATACAAGCTTGCAACAGTGACGATTACAACAGCAGCAACCGTTCACCAAATACCTGCACTATCAGAGGAAAAGGCAGCAATGTTAAGAGATCACATTTCAAAACTAGCGACGGAGGCAGATGGTGATGTCTAAAAGAAAAAGGCTCCATCCAGTAGCCATCTTTTTGCTATCCTTTTCGGCCTTAAAAGAGCTTATTATTCCAATGGTTGCAGCTTTTATATTTGGTAGAGGAGCTACTCCCCTCGATAGCTCATTTACTGCCTATTTTATTAGCGGAGGCTTTTTAGTGCTCGGATTATACGGCTATCTTAAATGGCTTACATTTACGTACGAAATTGATGATCAACAATTAAAAATTAGGCAAGGTATCTTCATAAAAAAGCAACGTTACATTCGTAAAGAACGAATATATAGCATTGATATTACTGCTGGGGTCCTGCAACGTCTGTTTCATCTAGTTGCTGTTAAAGTAGAAACCGCCGGTGGGGGAAATGAACCTGAAGTTAGTTTAACAGCTGTGACAGAACAAGATGCTGATTTTCTAAAAAACCAACTTTTAATTAGTCATTCCCAAGAAGAAGTTAGCGAAGTAGACAATGAAGCAATTCAAATACCACTATCACCTGAGACCGAATTTAAAAACGATACTGTCTGGAAACTTTCTAACCAGAATCTATTATTAACAGCTTTAACATCTAGTGGTGTTGGTATCGTATTAATGGCTTTGATAGCCTTACTGTCCCAACTTGAGGGTTGGATTCCCGATGAGTTCCTAATTGATACGTTTGGTTACTTATTTCAATCAAGTATTATTTTTCTTATCATCCCTGTTATGATCATTATTATTTTAGCTTGGTTTGTTTCAATTATTGGTACTGTAATAAAGTATGGTAAATTTACGATTAATAAAAAGGGTGATGAGATTGAAATTACGAGGGGCATCCTCGAAAAAAGACAGTTAACGTTGTCTCTTACCAGAATTACCGCAATCAGGGTGGTTGAAAGTATTTTACGACAGCCGTTCGGGTTAGCGACTGTTTACGTGGAAAGTGCAGGTGGAGGCTCAAAAGATGAGCAATTGTCAACCGTCCTTTTTCCAATTGTCAGAAAAAAACAATTGTTAGAGCAGTTAGCAGAAATTGTACCCGAATACGCCTTTGAACAGCCGCTTGAACCTTTGCCTAAACGAGCTCGGAAAAGATATATTATTCGGAAGCTAATTCCTGCTGCACTGATTGCCGTTCCTTTGATTTATTTTATTCCTTACGGTAGTGTTGGGGCAACTATTCTTCTCGGTCTAGCGCTTCTCTTAGGTAGCTTGCAATATAAAAATGCTGGCATAGGCATAAACAGTCGTTTTTTATGGATCTCATTTAGAACTATTTCTAAAACATTAGTCATCATCCCGAAACGTCGGATTCAAGCTATAGAAGCTAGACAATCATTTATCCAACGGTTCCGCTCATTGTTTACAGTTCAAGCTTCGATATTAACGAGTATTTCAGGGAAATCATTTAGCTCCGTTGATGTTGGAGAAGAACAAAAAGACGCAGTTTTAGCATGGTACTCGTATAAAAAATAAAAGGTGAACTATTGATGTTCACCTAATTCCATCTTGAGTGAATTTCATAATATCATTAAATTAGCCACTAAATATGATAAAGTAATCTTCCATCTTTTAATTTCCGTTGTTCGCTAGTTAGCAAATGATCGTATATTTTATTCTCCCTCGACAATCATCCTAAAATAGTTGACTGCTAGCATTTCTTGATCAAATGTATGAGGATCTCCCCAAGTTAGTTTAATAAACTGCTCAGCAATTTTTTCTGTTCTCTGTCCACCTTGATTAGCATCCTTCAAAGCTATCAAACTAAGATATATATTTGTCATCAGCTTAGCAACTTTTTGCAATGAAAGGTTTGTACCTGATATGAGGCACTCTTTATTTGAGTAACTAATGTATCTAAGTTTTCACAAGCTAATTTCGTCGATTCAGCTAGTTTTTGTAACTGTTCTGGGAGCACCGTAATCTCTTCTTCAATGTGCCGTAAAAATATTTTTTCAATATCAAATTTACTGACCAAGCGTAATACTTCTAAACCGAGTATATTCGCTGTTCCTTCCCAGACTGTTAATACTTGAGCATCTCTCAATAAGCGCGGTGTAACAAAATCTTCAATATAACCATTACTTACTTTAAACTTCGTGGCTAGTTGTGAAATTGTAAAATTTTTCATTATCACTACTCCAATAAAAAAGCTGTTGTTAGTAACATAATAACATTAACGTTAATGTCAAGAGGCTAACGTTAATTAATTTTTTAACTTTTACTGTGTGATATTCAACAATTACTATAAGTAAAAAAATAACCCATAGCATATGAAAATGCTAATAGGTTATTAGAAAACTAAATCAAGAATTATCTTATAAAATTTCGCCAAGATGCTTCAATATCTCTGGTAATTTAGCTTTTTCAGTAAATTTCGCTGCAATTTCATGATCTTTATTAATTAACACGGTTGTTGGGACACTCATACACTGATAGGTATCATAAGTTTTCGTCCCTTTATCTAAGAGTACCGGAAATGTATATCCCTGGTCCTCCATCCATTTAATTCCGTCATTAGCATCTTCTTCTCGACCGGTTACATTAATCGTTAAAAAAATAAGATTATCATTTGGTAAAGAGCGATAAAACTGCTCTTTTACAAGTAAATCTTTTTGTGAATTTGGACACCACGATGCCCAGAACGTCAGCATAATTGGCTTTCCTGAAAAAGAATTTAATGAAACTTGTTGATCCTTTTTCATTTGCTCTAATGTAAAATTGGGTGCTTTCATAGTTAGTCACCTTTCCATCTTCAATTTATTTTTTTTGCTAAACTCTTTAAAACGAATGAATTTCATAATACCATTATATTAGCCACATCAAGCCTCTTGGTGGCGTAGAATCCGCTTTATGAAATTCTTTAAAATGGGAAAAAATACGGAATTGTTAGCATCATCACAGCCCAAATAACGAGCTGCAAGGGAACACCAATTTTTACAAAGTCACTGAATTTATATCCTCCAGCTGTCATCACTAATGCATTTGTGGGAGATGCAACAGGTGTCGCAAAAGCCATACTGGCAGACACAGATACGGCAATCAAAAATGGATATGGACTACTTCCGATATTTATAGCTGTTGTGATCGCAATCGGTGCAAACAATACCGCTGTAGCTGTGTTACTAATGAATTGGCTAAATAACATCGTTGTAAAATAAAAACCTCCCATTAATGCAAGCGGACCATATAAACCTAGGAGACCGATAATTAATTCCGATAAATACAGAACGCCTCCCGTATTTTCAAGGGCTGTTGCCATTGGTAACATCGCTGCTATTAATACAATGCTTTCCCAGTTAATTCGACTGTATGCATCATCACTATTTCTTAAACAGCCAGTAATAACCATCAACACTGCCGCAATTAACACTGCTGTCACCGCGGGAACAATTTCAAGTGCCATCATCACAAGCATTCCAAGCATAATTGCCCCAGCAATTGGAGCTTTTCCACTCGCCGCTGCCATGCTCGCCTGTTCCTTCGTTTGGCCAAGAACTACCACATCCTGAGTTTCCTTTGCTAACATTTCTAAATCTGTCCATTTCCCTCGAACGAGCAGTGCATCTCCAAACTTTAATTTTTGTTCCGCCAAATTTTTTAACTGATCTATCCCACGCCGATTTATCCCCAAAATATTTAGGTTGTATTTTTCTCGAAAATTTAATTCGGCAATCGTTGCATTAATAAAACTAGAGTTTGGCGTTAACAAGATTTCTGCTACGCCAAAATCTCTTGAAACGAGATCATCTGGGTTGGCATGATCTTCTTTCGTAAATAACAGTCGGTAATCTTTTCTAAATTCTTCAATATTTTCGATACTTCCCTGCAGAAATAATAAATCATTTTCTTTGATTACCGTATCACTTGTAGCAGGAATATGCTGTACCCCATATAATACTCCCTTATCTCTCGTACGGCGCTCAATTTTTATTATTCCTATTTGATAATTTTTAGGTAAGTGCAACTCAAAAAGTTGTTTGTTAATAATTCGTGATAGCGGTTGAACTTTCACTGTATACAATTGATCTGAAATATGAAAAAAATCTGCTAATTCAGACGGAGATGCTTTATGTTCTGTTCGGAACTTTTCTTTTGAATCAACTTGTGGTAGAAGTTTCTTTCCGAAAGTCATTAAAAATATAATTCCCGTCGCTAAAGCAACGATCCCGACAGGAGTAAAATCAAAAAATGACAACCGCTCATATCCATTATCAGCTAATGTTTGACTAACAATTAAATTAGGTGGAGTACCAATTAATGTTAGTACCCCTCCTAAACTACTGGCAAAAGCAAGCGGAATAAGAAATAAAGCAGGACTTTTTTTCATCCCAAGTGCTAGACTTATTACAACAGGCATTAAAACTGCAACAGTACCTGTGTTACTCATAAATGCACTTAAAACTGCCACTAACAACATTAAAATAAGTAATAGCTTTTTCTCACTATTGCCTGCATATTTCAAAAGCAATTTTCCGGCTGAACTTGCTAAACCAGTTCGAAAAATACCACCACCAACAACAAAAAGCCCAGCAATCATGATTACAATAGAGTTTGAAAACCCCGCTAACGCTTCACCTGTCGAAATAATTCCCGTTAGAACTAATGCTAATAATGAGCACATTGCAATCAGGTCGGACCTTATTTTTCCAATCATAAAAAATATTGTTGTTGCTAGTAAAATCACAAATGTGAGAATAAGTTCTGTTTCCATTCCTAAACCGCCTTCGTTAACCACTGTGATTTAAATAACCCTTAAACTTTTACTTCGTCTCTAATCATTACATTTGCTGCTTTTAAACCAGCTCCAGGAGGACACTGATAACCTTGCTCAGTTAGTATATCCTCTAGCGCTGCTAAAAATTGAGTTACATTCGTTTGAGTTGCATTATAGCCCATTAAGCCAATTCTCCAAACTTTTCCTTTTAATGCCCCTAAGCCACCTCCAATTTCTATTCCATACTTTTCCAGAAATTGTTTTCGTACTTCCATATCGTTTACTCCTTCAGGAATATAAACAGAAGTTAACTGATAAAGACGGTGCTCCTTTTTAACAAGTAACTGAAGTCCCATTGCCTCAAGACCAGCATGTAGAGCTAAACCATATTTTTTATGGCGAGCATAGACATGTTCTAATCCTTCCTCAACAATTACTCTCAAAGCTTCTCTTAATGAATAGATCATAGTGATTGGTGCTGTATGATGGTAAAATCTTTCATCATTCCAATAATTTTGGATCATTGATAAATCTAAATACCAGCTTTGTACTTTTGTTTTTCGCTCTGCCATTACTGCAAGGGCTCGCTCATTAAATGTCACTGGTGCAAGCCCTGGGGGAGCACTTAAGCATTTTTGTGTGCCACTATATGCAGCATCAATATTTAGTTTATCAATTTCAGTTGGGATACCACCGATAGATGTTACCATATCGCAAACAAATAAAGCATTATGTTCGTGAACGATATCACTCAACTCTTTTAATGGTTGCATCACACCTGTTGAAGTTTCAGCATGAACAACAGCTACTAATTTAGTTTCGGGATTAGCCTTTAATGCCTGCTCAACGTTAGCAGGCTCAATAATTTCTCCCCATGGAGCTGTCACTTGAATAACTGTTGCCCCACAACGTTCTGCCACATCAACCATTCTTTGCCCAAAAACCCCATTAACACCAACAATCACTGTGTCGCCTGATTCAACTAAGTTCACAAAGACAGTTTCCATCCCTGCACTTCCAGTACCAGACATCGGAATCGTCAGTCTGTTTTCAGTTTGATAGACGACCTTTAGTAACTCTTTTGTTTCATTCATTAATTTTAAAAATTCAGGATCTAAGTGACCTAATAACGGAGTTCCCATCGCTCGTAAAACTCGAGGATGTACGTCGCTGGGTCCTGGCCCCATTAACAATCGTTTTGGCGGATTTAATTCTGCTGTCATATGTAATTCACTCCTTGTACGTAATACTATATATGTTCGATAAAAGAATATATACTCCTGCTAAAGTTTCAATACTCCTAATAAAAAAAAGCGTAAGGCGCCCGCCTATCGGCGAAAACCGATGGAAGGCCTTTGACAGAAGTCACTTTTTGACTTCCGAAAAGGACTGAAGCGGTCGAGCCGATGGCGCTTGAAGCTAGATTAAAAAAAGACACGCCTGGTGTCTTGTTAAATTCCTAAAATCATTTTATTTTGCATTTGATTTATCTGTTGCTGACCTCGTAATAATTGATCTCTTTGCTCGGGGGTAGCGCTTGATAGCAAGCGTTCAATTTGCATATTTACTTGCTCTAACTGTTGTTGAGCTTCGTCGAACTTAAGCTCATCCCCTCCTTGAACTTGTTTGTAGGAAGTTAATTCCCCTTCAGCTAATTGTAGAATTTCATCAATCTTTTCCAACATCATTTTTATTTTTTCATGAGTTCCCATTTGTTTTCCTCCTAAATTATCATGTCTTACTTTAGTTAATTTGTCATTTAGGAAGAAATATTATTCTATTTGAAGATATAAAAATGCTTATCTGCCTCTATTTTTTCATACAACTGTAATTTCACCATTTTGTTTCATTACAAATGATTGCAAATCTTCTGGGATGTAGGTATTTGGAAAAATAGCTTGTGCTTCCTGTAATAATAGATCTGTCGATTGGCAATATCTAGAGCTAATATGATTTAAAAATAAATTACTCACTTGAGATTCTTCTGCTAATTTAGCTGCTTGAAAAGCAGTTGAATGAAAGTGTTCATAAGCCAAATCTTTATGTTCATGAAGGTATGTTGCTTCATGAACAAGAATATTTGCTTGATTTGCCAACCTTTTTAAGCTTTCACATTGCCGAGTATCTCCCCCAACAGCAATAATTATTCCTTTTTTCTTTGGACCAACAAAATCCTTTCCATCAATTATCTGCCCACTTTCTAAGACAATCATTTTTCCAGCTTTTAAATCCTTTAAAACGGGTCCCGGCTTAATTCCTATGCTTAGAAGTTTCTCGACATTTAATGGTCCTTGGGCATCACGCTCAATAATTCGAAACCCAAATGATTGCACTCCATGCTCAAGCTTAATTGCCAGAAACGAAAAATTTTCACTTACAGATATTTCGCCTTCTTCAATTTCTTTAATTTCTAGTGGAAAACGAATATACGTGTTTGAAATCTTTAAAGCTGTCTCGATAAATTCCTTAATGCCCTTCGGACCAAAAACTTGCAACTTTTCCGTTGCCCCTTGAAACGACCGAGTTCCAAGCACTCCAGGTAGACCATAAATATGATCACCATGTAGATGTGTAATAAAAATTTTGTTAATTTTGCTTAACGTAAAGGATGAATCTAAAAGCTGATGCTGTGTTGCTTCTCCACAATCAAACATCCAAGTTTCATTTTGATATTGAAGCCATTGGATTACAAAGGAACTGCCATTTCTTGCTTTTGACGGAACACCTGCACCAGTTCCTAAAAATTGTAATTTGATCATTCATCTACCACTCCTAAAGAAGTCCTAACTCTATCTTACAAATGTTTTTAAATAATCGCAAACACTTGTTTACAAGCATAAATAGGCACAATCATGAATATATTGACTTGATAAATGAAAGGAGTCGGTAAAATGGTACAAATTGCTGTTGTGAATCAAGGTGATTCCCTTTGGTCAATTGCAAATCAATATGGAGTTTCTGTAAATCAGCTAATAACCCTTAACAAGTTAGATCAAGAAACAGAGCTAGTGTTAGGTCAAGCGATTGTTATTCCATCCAGTAGCCGATTTTTTTATGAGTATACTCCAAGACTAAAAAACTTTCGCAAATCAATTGAGGTGAATGCCTATATTCGCCCTTCAACTCCAAATGCCGTTAACCTTGTCAATAAGTACGCCCCGTACCTAACCTATTTTAGCGTTTCTAGCTACCGGGTAACAGCAAGCGGCGACATAACCACAGTTAATGACAGTGAAGTTTTAGATGCAATTGAAAAAAGTCCTGCTGTACCAATTTTAGTTGTTACAAATTTTACCGGTGAAGAGTTTTCTCCTGAAATCACCAGGCAACTATTTACTAATGCCCAAGCCAGAGACCGTTTTATCACAAATTTAATAATACTTTTGTCAGAAAAAAATTACTTTGCTGTAAATATCGATTTTGAGGAAAATTATCCAGAAGACCGGGAACTCTACAATGAATTTCTTCGCATAATTACACCGAGAATAAGAGAACAAGGGTTTCAAGTATCAACAACATTAGCCCCTAAAATAAGTCCATCTCAACCGGTAGCTTGGTTTGGTGGACTGGATCATGACTATGCTGCCCATGGTGAAATTGTTGATTTTGTGATTTTAATGACTTATGATATTGGCGGTTGGTTTGGTGGTTCACCTCAAGCAGTCTCTCCACTACCAACAGTTAGAGAAGTAATAAATTATGCAACTTCAGTGGTACCAAATGATAAAATCTTACTTGGTCTTCCCTTGTACGGATATGACTGGAAGCTGCCTTTTGATTCTGATGTTGACATTGCTGAAACAATCGGTCCACAGAAAGCCGTTACTCTAGCTAGAGAACAAGGAGCAATTATCCAGTATGATTACCCTTCCCAAGCCCCTTTTTTCAACTATTATGATCAAGATGGAAATGAGCATATTGTTTGGTTTGAAGATGCGCGAAGTATGAAGGCTAAGTTAGAGCTAATTAATGAATACGGACTAAGAGGTGCCAGTTATTTTATTTTAGGTCGTGATTTCCCAGGAAATTGGGCATTACTTTCAGAAATGTTCAGTATTCAACAATACAAATAAATTTTTTAGAAATTACAAAGATAGCTTGTATGAATTCATATGAACATATTTAAACTCATTTCCAGTTTATATGTTATACTTTAGATTAATAAACTTTAAAAGAGGTGTAAATAATGGTAAGTGATAAATTAGTTAAAACATTAAATGAACAAATGAATTTTGAATTTGAATCTGCAAATGTCTATATGGCAATGGCAGCATATTGTGCTTCAGAAAGTCTCGATGGTTTTGCTAACTTTTTTTTAGTGCAAGCAGAAGAAGAGCGATTTCATGCGATGAAATTCTTTGACTTTATTAATGATGTTGGTCACCGCGCGGTTATTACGGGGATGCCGAATCCAATTAATGAGTATAGTTCAGTTCTTGATTCATTTGAAAAAGGATTAGGACACGAAAAAGAAGTAACAAAACGTATTTATGACTTAGCGGATATTGCCTTAAATGAACGCGAACATGCAACGATGGCTTTTCTTAAATGGTTCATTGAAGAGCAAGTAGAAGAAGAAGCAAATTTTGATACAATCATTCAAAAATTAAAGCGCATTGAAAATGATAGTAATGCATTCTTTATGTTAGATACTGAATTTGCAAGTCGCACATTTTCACCTCCTTCCGACCAATAACACAATAAACGCTGAAGACAGACAAATAGTATGACTATGGCTCAGCTAGTCCTTTAAGGACTAGCTGAGCCACTGCTGTTTCTTAGATTAAAAAAACTAAAAATAGAAATGAAACAAGAGTCGAAAAAAACATCCCACTTACACTAAAAACCCACTTTTTCTTTTGACTGGTTTTCATATCGTAAATATCCACTACCAAATAATGAATTAATACGCAAATACCAAAAAAGAAAAGCAAAAATATATAGCCCAAAATAGTAACAGAAATCGTTTGAGAAAAAAGTAAAAATACTGAATATTTTAAAACAAAATAACCACTAACAATAAAAATAATATGTAATAGCACAACTAAGAAAAACAATTTATAGTTCATCAGATCACCACCTCAAGCAGTTAGTACCAGTCATTATTGGTATTAAAAGCCCTGAGCATACCTGTAATTTGTATTAATGAGAAAAGGCGCCCAACCAATGGCACCTTTTTAGAACGCTTATTTTCCAATTGTATTATCAGGATAAGAAATCCAATCACTCCAACTTCCTGCATAAAGCTTTACATTCTGATAACCTAAGGAGTTTAACGCGAGTACGTTGGGACAAGCTGTTACTCCAGATCCACAATAAACAATGATCTCTTGTTCAACTTGGAGTGTCTGAAATCTTTCTTTCAGAAAATCAACAGTTCTCCACTTTCCATTACTATCCATCAATTCTTTCCAAAAATAATGTTTCGCTGTCGGAATGTGACCCGCGACTTTATCAATAGGCTCCTCGATCCCAAAAAACCTCACCCACTCTCTACTATCAATGAGAATTGTACTTTCATCTTTAAGTGCCTGTTTCACTTCATCCATTGAACTTAACATCTGTTCATTGATGGAAGCGTGAAATTTTGTAGCAGCAAATGTCGGAATTTCAACTGTCGTTTCAAAATTCAGTTTTTTCCAATTAGAATAACTACTATTCAATACATAAACTTCATTATGACCAAGATATTTAAGCAGCCACCACAGTCTTGATGCCATTGCTCCCCCTTGATCATCGTAAACAACAACTTTCATTGTTTCGTCAATTCCAACTCCCTCTAGCTTAGAAATTAATTCGTTACTATTTGGAAGTGGATGTCTGCCACCATGTGCTTGTCCACAACTTGACAGATCCTTTTCTAAATCAACATAAATCGCATTTGGAAGATGATCTTTTAAATAATCTTCAAACCCTGCCATAGGGCTTCCTAATTCGAACCTACAATCAATAACTCTTACATTTTTATCATTCATGTGTTTGTTTAGCCACTCAAAAGAAACCAAGTACTTCAACATCAAACCACCCCTATCTTCCATCTATATTACATTGTACTTAATGACACTAAGTTTTGTAAATGAGGAAGAAAAGTGAATACACAAATAATTAAAATGAAAAAATGTTCTTTAACTTCTTTCGGCGTCGCTTTTTAAATTGCTCTGAAACAATTTCTAAGTCACCCACCGCTTGCTCTTCTGGTCGCGATGATTGCTGTTGCTGTTCCAATAAGCTCATTCTTTCTTCGATACTACTGAGTGTTGAACACATATGATCGATATCCGCACGCTGCTGTAAAACTTGATACCCTACGACTTCATCTGCTTTAACAGCTAATTTTCTTTCTAGCTGTTCAATATGAAACATTAATTGTTCTAACTTTTCTTCAAATACATGAACCGGTAACATCTTTTCTTTTTTATTGTTGCTTATACTTCGATTACTTTGCACAGTTTCATCAAGTTCACGAATTTCCTTCATCGTCAAACCTTGGTTAAGTTGTTTTTTAATTTTCTGAAGAAGTTCGAGTTGCTTTGGTGCTATTAAATAATGTCCATGATCATTTGTATCACACTGAATATTAAAGTATTTAATCCACCTTTGCACAGTTGTTGGATTAACACTTAACTGTTCTGAAACTATTCCTGTTTTTAAAATATGTCCCATTTTACTACCCCTTTCAAACTGATTTTACCTACGATTTCTAGATTTATCTTTCTTTTCCTTCCATCTTGACAAAACTAGTTTTTGTTCGTCAAAGAAAGTGTCATTATGGCAAAAGAAAAAGAAATTTACATGAGATTTCTACAACATGTGCAAAATAAAAAAAAGTAGCCTAGTCGTACTTTTTCATCATCAAGATAATCCTCAAAGGAGGTGACTACAATGGCAAAACGTAGTAAAGAACAATTGAAAAAAGCTAATAAGGCTGAGAGACAGCGCGAAATCGAAAATAAACCAGGCTATGGTAATAAAAAACTAGAAGGTCCTGATCTACCTTCGACTTAAGAGAGCACAAGCACCTTTGTAGCTTTTTTAAAACACTTACTTCATTAGTAAAGGGTATATTAATTGAGGCCTTACCCTTTACTTTTTAACGTTTATGAGCGCCATCAGCTTTTGCTCTAGTTTTGCCGCAACATAAAGCTGCTGCTGTTTTTGATAATACCAATTAGTTATCTGATAGTTTTTTATTAACTTCGTTTTTTGAAAGTAACAAGTAACTTTTCTTGCTGTTTTGTCGTTATACCAATCAGTAAAATCTGCACGGTGATGATGAATAACCGGAAAGGTTGATTGTAATATCGGTGGTCGCCTACGACTAATTTTGGCAATGAATTGTTCGTAGTCGTAACGCGAACCTGTATGTTCAACGTTTGAAACAAAATTCCGGATTTTCTTTTTTTCCTTTGCAGCAAATAAAAGCCATACCAATCGTTTGCCTAATTCAATCCGATTTTTTTCTTTCGTAAAGCCATGTACAGAATACCCATAAAGTTCTCCACCTAATGTCGGAAAAATAACTGTACTGAAATGGAGAAGGTCGCTAGCAAAAAAAGGAATGCTTCCAAAAACGGTATCATCGTAAAAAGGATCTTCGATCACCGGTTTTTGAATAACATGTTGCTCATTAATAATAAGTGCTGTACATAAACGTTCAATATCTCTTTCAACCCAAAATCTTCCCCACTCTTTTTCCATAAATTTAGAGACATGAAAAAACTTTAGTAAGTGAAATAAGGGCTCTCTTCTTTGTTTAGACGCTTCATATAAAAGTAACTGGGGATAGGCATCTGAAAAAATCAACCAATTAGCTCTTTCATATGTAAGAAATAATATTTCTCGATAACCTTTTGGAATTAAGTTAGTAAATAATTCTCCTTCTAAATCAGTCATATTCCAGCCCGCGTTTCTAGATACAAAACTTGCTAAATATCCCCAAATAATTTCTTTATGTCTAAGATAAAACTGGTCATAAAATACGGCACGTGAAATATTATCAATATTTCCTTTTTTAGTAATTCTATCAACTAGTTCAACAAGGTCTTTTTCATTGTTTGGAATTGTATTAATCATCTTTGAACTCACCTGCTTGGATTATTAATAAAAATTTTTCGGTGCACTTTTAAAGAAGAACCAATATTTATTTTACCCTAACAAGGAAGCGAATATTATCTAATTACTTCTTAGTTAAACGATACTAGAACTTTCCTGCTTTAAATTCATTTAAAATATTTTGAAATTACTCTTTCACGTTTGTACATTAGTCGTCGCACTTTTCCATAAAACCCTTATCTATTCAATAATTTTTATTTATGTTATGATTTAGTGATGAAACAATAGCAATTCTTTGTTTCATCACTATTTTTAGGTAAAGGGTGCATGAAATGTCAATTCGGTATCCAAATGGAAAAATCTTCTCGCCAAATCCCCTAGCTGGCAAGAAGAAAAGTCAAACAAATAATAACGCAATATCCTATGGGAAACGAGGTATGAGTTTAGAAGCGGATATTAATATTTCCAACGATTATTATTTAGCAAAAGGAATTGCAGTTATTCATAAAAAACCGACACCATTGCAAATTGTCAAAGTAGACTATCCAAAACGGAGTGCTGCCGTCATCAAAGAAGCGTATTTCCAACAAGCTTCTACGACCGATTACAATGGCGTATTTCAAGGTAAATATATTGACTTTGAAGCAAAGGAAACGAAAAATAAAACGTCATTTCCACTGAAAAATTTTCATATACATCAAATAGAGCACATGAGACAAGTTTTAGAACAAAATGGAATTTGTTTTTCGTTGTTACGATTTTCAACAAATGATGAAATTTATCTATTAGATGCTAAGTATTTAATTGCTTTTTGGAATGATCAAAAAGAAGGTCGCAAATCTATTCCTAAGCAAGAAGTTGAAACTTTGGGACACAGTATCCCTTTAGAACTTTATCCCAGAATTGATTATTTGACAGTTATAAAAAGGATATATTTTGCTTAATGGCAATTTTTGTTTTGAATGAAAGGAAGATGAATGATGTCAGAAGACAATCACACAAGAGAAGGTCGTCGTAAAACGAAAGAAACTAATCAAAAAGGGAAAACATCACAAAAAGCAATTATTAAAAAGCTCCTAATTGCCTTTTCAGTTTTCTTTATAATAGTCATGATTGCAGGTGCGATTACAGTATTTTCGATGATTAAAAGTGCTCCTCCACTTGACCCTGAAAAATTATTGCTCAATTCAAATGTTGAAATATACGAACAAAATGATGAATTTTGGACGACGTTAAGCGCTTCAGAAAGTCGGACTCTAGTAGCAATACAAGATGTACCTCAACTTTTGGAAGATGCTTTTATCTCAGTTGAGGACGTTCGGTTTCGCGATCACTTTGGCCTAGATATAAGACGAATTGGCGGAGCAATTCTAGCAAATGTCAGCGGTGGTTTCGGTGCTGAGGGAGCTAGTACTATTACACAGCAAGTTGTCAAAAATTTATTTTTAAGTTCTGATAAAAAATTAACAAGAAAAATTCAAGAGCAATATTTAGCGATAAAATTAGAACAAATGTATACAAAGGATGAAATTTTAGAAATGTATTTGAACGCTATTTATTTTTCAGAAGGAGCTTGGGGAGCTGTCGTGGCAAGTGACCGTTACTTCAGTAAGACGTTAGATGAATTAAATATTGAAGACGCTGCCCTATTAGCTGGGATCCCACAACGTCCGAACTTTTTTAACCCATTTAAAAATCCTGAAGAGGCTGAAAAAAGACGTAATATCGTGATTAGCTTGATGGAACGTCATGGAAAAATTACGGCAACAGAAGCGAGCGATGCGAAAGCTGTTGCCGTTGTGGATCAATTAAAACGCTCTGACAAAGAAGACTATCCACACCGAGCTTTTTTAGATTATATTGTTAATGAAGCCATAGAGATTGAAGGCATTTCTGCTGCCGATATTTATGCAGGTGGTTTAAAAATTTATACAACTTTAGATCTAGAAGCACAAAGCATTGCAGAAAATATTTTACACTCAGAAGAGCTAATCAATTATCCAGATGAATTATTCCAAGCTGGATTTACTGTTATTGATACTAAAACAGGTGAGATTAGAGCCATTGGAGGCGGCCGTCAAAATGAGGATATCCAACGTGGGTATAGTTGGGCGACTGATCCTAAGCGTCAACCGGGATCAACAATTAAACCAATTTTAGATTATGGCCCTGCTATTGAGCACTTGAAATGGTCGACATACCAGCAAATAACTGATGAACCTCATCAATACAACGATACCGAAAATACCAAGATTAGCAATTTCAATAATGAGCACGCTGGTAATGTTTCGATGCGTTACGCATTGCAAAAATCAATAAACATCCCTGCTGTAAAGGCATTTCAAGCAGTTGGCATTAAAAATGCCACACAATTTGGAGAAGGTTTAGGAATTCCTCTTGAATCAATTCAAGAATCGTACTCACTTGGAGGTTTTGAAACTGGTTTCTCAACATTAGAGCTTGCAGGTGCTTATGCAGCCTTTGGAAATGAAGGTACTTACCATAAACCTTACGCTATTCGAAAAATAGTTTTTCCGGATGGGAGGACAATTGATTTAGCTCCAGAACCGCATCAAGCAATGAGTGATTATACCGCTTTTATGGTTTCTGATATGCTTAAATCAGCTGTCTCTTCCAACGGTACCGGTAACCGGGCCCGAGTTGAGGGGCTGCCAATGGCGGGGAAAACAGGAACGTCAAACTTTAGTCCCGAGGACAAAGAACGTTTTAACATTGACAATGGCGCCAAAGACATTTGGTTTGCAGGGTACACTTCAAATTACACAATTGCTGTTTGGACCGGATATGACACACCAAATGATGGCTATATTAAATATGATGGCAGCGAACATATTGCCAAAGACATTTTCAAACATGTGATGACAGAAATCTCAAAAGGTAAAACTACGGATGATTTTATACAGCCGAGTTCTGTTGTCAAAGTTGGGATTGAAAAAGCATCTGGGCTTTTACCAAGTCAGTATACCCCACAATCTGAAATCATTTACGAATATTTTGTGAAAGGAACTGAGCCTACTGAAACTTCTGTGCTTCACATAAAGCCACCCACTCCAACTGGATTTATGGGGGCGTACGATGAAGATGGTGATCAAATCCTCTTATCATGGTCTTATCCAGATGAGGAAAGACAAAACTATGCTTTCGAACTACAGTTTTCTGTTAATGACTCAAAGTTCGAAGTTATTTCATCTCAAGAAGAAATGCAGCATATTATCTTTAACCCTGAAAAAGATGCAACGTATCGCTTTAAACTTCAGGCTGTATCAACCAAAAATAACCAATTACGAAGTGATGTTAGAGAGCTTTCTATAAAAGTACCGGAAGATGAAGAAGAAAAAGAAAGAGAAAAAGAAGAAGCTAGAATAGAAAAAGAGAAAGAAGAAGAAGAAGAAGAAAAAGAAAGAGAAGAGAAAGAAAGAGAAGAAAAAGAAAAAGAAAAAGCTAGAAAAGAAAGAGAAAAAGAAGAAGCTAGGAAAGAAAGAGAAGATGGAGAAGACAATGACAATGAAATCCCTGATCCTCTTGAAGATCTTGAACCTGAACCTGAACCTGACCCTGAGCCCGCTGAAAATAATTAACGAAGAACAAAAAAAGGATGATTCAAGGATGGGTAACGAAAC
Source organism: Bacillaceae bacterium IKA-2 (assembly GCA_031761875.1). GTDB lineage: Bacteria > Bacillota > Bacilli > Bacillales > Anaerobacillaceae > Anaerobacillus. The sequence continues at coordinate 1,302,831 of CP134492.1, read as the reverse complement.
ATGTTGCCCATCCTTTTAGTCATCCTTTTTCTTTTAGTTTTAAAACAGCATATTTTTTTTCTAGTTCACTAAAAAGAGTTTTTAGTTGCGTAAAGGCATGATATTGATTTGGAATTGAAAGAATAAATTCAAGTCGCTCTTCGACATTTACTGGCTTAACGCTTAATTTTTTTACCTGGTCTGTTATCTTTATTAAACCCGGAACTGCTTTGCCATTCGTCCAAAATAGCATCGCAATAAACGTTAAAATCATTATTTTCATTGGAAATAAGACTTGCTTTCGATCACGAACTTTAAATAATTCAATTATACCCGGCTCAGTTTCTTGCCAATTTTCAATTAATATCGGGATATAAAAATATTTTTTTTCCCAAGGTTTCACTTGAGAATCAACTTGCAATTGATCATAAATATCAAAAAGTAGCGGTTGCTTTTTAAGTGTCAGTTTAAAGGTATCATCAGTTAATGTTGTAATTATTTCATCTTTTTGAAAATAAGGTGCCAATAAAAACGATTCTGGTACAGTTACATTTGTCATTTTCAACCTCATTTATTTTATAATATGAATTTCAAGCTATTCTACCTGACCTTTTGATGATCCTACTTTAGACGCTTTTTTCCTTCTCGACATAAGTAAAGCAACGGGCATATTTCACACTTCGGTGATTGGGCTTTGCAATGATACCTACCAAAAAAAATAAAACGGTGATGTGTCTCTGACCATAACTGTTCAGGAATTTTTTTCATTAAGGCTTTTTCAACTTCTAATACAGAATCTTTCCACTTACATATCCCTAACCTTTTACTCACTCTTTCAACGTGGGTATCTATGGCAATAGCTGGTACATTGAATGCTACTGAAATAACAACATTAGCTGTTTTTCGCCCAACACCAGCTAACTTAATTAATTGATCTCGCTGTTTAGGAATTTCCCCACCGTATTCTGTTATTAATGTCTGACAGAGTTTTTTAATGTGTTTAGCTTTATTACGATAAAGCCCAATCGACTTGATATCCTGTTCCAACTCTTCAAGGGAAACTGCTAAGTAATCTTCGGGCTGTTTATACTTTTTAAATAGCTCCTTTGTCACTTTATTTACTAGGACATCAGTGCACTGAGCTGAAAGTAAGACAGCGATCGTTAATTCAAAGGGATTTTGATGAGTTAATTCACAATGCGCATCTGGAAACAACTTTTCCATTTCTAGTAAAACTTCTTCAATATGCTTCTTCGTAAGGATAAAATACACCTCCCTTTTAAAGTGAAGTTGGAATGTTGGAAAGCTTAAAGTTGGAAAGGAGGTCAAAAGCTTTCAAGACAGTTGGTTAGCTCTTAGTTAGTTACCTAAGATCAAAGGCTTTTAGAACTATTCGTTTATCTATTATCTTTCTTTTCCTTTCCAACTTTCCAACTTTCTACTTTCTACTTTCTACTTTCCACTTTCCACTTTCCACTTTTATTCCCTCAACCAATTGTATGAAGGCTGCTTTTTCTTTGGTTCCGGTGCTTTGGATTGTGAGTTTTTGTATTGATGGGAACGAAATTTTTCACCATATTCTTTCGCTTGTTGAACGGTTTTAACACCATTTTTGTACCACTCAATTAAAATCCGATCAATATAACGTAAATTTCGTTTACCTGATACAACTCCTTCCATAAGAGCTGTTTTGATTAAACTAGGACTGTAATGATCCTGATCTAACCACATTGTAATTAGTTCACATTCCATCGGCGATAAGGGCCGAGCAAACTCCGCCTCAAATAGCTCATATAACGTTCCTTCGTCAGCTTCTTTACTTGCAACCTGATTATCATCTTTTTGTGCACAAGCTAAGACAATAAGCTTGTCCCATAACGGCAATAACGAAAATTCCTCATTCTTAATATTATTTTCATCATTATGCTCTTTTATTTCAATGAAGCCGCGCTTCATTAAGCTTTGCAAAATTTTTAAACATTCAGATTCAGAATGAGTCACTCTTTCTGCCAAGAGATCAGGTGTTGGAAATAGATTACCTCTTTGAATAAACGAATGAATCTGAATGAGTAGCATGACTTCACTTTCGCCAATACCTAATTTTGGATAATTTTCGATAAGACTAGCGGGTATCGAAATAGTCCCTTCATTAATTAACTTTATCATTATATTTCGGTCCATATTTATCCACCTCAAAACTGATTATATCATGATTACTTCTTGTATTTAAAAGATTTGAAACAAAAAACTCCGATCTACAATCGGAGTTTTTTAGATTTTGGTTTTATGGATATAATCTGTTTAATAGCCGCGGGAACGGGATTGTTTCACGAACATGATCTAAGCCACATACCCAAGCAACTGTTCTTTCTAGGCCTAAACCAAAGCCTGAGTGTGGAACAGAGCCATAACGACGTAAATCTAAATACCAGCTATACGCTTCCTCTGATAAGTTATGTTCCTGATAGCGCTTCTGTAATAGCTCCATATCATCAATTCTCTGGCTTCCACCAATTACTTCACCATAACCTTCAGGTGCGATCATATCGGCGCATAGAACAACTTCTTCACGATTTGGATCCGGTTTCATATAAAACGATTTAATTTTAGTAGGATAATTCGTAATAAACACTGGTTTATCATACTTTTCAGCTATTGCTGTTTCATGAGGAGCGCCAAAGTCTTCGCCCCACTTAATTTCATCTCCATTTTCTTGTAAAAATTTAATTGCTTCGTCATAACTAATACGTGGAAATGGTGCCACTATTTGCGTTAGTTTAGCCGTATCTCTTCCTAATACTTTTAACTCTAATTGACAATTTTTCAATACCGACTGAACCATAAAACTAACATATTGCTCTTGGACCACCAAACTTTCTTCGTGATCGACAAAAGCCATTTCAGGTTCTATCATCCAAAATTCAATTAAATGGCGGCGTGTTTTTGATTTTTCAGCGCGGAACGTTGGACCAAATGAAAATACTTTTCCTAAAGCCATAGCAGCAGCTTCCATGTATAGCTGCCCACTCTGAGACAAATACGCATCTTCATCAAAGTATTTTGTATGAAAAAGGTTTGTTGTTCCTTCCGCGGAACTTCCCGTTAAAATGGGGGGATCAACCTTTACAAAGCCATTATCATTAAAAAATTCATACGTGGCACGAATTAATTCATTACGAATTTTCATCACTGCATGTTGGCGCTTTGAGCGAAGCCAGAGGTGACGGTGGTCCATTAAAAATTCGGTACCATGCTCTTTTGGTGTGATTGGATAATCAACAGACTCGCCAATAATCTCAATCGCTGTTACAGTTAATTCAAAACCTGATGGTGCTCGTTCATCACTACGGACAATACCCTTAATATAAAGAGAAGACTCTTGTGTTATACTTTTTGCGGTTGCAAAAAGTTCTTCACTTACCTCTGCTTTTACAACAACACCTTGAATAAAACCTGTACCATCACGTAATTGTAGAAATGCAATTTTACCACTAGAGCGCTTATTCGCAAGCCAAGCTCCAATAGTGACCTCTTGTTCTGTGTATTTACCAACTTCAGAAATAGTCGTTTTCACAAATTTTCCCTCCATACTATTGTTTCTATCTCTAAATAATGAGAGTTCAAAAAGCTGGATAACTTACTTTTTGAACACCTCTATGTATACATGTCATAAATATTGTATCAATACCTACATAAGCTATTATACATCTCTATAAAAATAGAAGTCAACGCTAGCCGGGGAACATTTGCTTTGTCATTATTATGATTTGTTGTGAAATTGATAATTATGTTAAAGCGCAACTAAAATACGACCTCTAGTTGAGTTAATCAATCTCAACTAGAGGTCGCTTGATAAGGCTAATTTATTGTTATTATCATATTCACTTGTTCATATTATTTTTGACAAAACGTTCTACTCTTGTTAGAGCTTCTTGAATTTGGTCTAATGATGTCGCATATGAGAGACGTACATTATCTGGAGCACCAAAGCCTGACCCTGGTACTAAAGCAACTTTTTCTACTTCTAATAATTTTTCAACCCAATCATCAACATTATCAAAACCATTTAATTTAACAGCTTCCTTCACATTCGGGAATAAGTAAAAAGCGCCTTTTGGTTTCACACACGTTACACCTGGAATAGCAACTAATTGGTCATAAATAACGCTTAAGCGTGCTTCAAAAGCAACGCGCATTTGCTCAACAAAGTCGCTTTTTACGTTATAAGCAGCAATTGCACCATACTGAGCCATAGAAGTCGGGTTTGATGTACTATGACTTGCTAAGTCAGTCATCGGCTTGATGATCTCAGCATTACCTGCTGCATAACCAATTCGCCAACCTGTCATTGAATGTGATTTAGAAACACCATTAATAATAATTGTTTGCTTTTTTAATGCATCTGAAAGTTGTGCAATTGAAACGTGTTTATGATCACCATAAATAAGCTTTTCATAAATTTCATCAGCAACGATTAATACGTCATGCTTGACACAAACCTCGCCAAGTTCTTTTAATTCGCTTTCTGTATAAAGTGATCCAGTTGGATTACTTGGAGAATTTAATATAAATGCTGTTGTTTTATCAGTAATTGCAGCTTCTAATTGTTGTTTCGTAATTTTGAATTCATTTGTTTCCAGTCCTTCAACATAGACTGGTTTTCCTTCAGCAAGCTTTACTTGTTCAGGATAGCTAACCCAATATGGTGTTGGAATGATGACTTCATCGTTAGGATCTAATATCGCTTGAAATAATAAGTAAAGGGCGTGTTTTGCTCCACATGCAACCATGACTTCTTTTTGAGAGTAGGTTAACCCTTGATCTTCTTTAATTTTGTTGATGATGCTTGTCTTTAACGCTGGTAGTCCACCTGATGGAGTATACTTTGTATGACCATCATACATAGATTTTACAGCTGCTTCGATTATATAATCCGGGGTATTGAAATCTGGCTCTCCGGCACCAAGACCAATGACATCATGACCTTCTGCTTTTAATTCCTTTGCTTTTGCCGTTATCGCTAATGTTGAAGATGGCGTTAAAGTTGAAACTCTACTGGCTAATTTCATGTTAATTCCTCCCCTTTTCAACCTTTTACTATTTGTAAAAATCCTCTTTTATAAAAACAGCTTTTATCATACTATAAAGGTGTTTGTGTTTGCTTTCAAGCCTTTTTCAGAAAATTGTTAAAAGTTTCACATATCCAAATGGTAATGCTTTAAGTAAGTTCCATCCTTAAAACTAATATAATAATAAGAATAACGATCTTGTTGATCTTTATAGATGATCTCATATAATGGAATTAAATTTTCAATACCAAGCTTAATACTAATTATTTCTTTTGGTTTTAGTTCTTCTTTTGCATATAAGAGGACTTCCTCGAATGCTAAACCCGAATCTTTTGCCTTTACTATATGGTTATCTAAACTATTTTCTACCCAAATATAAATTGCTTCCTGCGCTTCATTCGTACCTTCAAAAACTGAATAACTTTCGCTGCCATGATAAAAATTAACAGACCTTACATCATTAACCTCAGCATTTTCTTTTAAATAAATCAATGCTTCGCTCTCACTTTTTTCGATCGTCTCCCTTACATTTGCGTATAAATGAATCGATCCCCAACCTAAAATGATACTAACTACAATGATTAATAAAATTATTATATTACTAATTTTCATATTTATGTTCGGTAAATGGTAAATACCATTTTCGTCTGATTTTCTTCGTCTAGAGCTAAGCCAAACATCAGATCTCGATCTTTTAAGGTCTTATTGCAGGCATCGACAATTTTATACAAATCAGGCGATTTTTCAACTGTTACAGTGGAGATTACCTCTATATTGCTTTTATTCACCATCTTCGCTCCCTTCTATACCGTTTTTTATCTCTAATGTCTATACTGAAAAAGCTTATTTCCTTGATAATAAAATATTACTAAACATAGCTCCATTTTTAAAGGAAACAATAAAAATATCGCTCGATCAAAGGAGGCGTGGGCGTGAAACAATCATCTTATCATATTGATGATAAACAGCTTTTTATTCTTAGGACTTGTGAAACGTATCAAAAAGAAAAAGAAAGCATTTCTTTATCATCACGTTTAAGGCCTAAACAAGAAAACACATTGCATTTCTCGTTTAGGCAAACATGTTTTCCAGATTTACTTAATGATGATGAAAAGGAAACTGATCCTAATTAGTTGCCATAATTCAGAAATCATTAAGTAAAAAACAAATTAAAATACCTCCTACCTACAACCTACAACAATAATTGGCGGCAAACTCAAAAGGCATTTTGAGAATAGTCGTTTTTTTTTTGACAAGGCACAGGAGCACCACAGCTCTAAAGAAGTAAGCCCACAAAGAAATTAAACCAAATATTTATCGGTCTTTTTAACATCCTAAATGGTCCTACTTTTTGAGTAGTTTAGATATATTGTTCGATAAACTAAAAGAAAATTCCTCTTCCTGTGATCGTACTGTTAAAATTTCATAATCGTCATTATGACATTTTATTGAGACTGTCCCTAAGCGATTTGTTTGATAAATGTCGATCCATGTTTCCTGAAGCCGTTCAATCACTAATTCACTGACTGGTGTCCCAATTTTTTTAAATAGTATCGCGACTTGCGGGTCAACCTCTTCTAAAAATCGCTGCGTAGTTCCTTTTTCACTGCCGAAATCAGCTACCTTTAAGATCGTTGACTTTAATGGATAACTCTCGACTAATTCTTTTTCTACTTGGGCATCAGCAATTCCCATAAATAATAATTTTTGCTTTCCGTAAGAGAATAATGTAACAAGGGCGCCTTTATCGTCAAGATTACGTTCTTCAACATAGAATACTTCTGTTTTCAAAAATGGAATAAGTTCTGTTTTATCACCTTTTTTCCAACCAATCACTTCTTTGTCATTAAGATGGTGAAATGAAATTAATTGTTCTTTAATTACTTCTGAAACAATAATTGTTTTGACCTGAAAATTATTAATAATCCATTGCAAGTTCCCTGTATACTCGTCCGTTGGATTCGTAATGATTACCGTATCAATTAAGTCGACATGGAACATTTCTAAGCGTTCTTCAAGTTCTTCTTGAGATTCTAAGCTGCCTGTATCAATCAGGATCGTTTGACCTTTCCCTGATTGAATTAATGTTGATTCCCCATTCGATAGTTCAAAAAATGTATAGGCTAGATCTTGTTCTTCTAAATTTAAGTCCACCTCAAGAATTTCTTTATCTGCCAATACATGAGTAGCTAACATAGAAAATATAGCTACCATTACTAAAACAGTCATCATTCTTCGCATCGTCATCACTCCGAAAACTCATCTCAAATCTTTAACATTATAACCAATTTTCTAAGTCATATAATAAATCTTCTAAAGTGTTTTCATTTAAAGTGACCTTAGGTAATGAATCAATAAAAAACTTACCATACCGTGTTTCCGTTATTCTCCGGTCCAGTACAAACACAACCCCACGGTCATTAGAAGATCTTATTAAACGTCCAAAGCCTTGTTTAAAGCGAATAATCGCTTGAGGTAGTGAGAGTTCCATAAATGGACTTTTACCTAATTCTTTAAGTTTTTCGCTTCGCGCCTCAAAAATCGGATTATCTGGTGGTGAAAATGGCAACCTAACGATAATTAAACAACTTAAGTCTTCACCTGGAATATCGACTCCTTCCCAGAAGCTACTCGTTCCAAACAAAATTGCTTGATCAAATTGTTTAAAGTTTTTTGTTAGCTTAGCCCTGCTACCACTACTTATACCTTGAGCGATAAGGATAAATTCTTCGTTACTAATAAAATCTTTTAACTGATAATATGCTTTTCTTAACATATCGTTAGAGGTGAATAGCACTAACATTCTGCCTTTTGTTATTTTCGCAATATCTAAGATGGCAATGGCAACTTCATATATGTATTCACTTTCATCAACTTGTTTAATGTTAGGTAGAGTTGTTGGGATCATTAATTGAACTTGTTTTTCATATAAAAATGGTGAATCAATTATTTTAGAAACAGGTCCAAAATCCTCTAATCCTAAGCGATTGATAAGATAATTAAATGAATTTTTGACTGTTAATGTTGCCGACGTCATCACGACACTTGCTTTTTTACTAAAAAAGTTGTCCGCCAACATATCTGCCACTTCAATCGGCTTATTAAAAATATAAGTTGCATTTTTTGCACCACGTGGATCAACTTCAATCCAATAAACATAGTTAGAATCATATTGTAAAAATAGTTCTTCAAAGTCTGCTTTTTTTTCGGATAAAAGAGCATAAAAGCTTTTCCATGCTTTCAAGACACCTGATTGCTGAAATTTAAGAATTTCTTCTTCGAGAGATAATTTATCGGTGATCTGTTTGATAATTTTCAGAGCATCTTTAAGCAACATTTGAACCCGGTAAACTGCTTCTTGAATTGTTTCCCAGCGCCGATCTTTCATTTGATCGGGAAAATAGCGCAGGCTTCGACGTCCAACTTCCATTTTTGAAAAGGTAACTTGACTCAAAACAAAGGCATGAATTTGTCGAAAACAACCATCTAACTCATATTTTGCTTCTCCCATCAGTTGATCAAGATTTACAAAAGAATCGTTTAAATTAACAGCTAGCTCTTCTTGTATCTTATAGACTTGATGGAGCAAATCGTTTGTTTCTAAGGTGCCTAACCTTGAAAAAAGCTGAGAAAATGAAAAATAATCGCTACTAACACCAAAATGATCACTCGCTACTTCTTCAAGATGATGTGCCTCATCAACAATGACATGTTTGTAGCTTGGTAAAAGCTGGTGATCCTGAGTCATATCTGTCAAAAGTAGTGCATGGTTCGTAATAATAATGTCTGACATAAAAGCCTTATTTCTTGCCCGAAAATAAAAACATCTTGAAAACCATGGACAGTCTTTTCCTAGACAAGTTGCCGCTTCACTTTGAACATCGCGCCAAAATGCCTTACCACCACTAGGTAGATTTAATTGTTCGACATCTCCATCATCCGTTTCAGTTAGCCAAATCAATATTTGCCCTCTAGAAAGTACCGTATCGTAATTATCTTCTAACTGATCCTCTAGCTTTTGCTCAAACTTTCTTAAGCACAAATAATGTGTTCGACCTTTTAAAGGAGCCCAGCTAAACGAAAAAGGGACTGTTTCTCTTAAGATCATCATATCTCGTTCAAGAAGTTGTTGCTGCAATTGCACAGTATACGTACTTATGATTACTGAGCTTTCCGTATTTTTTGCGAAAAATACTGCAGGATATAAATAAGCTAATGACTTCCCAGTTCCTGTTCCTGCTTCAACAAGAAGATGTTGATTATTTGTTAATGCATCATCAACGAGTACCATCATCTCTTTTTGCCCTTGGCGACTTTCAAAGGATACCATTGTTTTAGCAAGGTTTTTTTGTAATTTTTCTAGCTCTTCTTGAAAGTTTAGTCTCTCAAAATAGGGTGCTTCATCTACTTCAATCGGCTGTGGCTTTTTCAGCACTAACTGACGATATTCATCTAAGGTCTGATCATTAACAATCACTGTCGTAAGTTTGTCAGCAACAATTGATTGGATAATTTCAGTTAATGAACTATCAAGTTTTTCAACAATTGGTTTTAATTGTTGTAAAGTTAACAGTGGAAGAGCCTGCAATTTTTTAAAAAGAATTTCTAAAACTTCCGCTGTCACTAAAGCGTCGCTATCTGCCTGGTGAGGACGGTCATGCTTTATATCCAACCTTTCTGCAAGGTGGTTTAACTTAAAACTTTCCTCAGAAGGAAGTAATAATCTAGCTAATTCCACTGTATCAATTGTTGGACCTGAAAAAGAGTTGTATCCAGCTAACTCCAATTCGTTTTGCAAAAAAGATAAATCAAAAGGTACATTATGGGCAACAAAATAAGAATCATTTAAATAGTTCATAAGCGTTGGAACAATACTATTAAACGAGGGGGCATCGGCTACCATATCATCATTAATCCCTGTAAATTGTTGGATAAATGCTGGTATTTCCATTTCTGGATTAATGAAGCTAGAAAATTTTTCAATAATCATTCCTTGTTCAATAACAACAGCACCAATTTGAATGATTCTGTCACCTTTATTAGGATTGTTACCTGTTGTTTCGACATCCACTACTACAAATTTCCCCTTCACTAGCTGCACCTCTCTGTTCACTACTATGATTGGTTCAATACTTTATCAATTAAAGGATGGTTAATTTTATTTAGCTTCATCTTTTCTAACCAATTCCCAAGACAATTAGTTTCTTGCCATTTTGATAATAGCCAAATAAATGAAATCCAAATATTCGTATCCTCAGGATTTGTTCGTAGAAGTTCTTCAAACATGGAAATTGCTAACTGTTTTTTCTCAAGGAGCCCATAATTCCAGGCGATACCGTGGTGCACCCAAGCTTCTTGATAGCCTAACGACTCTAGTCGCTTATAACAATGAATAGCAGCTGTATAATACCCATACGTTTCAAACTGATAAGCAATCGTCACGAGTAAGTCTTTATATTCTAACAATTGTAAAGCAGAATACCACGCTTCAAAAGCCTTTGTTTCATTTCCCAGTTTTAAATAGCATGACCCTAGAAAATATCTAGCTTCACCATCTTTGGAGTTCTCCTCAATTGCTTTTTCTAAATATGGTATCGCTAATTGATAATGATTTAACATCACAAAGGCCATTCCTATATTATAAGGTACGTCTGTATTATTATAAAGAAAATTCGCTTTTTCAAAATAATGAATTGCTTCTTCATAGCGATGGACTCGACCATTTAAGCAACCAAGACCAACATAAGCAAAATGCTTTTCTAAACCATTTAAGCTAGTATGAATGACATATAAAAAGGCCTCTTTGCATTCATCAATTTTTCCTTCATAAAGGTAAGAATAGCCCAAATATAAGTAGAGAACCAATTCATTTTTTTGTTCAGCCGGTATTTCTTTTTTTAATGATTGAATTGATTTATCAAAAATTTCCAAATTAAAATAAGTTGGACCTTCTAGATGATCTACACCCGAACAACCCGGTTCTTTTTTATTTTCTTTCAACTCTTTTAAATCAGCTAATTTATCTTCCATTTCCATCCATGTTTCAAGTAATGCTCCACATTCTTTTGCTAAATCATCATTCAATTGCTGATTATATTCATTATTTTCTTGAAGTGATTTTTTTAAATTGCGATATCGAGTATGCCATTCATTAACCCATTTTTCCATAAAAAATCCCCCTAATAATAGCTAAAACTACTTAGTTAGAGTGTTTTACATTAGGGGGATTTATATTCTTAGCTATGGGTTCAAAAATGCTTGCAACCGCCGCAGGGAACCTTGTCGTCAGCTATATACGAACAGTCGCAGCTGGTTCAGTGCCAATCATCTCGACAATTTTATTATTTTCATTCATAATTGCTACTTTTGGTTGATGTGTTTTCACTTGCTCTTCGCTGACAAGTCCGTACGAAATAACAATCACAACGTCGCCTTCTTGGACAAGTCTAGCCGCGGCGCCATTTAAGCAAACAACACCACTACCTCTTTTACCCGGAATAATATATGTTTCGAATCTTGACCCGTTGTTATTGTTAACAATTTGCACTTGTTCATTTGGTAGCATATCAACAGCATCTAATAAATCTTCATCAATGGTTATACTGCCTACATAATTTAAATTTGCTTCAGTTACTCTAGCCCTGTGTAATTTAGCCATCATCATATGTCTAAACATTATTTCCCCTCCGTATCAAGCTAAGTTTTCTTTTATCACTCATATCGTAATTGTAACATTATCAATTAAGCGTACATTCGCAAACTTCAAGGCAATCGCAATAATGACTTTTCCCTGCAGTGGCTCCACTGGCTCAAGACCCGGATAAGTAAGTATTTCTACATAATCAATCACCGCATTTGTATGTTCTTTTAAATGCGCATTAATTTTTCGTTTTAGCGTTTCTGGATTTCTTTCACCCATTTCAATGAAACCAATAGCCTGTCTTAAACTAACATATATTTCTCGTGCCATCTCTCTTTCTTCGCTTTTTAGATAAACATTTCTTGAGCTTTTGGCTAAGCCATCCTTTTCTCTTAACGTAGGGCATTTGATGATTTCTACTAGTAAATTTAAATCCGTTACCATATTTTCAATCACAGCTACTTGTTGTGCGTCTTTCATTCCAAAATAAGCCCTCGTTGGTTTTATGATGTTAAAAAGTTTTAAAACAACGGTTGCTACTCCATCAAAATGTCCTGGCCGACTTTTTCCACATAAAACATTAACTCCTTTTTGAACGTTAACTAGGCACGTTAGCTCATTAGGATAAATTTCTTTAACATCCGGATAAAAAATTACATCAACGTTCGCACTTTTGGCCATCGCTTCATCGCGTTTGAAGTCTCTTGGATAGCGATCAAAGTCTTCATTTGGACCAAATTGTAATGGATTTACGAAAATACTCAAGACAATAAAGCTATCCTGCTCTTTCGCTGCTGCTAATAACGAAAGATGTCCTTCATGTAAAAAGCCCATTGTCGGAACAAATTCAACTTTTTTCCCTTGACGTTTTGTTTCTCTAACAATTTCAGTAATATCGGCGATGGTACGAGCAATTAACATTTTTCAGCCTCCATATAAGCGCTCTAGCTCTACATCTTTCATGTTAAATGTATGTTTTTCCTCAGGAAATTCTAGTTTTTTTACTTCAGTCACATAAGCGTGAACCGCCCGTTTAATTTCGGCGGAGATGTTCGCATGTTGTTTAACAAATTTCGGCACATGGACACTCCCATAACCGATTATGTCATGATAAACAAGGACTTGACCGTCTGTTTCTAAACCCGCGCCAATACCAATAGTTGGTATTTTAATAACTTCAGTAATTAGTTGGGCCAGCTGCCTCGGAACGCATTCTAAGACAAGCATACACGCCCCTGACTCTTCGACTTTCTTTGCATCACTAATTAACTGCTTGGCACCCTCTGCATCTTTTCCTTGGACACGATAACCGCCTAAAACTCCAACTGACTGCGGTGTCAAACCTAAATGAGCGACAACAGGAACGCCAGCTTTCGTTAATGCTGAAATTTTTTCAATTACTGCACCATTTCCTTCGAGCTTTACTGCATGTGCTCCAGCTTCTTGCATTAAGCGTCGGGCATTATTCATCGTTTCTGTGATCGTTGAATGATAAGATAAATACGGCATATCTGTAATAATAAATGTTTCCTTAGCACCACGTTTTACCGCTTTTGTGTGTAAAATCATGTCTTCCATAGTGACAGGGATCGTTGAGTCATAGCCTAGAACGACCATCCCTAGCGAATCCCCAACAAGTATGACATCTACTCCCGCTTGTTCCACTAGCTTTGCTGAAGGAGCATCATATGCTGTAACCATCGCAATTTTTTCGGTTGCTTCCTTCATTTCTTTAAAAGTTGCTGTTGTTTTCACTTTTTTATCCTCCTTTTTATTTCAGAGGAGAAATATGAAACTTAGGGACTTCTTTCCTTCCTAAACGAAAAATCCCACTCGCCTAAAAAGGAGAGAAGGATTTTGTAATACAGTTTCATTATCCCTCTGTCCTAGTCCTAACGGATCAAGGCAGACTTATTATTTTTTTAAGATATTCATAAAGCCGATAAGCCTACTTTTGAACTCTCAGTTTACTAGCATTTTGCGAGGTACAGTTCATAAAGATACTGCCCAATTATCGAAACCAATGAAAAAAAATATCTTTGATTGACTTCTTTTAAAGTATATCAAAAGTTCATGACTTTGTAACATTAAAGTTCAATATCTGCTGAATAAATTTTATGTATGGTCCCAAACTCATCCTCTAATAGCAGAACACCATCATCAGTGATTCCATTGGCCCAGCCTTTTATAGAGCCTTTCATAGTCGTTGCCGTTATCATTCGACCAATTGTAATCGCATGCTCTTCCCAGATTTTTTTTATGGCTAAAAAGCCTTCATTAATAAAAATTTCATATAGTTCCTCAAAATTTTCTAAAATTCTTTTTATTAAATTTGCTCGATTAATTTCTTCGTCCTTTTCAATCCTTAGCGACGTAGCAATTTCTTTTAATTCTTCTGGAAAAGTAATTTGATTTACATTTATACCAATCCCAATAATAACAGACTGAATTTGGTCTAGGTCAGCTTTCATTTCTGTTAAAATACCAACCAATTTTTTTTCTTTTAATAAAATATCATTAGGCCACTTAATATCACAGCGTAACCCTGTCGCCTTTTCAATTCCCCGGATAACCGCAACGGCAGTTAGCAACGTTAATTGCGGTGCTTGATGTGGTGGGATTTTCGGTTTTAAAATCAAACTCATCGAAACCCCTGTTCCAATTGGTGAATACCACGGTCGCCCTAATCTACCTCTTCCACCAACTTGTTCATCTGCCACAATAAGCGTACCTTCTGTAACTTCATCAATTGCGAGCTTGTGCGCCACTTCTTGAGTAGAAGTAACAGATTTTTGATAGTGAACTTGTTTCCCGATAAAATTTGTCGCTAAGCCTGCCTTAATTTCATTTTCAGTTACTAAATTAGGTTGATGAATAATCCGATACCCTTTACGCGGCGCTGCTTCAAGCAGATAACCTGATTTTCTCAACTCCTCAATATGTTTCCAAACAGTCGTCCTCGAACACCCTAAAAAATTACTAATTGTCTCCCCAGATACAAACTCACCTGGCTGGTCCATTAACATTTGTAATAATTTACTACGCATTGATATACCCCCCCTCTCGTAACCACTTGATTATCGCTTGTCTATCATTAGCAACTTCCCTTGTTAACACAGCTTTCTCTACTTGAGCTAAAATGCTTCCAATCCGTTGTTTCGATTCTAGATTCGGTAGTAACGAAAGAATGTTATTTCCATTTATTTTAATCTGTTTTAGGTTTTTAATCGGTAGCTTATCAAAGTTCTTACTAACTTCTTCTAGATTAGCTGAGCTATTTGTAATAGTAGCTCTTACTCGTTCGGCCATTTTTGCTTTCTCAATCCCTAATCGATATAGATCTTCATAAGTAAAACCTGATGAAACAATTGCCGAAAGCCTAGCTGTAATCTCTTCAACAGCAGCAATTAAATTTTTTGGTTGCTTCCATGAACGTAAAAATTTTGATACATGACGATTTTTGCTAGTGAATAATAAAAACGACCAAACTTCAGTCATATTCGTTAATGAACGCAATTGAATTGCCGATTTTTTATTTAAAATAGCATGGATCTCCTGAAAATACGAAACCTCATCTATTAACCGTGTACCCTGTAAATATTGAAAGGCTATTTCAATATTTTTACCTAAACAAATTTTTTCGAATTCTGATGCCACTCGCTCAATTGCACATTTATTAAGATTATTACTAAGTTCTGTTACAGCTGCTAACGTTGTCTTTTCAATACTAAAAGATAAAATACTTGCAAACCTTATTGCTCTCAGCATTCTTAGTGGATCTTCACGAAAGCGCTCGTAAGGGTTTTTGACACCGCGAATACAGCCTTTTTCAAGATCTACCTTCCCCAAAAAAGGATCAATGATTTCTCCTAACTCCGAAAATGCCATCGCATTTATTGTAAAGTCACGTTTTTCTAAATCTTCATATAGAGATTTCCCGCGAAAACTTGTCACCTCATATGAACAGCCTTTATTTCGAACAATCACCGTTCCGTGTTTAATAGCGACATCAATTGTTTTTGGAAATAACGCTTTAACTTCCGCTGATGTAGCCGAAGTGGTAATATCGATGTCTTTAATTTCGCGACGAAGCAGATGGTCGCGAACTGCACCGCCGACAATATACGATTCGTACCCGGCCTCTGCTAACTTTTCGATAATTGTCCTAACACCTGGATATAAATGACTGTCCATTGGCAGGTTTCCCTTCTCTCGTTCACTCTACTTTTCCTTCGTTCTTAACGGAGTAATAAATATCTTCATACTTAGCAACAATCGTCTCTTGGCTAAAATATTTTCTTGCTCTATGTAATGATGCTTCGCCCATCTTTTTTTGTAGCTTTTCATCGGTTAAAATTTGAATAGCTTTAGCTGAAATCGTTTCTGTATCACCGATTTCACAAATAAATCCTGTCTCCCCATCTATAATTACTTCAGGTATCCCACCGGTATTTGTGCCAATCGCCGGTACTTTACAGGCCATTGCTTCGAGCACCACTAATCCAAAGCTTTCTTTTTCCGATAAAAGCAACATTAGATCACTTATTGATAGAAAATCTGCAACATGACGTTGGTTTCCCAACAACAGGACTTTTTCTTGTAAACCTAACTCTTTGACTAGTCGGCAAACCTTAGAATAATCAGGACCATCTCCTAAAAGTAGTAATTTCGCGTCTACTTGTTGGTTAATTTTTGCGAAGCTATGGATGACATCGAGAACTCGCTTTACTGGGCGGAAATTAGAAACGTGAATAATTACTTTTTCGTCTTCACTAATTTTATATTCCTTCCTCAGGTAGTCACAATCTTTTCTAAAATAAACTCGTTCATCAATAAAATTATAAACAGTACTAATTTTTTTATTTATTTTTAAAAGTTGTTCTGTTTGTTTTATTAAGTCATCTGAAACAGCTGTAACGGCATCCGATTTTTCGATTCCTAAACGAATGATTTCACTTAATGAAAGGTCATCACCTAGAACGGTTATATCTGTTCCATGAAGTGTTGTTACTACTTTCAAATTACCCCCAACCATTTCCCTTGCTAAAAAAGCACAAATTGCATGGGGAATTGCATAATGAACATGGAGAATATCTAATTTTTCACGACGAGCAACTTCTGCCATTTTATTTGCTAATGAAAGATCATAAGGTGGATATTGAAAAACTGAATAATTACTAACCTCAACTTCATGATAGTAAATATTAGAATATACTTTATTTAAGCGAAATGGTAAACCTGAAGAAATAAAGTGAACTTGATGCCCTTTTTCCGCCAAAATTTTCCCCAATTCAGTGGCAACAATTCCGGAACCACCAACCGTTGGATAACACGTAATTCCTATTTTTAATTTCATCTATTTTCCCCTCATTAATTGATGGATTAATAACGGTCGTTCGGAGATAAAGCCTTCTCCGTATTCAACCCCTACCTCTTTTCCAAATAAACTCTCCCTTGCTAGTACAGATGCAAGATAACCATCCGTTAATGGTGTCTTTATACTACCTTCAGCTTTCATAAATTGACTTTCGTACGCTTGCAAAGCTTTAATTTTCGTTTCAATCTTCACTGAAATATCAACAATAAAGGTCGGTTTGTGGAATCCATTTATCATATAAAAATAAACTGCATCAATTTTATGTGGCTCCTGTAACAGTTCATCCTCGTATTTACGGATGCCCGCTGAAAAAATTGCCTCTTTTACTAAGTGGGCACAATTACCATGATCAGGATGACGATCCTCATAATAAGGCACGAAAACTAGTTTCGGTCGATATTGACGGATAACTGTAACCACTTGCTTAATTTGATTAGCTGCAATTTCAATGCCTCGATCTGGGATTTCAAGTTGAATGCGCGCTTCTACTCCTAAAATTTCTTTAGCAGCTTCGGCCTCTTTTTTTCTAAGTGAAACATTCCCATTAGAAGACAATTCGGCTTTTGTTAAATCACATATCGCAACACGAAACCCTTGTTTACTAGATAAGGAAATTAGTCCCGCCATGCCAATTTCAACATCATCAGCATGGGCCCCAAAAGCTAAAAAATCGATTCCAAAATTATTCATCACTAGCGTTCTTTTTGTTAACGATCGTTCGCCACTCGAAATCACCACGAGCCAGCCCTTTTACTAGTATTTCTCCTGTCGCCATATTCGTTGCCAACGGAATGCTATATACATCACACAAACGAATTAAAGCTGTTATATCAGGTTCGTGAGCTTGTGCGCTAAGTGGGTCTCTGAAAAAAAGTACCAAATCCATTTCATTATTGGCAACCCGAGCACCAATTTGTTGGTCCCCGCCTAAGGGACCTGATTTGAACCGTTCAATTTGTAAACTAGTTGCTTCGATGATTTTTGTTCCTGTTGTTCCAGTACTAAAAAGCTGATGCTGATTTAAGATTGATTCGAAAGCAATCGCAAATTGTACCATATCAGGCTTCTTTTTATCGTGAGCAATTAAGGCAATTTTCATATACAGTCCCCTCCCTTTATTCGATAATATTTTCTAATCCGTACACTAATTGATCAAGTTTGATAACTGTTTCTACCGCTAAACGAATTCCTGGCATAAATGAAGTGCGATTAATCGAATCGTGACGTATCGTTAATGTTTGACCAATCCCCCCGAAAAGAACCTCTTGATGAGCAACAAGTCCAGGCAGACGAACACTATGAATTCGCATTCCTTCATAATCGGCCCCTCTTGCTCCTTGAAGTTCTTCTTTTTCATCTTCATGCCCTTGCTGTTTCGGTTCTCTTACTTCTGCAATCATTTGAGCAGTCTTAATCGCCGTACCTGAAGGAGCATCTAGCTTACGATCATGATGCATTTCAATAATTTCTACATCTGGTAAATAGCGTGCGGCCATTTGTGAAAACTTCATCATCAAGATTGCTCCAATCGCGAAGTTAGGTGCAATAACCGCACCCAAGCCTCTTTCTTCTGCTATTTGCGAAAGCTCCATGACATCTTGGTCTGTAAATCCTGTTGTCCCAACGACCGGTCGAACACCATGTTCAAAAGCAATTTCCATATGCTTACGTCCAACTTTTGGATTCGTTAAATCAATTAAGACATCACACTCGTGCTCACTAAGCGCTTTATGTAAATCAACGTACATTTTCACATCAACATTAGGCATACCTTCTATTTCAGAAAATAGCTTACCATCGTCTTGTCTATCAATGACAGCTACTAGCTCGAAATGTGGTGTTGATTGAACCATCCTGACAGCTTCCTGACCCATCTGCCCACAGGCACCTGTGATTGCTATTTTAATTGTTTTCTGTGACATCATTTCATTTCTCCTTTATTCTTCTATTTTAGTCCAACGATCTTTATCTCTAGTTTGAAATTTTTCCATGACGAGATCGAATGATTCTTCCAAATTAATATTTAATGAATTACTAAAGCAGACTAACACAAAAAATAAGTCGCCCAACTCTTGCTCAATCGTCTTTTCTTCTTCAGTTGATTTTTTAGGCTTCTCACCGTAATAATGGTTGACTTCACGGGATAATTCACCTAATTCCTCAGTTAACCGAGCAAGCATCACAAGCGGACTAAAATACCCTTCTTTATATTGACCAATATAAGCATCAACTTCACTTTGAATATCTTTTAAACTTTTATCACTCACAAAATCACCTCTTTTAGAGGATGTTCAAAAAGCTGACTAATTCACTCATTTGAACACTCACTATTTATACTTCTAGTAACATGTTAGCTAAATGTTGATGATTTGACAAATATTTTCTGTTTTCCTGTTGAATTTCTGAAAAGGAAAAGCATTAAATAGGTTGTTTTTACTTATTTTTTACTACTAACATAATAATCATCATATATTTTTTCTGAGATATTCGTTACAATAAGAAAGGCGCAAGCGCCAGACAATAAAAATCATAAAAAATAGTCTAAAGAGGTACTCATCTATGAACTCAACGATTAAATTTAAAAACATTTTCTATATTCTTTTAGGTGCGGCAATTATGTCATTTGGGCTTGTCTATTTTAACATGGAAAACAACCTTTCTGATGGTGGTTTTACTGGAATTACGCTAATTTTATTTTTCGTCTTTGAAATTGATCCGGCTTATACATACCTATTGTTAAACATTCCACTATTTTTAATCGGTTGGAGAGTACTTGGCCGCAATTCATTTATCTATACACTTATTGGAACGTTCGGAGTTTCTTTTTTCTTATTTATTTTCCAAAGATATCAATTTGCTACTTTTCCACTTCATGATGATATGACGCTTGTGGCTTTATTTGCGGGAGTACTAATTGGAGTCGGGCTCGGGATTGTATTTCGCTTTGGTGGAACAACAGGCGGCGTTGACATCATTGCTAGACTTGGTTATAAATATTACGGTTGGAGCATGGGGAAAACAATGTTTCTATTTGATGCGGCTGTTATTACATCATCTTTGGTGTATTTAAATTACCGTGAAGCGATGTATACATTAGTAGCCGTGTTTATAAGTGCAAGAGTAATTGATTTTATGGTACAAGGAGCTTATTCTGGGAAAGCCGCGTTTATTATTTCTGAAAAATCAACAGAAATTGCTGCAGCTATTTTAAGTAAAATGGATCGAGGTGCAACTGTTCTAAAAGGGAAAGGAAGTTTTTCAGGCTTAGATAAAGACATTCTTTATTGTGTCGTTGGTAAAAATGAACTTATCCGTTTAAAAACAATTATAGAAAAAATTGATCCCCACGCTTTTGTAACTTTAAATGATGTCCAAGATGTCATTGGCGAAGGCTTTACTTTAGACCAATACAAAAGACCAATTGAATAAAGAAAAGCGCAAGCGCCTTGTTCACAAGCGGTAGGCACTGGAAGGCCTTTGACAGAAGCCGTTCTTTGGCTTCTGAAAAGGACTGAAGTGACCGAGCTTGTAGGCGCTGGAGCTAGACAAAGAAAAGCGCAAGCGCCTTGGTAGGTACGAGTATGTTGGAGACTTACCATAAAGAGGCGCCCTTTGCCTCTGCATGGTAAGTTGAAACATTCGAGAAGCTAGGCGCTGGAGCTAGACAAAGAAAAGCGCAAGCGCCTTGGTGGCTTAGACAAAAAGAGATGGCTCAATGAGCCATCTCTTTTTGTTTCAATTTCTATTCATTGCTAAGTACATTAAAATGAAACGAGTAAGTTCCATTACTGCAACAACCGCAGCAGCAACGTATGTTAATGCTGCAGCGTCTAATACTTTTTTCGTGTCTCGTTCTTCATTGTTGCGAATAACGCCGACTGAAATGATTTGGTTCATCGCTCTACTACTGGCATTAAACTCAACTGGTAATGTGACTAACTGGAATAATACAGCTGCTGCCATAAACATAATTCCTACTAGCACAAAAGGCGGTTGGCTCAGTAACATACCAGCAATTATAATAAAGAAGGCACCTCTTGAACCAAAGTTTGCGACAGGGACTAACGCATGCCGAAAACGTAGAAATGCGTAATCTTCAGCATCTTGCATTGCGTGTCCGACTTCATGAGCTGCAACTGCAGCACCGGCAACTGAATGACCGTAATAGTTTTCTTCTGATAGGCGCACAGCTTTCGCACCCGGGTCATAATGATCACTTAGTTTGCCTTTAACAGCTTCAACTCTAACATTGTAAAGACTGTTATTGTCTAAGATTTTTCTGGCAACTTGGGCTCCCGTCATTCCTGAAGATGCTGGTACTTGTGAGTATTTTTTATACGCACTTTTCACCTTCATCTGCGCCCATAACGGAATTAAAATAAGAAATGCAAAGTAAATTAATAATGCTGGTAAAGACAACATCGACATAACCTCCGTGAGTTTTTTTAGGGATAAGCATAAAGTTAGATAGTCAAGGAATAAATTTCTTCGTTAGCCTTATCCATCTTTTAGGATTTAACAATCCAGAAACCATAATTGACTACTATGATTTTAGTGAAACTTTTAATTTATGTCAATCCATATATATAGATACGTATTTAAATCACTATTGTTTCATTTTTACTTTATTTTTTTCTGCTTTATACTTTTTATACCCTGCATAAAACAATGACGATAAAATCGTTCCTCCGATTGAGAATATAACCCACCATAATGAAGGATCAGCTTGATCTTCTTCAAACCCCTTATACAATTTCAGAAAATCTTCTTCCATTATTTTAATATGTTTAGCTTTATCTTCATTTGTAATCATTAAAGTACGCGATCTTTCAACATATTTTACATGAGAATCTATTCTTTGAAATTGGTGAGGTAATAAATCAATCATAAGCGCTGGACGAATTACTGCGTATTTTTGTAAAAAACCGTTAAAGTGATGTTGAAATGAGTTATTATCGCCAGCGTTGATTGCTTCTCGCATTTTTACAAAATAGTCCATTACCATTGTTTCTGTATTTTTCCAGAGTGGATGATGCTCTGAAACTAGCGCATCAATAACTAAGCGGAACTCAGAAACAGCTAAAACCCGTTCTTCATGACTAGCACTTGCACTTGTAACAGCACCCATCGCCTTTTCATACGAGCTTGTAATCAGCCTCAAATGGGTCATTGATAGATCCTGGTCCTCAAACCGTAAAGCTAAAAATTGTTTCGAGAGAAAATCTAATAGCTGCTTTGCATCACTATATTTTTCTTCTTTTACTAGTTGAAGAACTTTATCCGCTGTTTGGTTTAAATTACGCCACTCTATTTTGTCATAATCCTTTTCAGCATAAGCATTAGTTGAAAATACAAGCGAAAATAAACAAATAAGTACGAAAATTATTTTATGCATGCCTGTCCCTCCTCTTCTTCTAATTAAATCCTATGAAGAGGTGGACAAGAGTAGACCTATTTCTTTACAATTCAAGTTGATAGCGTCCTTTTCTTACTGAAAAATAATAAACAAGCAGAAGCGAAATAATACTTAGCCAAAATGTAAAATAACCAATCTGGGGAATATATTCAAACAACGATCTAGCAACCCCCGGGTGCATCATAAAAACATAATCAATAATATCATTATGTAGTGTCCAAACCGCGACAACCATTAGATGCCATAACTTAATTCGAAAGTATGGCGCAAAAAGAAGCGCTTGAAGGGCCATTCCGCCATGTGATGCCATTAGCATATAATTTTCCCAAGTTAATGTAGATCCTGTAGCTCCCGCTGCCCAATTCATCACAACAGCCCAAACTCCATATTTAATTAACGTTACAGCAGCAAAGGCTTCCATCAACGGCCAATTTCTTTTCATTAAAAACATGATTAATACAAACACAAAAAACAAGCTTGCCGTCGGGCTATCTGGGACAAAGATCAGAAAGTGTGGTGGCGTATTCGCTAACTGATATTTATACCACCAAAATCCATAAATTGTGCCAAAAATATTAATGAATAATAACAAAACTAAAAACCATTTTTGTCGCAATAAATAAAATAGATTGATGATCATTTGATTCTCCTCGCCTTAACAAAAAAATAGTATCTTTATATTTAACCTTTTTCTAGTATAGTATCGTTATTTCTAAAAGTCGAACGATTCCTAACGATTAAAAAAAAGCTGACAAAACGTCAGCTTTTTCATGTTCTTATTCAGGGTTTCCATCAGCAGCAATATACTCTGCTAAAATTTCAAGTTCTTCGTCAGTACCTTGAAATAGACCCTCAGGCATTGCCCCTTTACCGTTTATAATAATCTCAATAATTTCCTCTTTCGTATATCCGCTTTCGAAAAGTGATGGTCCTACACCAGGCATTCCAGCCATATTACCACCGTGACAACCTATACAGGTCCCTTGTGATTCCCATATTTCATAGCCTGCATGATCTTGGTTAATTTCAACTTCTTCAACAATAGCACCTTGTTGCGCCGCCGCTTCCCAATCATGTTGAGCAGAAGCCTCGTATGTTAACCAGAAAATTGAAACGATTGCTAGTAACATTAAACTAGTACCAATAGGTCTTTTGAATGGACGACGTTCTTTACCACCATCTAACCAAGGTACCAACAATAACGCTCCAAAAGCAACTCCAGGAATTACTACTGCTCCTACAACAGTATAAACGCCAGATGCAAACTCATATTTTAACAACTGGTATAAAAACAATAAATACCAGTCTGGCAATGGAACATAGGTTGCGTCTGTTGGATCAGCAAGACGTTCAAGTGGTGCAAAATGAGAAATTGTTAACATTAAATAACCAACTAAAAAGACCGCTCCAACCATCCATTCCCTTAATAAGAAGTTTGGCCAAAATGCCTCTGTTTTCCCAGGGAATTCGGAATAATCTTTAGGAATATTTGGCGTTCTTTTTGCCGGTATACGAGAATCCTCGACAAATTTCATCCCTTTCCCACGATGCATAGTTTTTCCTCCTTTCACTTATATTATAGTGGTCCAGAAATACCTTGCTTACGAATCATCACAAAGTGTGCCGCTAGTAAGCCAAGTAAAGCTCCTGGCAAGAAGAAAACGTGGATAGCAAAGAACCTTGTTAGCGTAGTTGCTCCAATTATTTCTCCCCCAGCTAAAAATGTTTTCGCAAATGTACCGATAATCGGTGCACTTTCAGCAATTTGTAGTCCGACAACTGTTGCAAAGTATGCCTTCATATCCCAAGGTAATAAATACCCCGTAAAACCTAAACCTAACATAACAAAGAAAATAAGTACTCCGACAACCCAGTTTAATTCACGAGGTTTTTTGTACGATCCGGTAAAAAATACTCGCAGCGTATGTAAAAACATCATCACAATGACTAAACTTGCGCCCCAATGATGCATTCCACGCACAATTACACCAAATGTTACTTCATTTTGTAAATAGTAAACAGATTGATAAGCATGTATGATATCTGGAACATAATACATGGTTAAAAACATGCCCGATAAAATTTGGATGACTGTAATGAAAAATGTCAAGCCACCAAAACAATAAACAAAAGCTGAGAAGTGATGCGCTGGGTTTACATGCTCAGGCACTTCATGGTCAGCGATATCACGCCACATCGGCGTAATGTCTAATCGTTCGTCTACCCAATTGTATATTTTATTTAACAATTACTACGCCCCCCTTATACCTGTGGTCTTGGTCTACCTAAGTAAATAGTGCCATCTCGAACGTCATGCTCATAAATATATAACGGCTCAGTTGGCGGTGTACGCGGAACATTTTCTCCATCCTTTTCAAATACTCCGCCATGACAAGGGCAGTAAAATTGATTTTGATGATTTTCATTTGTATCCCAGTCCACTGTACAACCTAAGTGTGTACATACCGGTGATAAGACAACTAATTTTCCATTTTCCTCATAGATCCATGCTGATCTGGAAACTTCGCTTTCATACCAAGCATCGACCTGCTTAATTTTAAAGTCAAAACGCTGTGGTTCAGCTGTAATTTTACTTTCTTGTGTTACTGCTACCATTTCCGTTTCTACACCTGTTTTCAGAGCAGGATCAAGTGCAAAGCGAACTAAAGGTAATGTAAAACCTGCTGCCATAAATCCACCAACACCGGTTAGTGTATAGTTTAAAAATTGACGTCTCGACACTTTATGCTGATTCTCACTCACTCACATTTCCCTCCTATCGTTTTATTATAAGTCTACCAAGACTTGATAATAGATAATATACTAGGTCATATTTATAATACTTTAATAACATTAACACTGTCAATAATATGATGACAATATCTACAGATCTTTTTCTTCTTTTTGCCACTTACTTGTCATAATTGGTATTATTTGTTTCATTTGATGAGTAAGCGTTTCCGACTTATATTTTTGATCTAAATGTTCTAACGGAATAGACGGTATCCAAAGCAGCGTGTCTTTCATATCTGCCTCTAATTGCATCCATTCGATATCAGAAGTTATATAGAGCGCATGACGAAATCCGTTCGTTTTCAAATGATCATCTATGTCATTTAATCTTTTAAGCTTGTCCAATCTATCTTCAGTTTTCAAATATGTATACGCTGGAAATTGAAATACTCGTCCTTTAAATTGTCTTTCTAATTCATCCGTTATTAACAAGATAAATTCTCCCATTTGTACGGTAGATTTTATCTCTTTATCCCAGGAAATTGGTAATAAAGGTATTATTACTGTATCTACATACTCTTTTGCTTGTAAATAAAGATCAACATCTTTTGCTTGCCATTTCATATTGTTTCCCCCTCGTACTATTTTCACTTAAACTATATATTATCATAAATCATCATCCATATTTAAATTTAAAATCAGAAAAGCCCTTAATCTCTAAGGGCTTTTAATTCAGCTAACTGATTTGTATAAATGAAAAAACTATCTTTATCGCCACTGTCGAGCGCTGCATCAATTTTTTCAAGCAACTGTTTTTTTAGAAATTGATATCTTGCTTGATCGACCACTAAGTTTGCCATTACACTAAAAGCTTGTTCAGTGTCTTTATCAATAGGAGCAAATGGATTATCTTCTAGTACAGCTATAAACTGCGGATTTTTTTTCGCATCTTTAAAGTTCAATTGGATAAAAATATCTTCTTCTTTATTTAGCCTGATATCATGAAAGGACTTTTCCGCATCCATCGTAACATGTTGCCGTTTCTGAAAACTAAACGGAATACTTTCTACATCATTTGCTGAGATAATCAGTGACTTAGGACAATATTCAATATTTTCAAGAAAGTGAACCTTCTCCATTATCTGGTCATCACTCATTAGATAATTCAATAGCCAAGCGCACTCTCTTCGCTTTAATTGATAATTATTTAAAAACCATTTTAAAAATATTTTTTTTTCAATAACTGAAATTGCGCTGTTCATATTCAATATTATCCCCTCCCTAATAATACGATCACTCACTTTTTTTAGTAAATAAAATAGGAACTACTTACTAATATTCGTTTTTAAAGTGAAAATTCCTTTTAAAAGTAGAAAAAAATCTAACATTTCACAAATCTGTTAGAAATGCTTTTGCCGGACCTACCGTAATACCATGAAAAGAATCATCTTCGATCATTTTTATAATATCAAGAGAACAAAGCATGTTTAAAAATCGTTTTCTAATCACGTCTTCTTTACTATCAAAATAATATTCGTCTACAAAAGGCGTTAGCTCTGCAATAATAAATTCTTGCTCAAGACCTTCACCTTCCTTTAATGAATCAAGAGTAATTTTATAAAGAAGGCGAATCGCTGGCACAGGGCGACGATATAGCTTTAACCAATAACGTACTAACCCATTCATACATTCAGTAAGTCTACTATCGTGAAGTTCGTTAGCCTTAGGACCTATAGCTAAATTACCATCTTCTTCAGTTATCCAGTCTCGATAAAAACAGTAATCATAAATAAGTGAGAAACGATCTGGATAATTGGAGAATCGCCTCCCATAACCAAAACGCCACTGGTCACTTGGCAATGGCTCATTCCGATGGAACTGCTTGATTATTTGTTGGAAATCTTTTTTATAAAGTAAGCCATTTTTTGTCAACGGCAAAGCTTGTTCTTCGATTATATCAATAAATGAAAAAAGGTCGTTAACCATATAGAGTTGATTATTTATCTGATTATTTGCGGGTAAAATTAAACTATTTTCGTTAATTTTTTGCTGGAAGCATTTGATAAGTTCTTTTTTAATTTGGCTTGGTATAAGATAATTTTTATTTAGATAAACAAATAATAACCCGCTAGTTGTTAACTCTTTTACTAGTTGTAAAAAAGCGAGATTGTCAACTTTCGGTACGATACCATATAGTTCTTCTCTTGCTAAAAACAACTTATCATCGTAACAAATTGTCAGGACTATTCTTTTTGCTGCAGATGTTAACTGCTGAAATCTCTCACTTACATTTTCTTTATTTAAAAGTAATGGATAAAGAACCTCAATCATTTCTCGTTTTGAATGTTTATTATAGCTAGACTGAGTATCTCTTAGTAATTTTACTAACTCAGTTTGATTTTGAAAAAGTAACACATCCATTAAATTCATTTCAAATCACCGTTCTCTCGTTTTCTGAACCAGTAATTTTAGTATGAACGATTTTTTTGAAACTATTTATGATTTAATGAATTTCACTCTATTGATCTTCTAAATCAAAAAGGATTTCTTGCAAGTGAGACTTTGTTACATCTAATTGATACGCATTCGTTAAAATTTGCTTTGCTTTTTCTCGATAACCATCTTCAAGTAATGCAATTCCATATTCCTCCATAAAATCACTGTCGTGTGAAAGAGTGATGCTCACTTGCTCATATAACTTTAGGGATTCATTATCTTCAGCGGTTTCCCGTTTCGCTGTTGCTAAGAACCATTCAAATTGCGGATCATCCTCACCGTGACTTTTCAAGTAAACCATTAATTCTTCAAGTTCGTCCCATCGTGATTCCTTTTTTAAGAGGTTGCCTAATATACTTGCTGCTTCTAGATTTGCTGTGTTCATCGCCAATACATTTCTTAAATACTTTTCTGCCGATTCAATATCTCTGTTATTTAACGAGACT
Source organism: Bacillaceae bacterium IKA-2 (assembly GCA_031761875.1). Taxonomy (GTDB): domain Bacteria; phylum Bacillota; class Bacilli; order Bacillales; family Anaerobacillaceae; genus Anaerobacillus. Next base: position 1,274,675 of record CP134492.1, on the reverse strand, counting down.
CTTGCTCCTTGTACATAAAGCGCTTCATTGTATTCATCTATTTCTAACCCTTTTTTAATAATTTGCACAGCTTCATGAATTTGTCCTTCTGCTTCATAGGCTTCTGCTAAATAAGGGTATAGGCTAGAATAACTTTCGTCCATATCAATTACTTCTTCGAATTGTTTGATCGCGACCTTAAACATACTTAACTGAAGTGCCGTATATCCATAGCCAAAGTGTTCATCAATTGTTGCACTATTTTTGATCCCACCCTCATAGTACGTAATCGCTTCTTCAAAAGCACCACTGCCACTAAAAGCTTCCGCTAATCGTAAACCAATATTTGTTCCTTCAAGCTCTTCTTGGAAAGGTAATACTTGCTTATAATAAGGAATGCTTTTTAAATAGTCACCTCTGGATAAATAAAATTCAGCTAACCCAAATAAAACAATTGGTTCACTTGGAACTATATTTTCAGCATTTAACAGCTTCTGCTCGGCAACCTCATCTAAACCTTGCAATTGGTATAAATCAGCTAGCAATAGTTGAGCTTGTAAAAACACAGGATCACTTTCTTTAATTTCTAAAAGGATTTCAATAGCCTCGTCCTCTTCATCTAAATCTATTAAAAGTTCAGCCATAAATGTCGCTAATTCACTTTCCTCTGGATAAAAGATGATTAGCTCTTCAATAATTTCTTTTGCTAAATTTACTAAACCAAGCTGATAATATACTTCAGCAATTTGATATTTCGTTTCATGATCAGCTATTTCGGCTACTTTTTTTAATTGTTCAATTCCTTTTTCCGTTTGACCATCATTTATAAGCGCTATCGATTTTTTCATGTCTAAATTGTCTAAATTCATAACCAACCTCCTCTTTGAATACCTATTCTATGTATAGCTTACAAAAAAAGAAAAACCATCACTATGATGGTTGTAACTGTCTCTATGATTACTATAATTATAGACATTTATACTAGTAATAATCAACAGTAATGGACTGTGGCTTAAAAGCTTGACTTATTGGGACGAATTTTCTCGGCAATTTAATTTGCAACTCTTTTCCGTATCCAGGTTCAAAAGTAACTTCTCGACCTGCTTTTTGAATTTTACCAGTTGCACAAACAACATCGGGGAGTTCTTGATCTAAGTAGGATTCTGGATCACCGAGCTTCCCTCGTTCCTTTAAAAATAATAAATAATCAGCATCTGAACCGGCATTTAATGCACCTTTTTGCGGATATAGCCCAGAATTTAATAGAAACTGTTTCTTAATTGGCGTATGTTCAAGTGGCGATGTTGACTGAGTTGCAATTTTATTATCGGATAAATGTTCGGTCCAGTCATTTTTAAGTGTTTGGATATTTCCAGTAGTGACATCTAAATTCCATAAAGGGACAATGTAACATTGGTAATGAAATAGTTCATCACGAATTTGCTGCCAATGGACCGAGTAAATATCCTCAATTCTAGTTATTTCTAGAAAAACAATTGGAACTTTCGATTTGCAGCATTTTTTTATGAAAGTTGCTGTTAATTTTCGCAATGGGATCTTTACAGCAACAACATAGTCAATACTGGAATTAATCATCGCCTGCTTTGCCTTTCTTAAATTAGAATTAAATTGAGACTCAAATGGAACCTCACAAGCAGTAATTAGTGTTGTACAACCTAACCTCTGTAACTGTTTCATGCGCTCTTTAAACCGCTGGAAATCCGCTAGTTTTACAACGTCAAAATCAATCATCACATAACCAGGTAAAATATGAAATTTTTCTATATTAATTTTAAAATAACTATATTTAGAAAAATGAGTATTACAGTAGATAACTTTTGAATTTTCAATTAAAATTGATTTTTTTTCGTTGAGTCCATTTTTGTTCAGGCTGGCACTTTCAATGATATATTTCATTTGTCCCCTCCTTTATATTTAGGTTGTCTTATAGACAAGCTATGAGGAAGAAACGCAACATATACCACCAAAATAAAAAAAAGTGGAAGTGCCTTGGTAGCTGAAGCTAGACAAAAAAAACGCGCTGTCTTCAGAAGAAGACAGCGCATAAATTGGTTGGAGTGGAGAATTGGTTCGTTACACTTGGCAAAATAAGTACGAGCATAACGAAATTAAAACCGTTTGCAAAAGCAAACCATTTATTAAATTGGGAATTAATTATTATTATAAAGTAAAATAGAAAAATGTCAATTAATTTTCAGAATATTTTATATATTTAGATTAATTTTTCTAAATGCGCAAAAAAGTTCGGGTATGATACATCAATTGCTTCGATGGCTTCGATAGCTGTTTCACCTTCAGCTACAAATCCTGCAACGGCCATTGCCATACCAATGCGGTGATCACCAAATGAGGCAACTTGTGCACCTTTTAATTTAGTTGGTCCATAAATGATCATTCCATCCTCGGTAGCTTCAATCTTTGCTCCAAGTTTTTTTAATTGACTTACCACTGTATCAATTCGATTCGTTTCTTTTACTTTAAGTTCTTGTGCATCCTTAATAACGGTTATCCCATTTGCTTGCGTTGCCAAAACAGCAATGACAGGAATTTCATCAATTAAGCGTGGGATAATTTCGCCACTAATTTCAATTCCGCTTAAATCAGAGGTGGAGATCATTAGATCAGCCATTTTTTCTTCATTAATGACACGTTCATTAGTTATCTGTAACTTTGCACCCATCTTTTTAAGAACATCAATAATTCCTGTTCTTGTATCATTAATACCTACATTCGTTAACGTTATATTACTATTTGGAACAATCGCACCAGCTACTAAAAAGAACGCCGCTGAGGATATGTCACCTGGCACAACGATATGTTGGCCCGTTAATATTTGTCCCCCACGAACTGACACTGTTGTTTGGTCTTCTTGTAACTGAACTCCAAAAGCTTTTAACATTCTTTCCGTATGATCTCTTGATTTATGGGGCTCAGTAACAGTTGTAACTCCTTCACTTTGTAGACCGGCTAGCAAAATTGCTGACTTAACTTGAGCACTAGCAACAGGTGATGAATAGGTAATTCCTTTTGTTTGACCGCCGCGAATTGACAGTGGTGTGTAATTACCTTCACAGCGCCCATCAATCATAGCCCCAGTTTCTTTTAATGGCTTTGTAACTCGAGCCATCGGTCGTTTAGCAATCGAATCATCACCAATAACAACTGAATGAAATGGCCTTGTCGCTAAAATCCCTAACATCAGTCTAGTCGTCGTACCTGAATTGCCTACATCTAAAATTTGATCAGGCTCCTTTAGTCCATCCCAACCATTTCCATAAATAACAACTTTATCTTCAGTTTGTTCAATTTTTACACCAAGTTTTTCAAAGCATGCAATTGTACTTAAACAATCTTCACCTGGCAAAAAACCTTCTATAGTTGTATTGCCGTTTGCAATCGACCCGAACATAACGGCCCTGTGAGAGATGGATTTATCACCTGGCACTTTTATTTCCCCTTGTAAACAATGAACTGGTGTCACAATCTTTTTCGTCATCGTAAACACACCTTTCTTTCGAGTGTCTGAACAAGCAGCCTCCAGTTTTTTCGGATCTGAACAGCCGCCTCCGCTTTTCTTTGTCTAGCTAGGGCGTCTAGATCCTCGTAAACTTCACCTCCACCTTAAAAGGCATAATGCGCCTTTTGAGGTGCAGCCTCCAGTTTTTTCGGATCTGAACAGCCGCCTCCGCTTTTCTTATTAAGTGCTGATGTATGTTTCGTAAAGATTGTCTGTTAAACAAATTAAGGCTCGGTCTCGGTCTGGATCGGAGCGGAAACTTAACCTTAAAACACCCATTATATCCATACGAGCTTCTAGAATTCTAATGTTTGTAATGCTTATTTGTTCTTTAGCTAGTATTGCTGTTACATCGGAAATGACCCCTGGGTGGTCAGGAACATCAACAAATAAATCATAAAAAGACGGTATCGCACCTTTTTGCTTGGTTGGTAATTGATCACGAAAAGTCTTTGCCGTTTGAAAGTATTCAAAAATATTTTTATCATCGGCTCGCTCAATCAGACCCTTTACGTGTTCCATTTCTTTTTCCCACCTGCTTAAGAGCGAAAGCAATATTTCTTTATTTTGTATAAGGATATCACGCCACATGATTGGACTAGCCGACGCAATTCGAGTAATGTCACGAAAACCACCCGCTGCTAATTCAGCCAACAGCGGTTCATCTTTTTGAATATTCGCTACTTGATGAACAAGACTTGCAGCAATAAGATGCGGAAAATGACTAATAATTCCAACTAATTGATCATGTTGCTGAGGCGTCATTTCAATAAACTTCGCTTTTGTTCCTTTTAACCAATTTTGCAAGTGTATAACCTTATTCATATTCGTTTCACTTGAAGGTGTTATTATGTAAAAAGCATTTTCAAAAAGGTGGGCCTTGGCTGCTGCTACTCCTGTTTTATGGGAACCTGCCATTGGATGTCCACCAATAAAAGTTACATTTTTCGTCGCTAATCCAAGTGATTTTGCAACAATATTTTGTTTTGTACTACCTACATCTGTAATAATTGCCGCTGGCTTTAATTCATAGTTTACTAACTCTAGGAGTAGCTCTTCTGTTTTCGTAACAGGTGTTGCTAGGATGATTAAGTCCGCATCGGCAACTGCAGCTTCAATATTATCAACAATTTCATCAATAACGCCTAATGATTTTGCCATCTTTGCTTGATCTTCTTTGATATCATATCCAAACACAAGACAGTTTGAATGTTCTTTCTTTATCGCTAAAGCGATCGATCCACCAATTAACCCTAATCCTATGACTGCTACTTTCCGTTTATTCAATTCTAGATGCTCCCTCCAAAGTGCTATTTAAGTACGGGTTCAAAAAGGAGGATAATCAGAGCCGACGATGAGTTCGCGAGCTTGTATTAGCCGACTTTTTAAACTTCCTCTTTAAGGTATTTCGTAAGGTGGGATATAATTGCTTCATTTTGTTTCGAACTACCAATCGTAATTCTAATACAAGTTGGAAAGCCTAATGCTTCGCCTGAACGAACAATAAAACCACGTTTTAATAAGTAATTAAAAATTTCATTCCCAGGCTTTTGAATATCGATTAAAATAAAGTTCGCCTGCGAAGGATAGTATTGTAAATTTTGCTGATCACAAAATTGATAAAATTGTTCAAGTCCTTGACGATTTTTTTGTTTACATTCCTCAATAAAACCTTGATCATTTAAAGCTGCTACAGCTGCAACTTGAGCAAGCATCGATGTGTTAAAAGGCTCTCTTGCTGGTTCGATTTTTTGAATAAAATCAACTTGTCCGATACCATAGCCAATTCTTAGCGCCGCTAAGCCATATGCTTTGGAAAATGTTCGTAAAATCATTAGGTTAGGATATTTATTAAGCAACGGTAACGTTTTCGGGTAATCATCGGCTATCACATATTCAAAATATGCTTCATCACTTACGACAAGGACATCAGCAGGAACTTTCGCTAAAAATCGCATAAATTCATCTTCACTAACATACGTACCGGAAGGATTATTTGGATTACATACCCAAACGATCCTAGTATTTTCATCAATTTGCTTCAGCATACCATCTAAATCATGAACCCCATTAACTGACTCAACTTCGCGAACTTCTGCTCCTTCAACGACTGCATTATGCTTATATTGGGGAAAAGACGGTGACGCACAAACTGTATTTGTTCCTTTCGTTAATATTGCCCTACATAATATTTGAATTACCTCATCTGAGCCGTTTCCAAAAATAAGTTGTTCTTCACCTACTTGTAAGTGGTTGGCCACATCCTCGCGAATAATTGCCGCATACCCATCTGGATAAAGCGCTAAACTTTCAAGGGATTGAACAATAGCTTCTTTGGCAGCAGAAGAACAGCCAAATGGATTTTCATTAGAAGCAAGCTTTGTCACTTCTGTCAAATTAAATTCCTTTTTCACTTCTTCAATTGGCTTTCCAGGTTTATATGGCGATAAGCCAATAAGTTGTTGTTTCACTTTCATCATTTAACACCCCAATTCACTAAAGTTATTTGTCTCACCAAACACTGACGCTTTGAAAAAGTTGGTTAATTGGTTAGGAGTTAGTGTTTAAGAAGGTTAAAAGCTCTATGATATATTATTTTAACTTTCGCTTTCCCTTTCCAACTTTCCACTTTTTATCTATATTACGACGAAATAAGCGAATAGACAAATGTTTTTATTTCTATAAAGGCTTTTTCCTTAGTGTCTTTATTTAACATTTCAGTCTTTTTTGATTCTATCATTTTTACAAGAGCACTGCCAACGATAACTCCATCACAATGGGGCCTCAAATTCTCTACTTGCTCAGGATTAGATATTCCAAATCCAACAGCGACAGGAATCTTACTATGTTTTTTAACTTCCTCTAAAAATCCATTTATTTGGGGATCGATTTCTTTCCTAACCCCTGTCACGCCTAAAGAGGAGACACAATATAAAAATCCCTTTGCACTTTCTGCAATTTTTTTGATTCGCTGTTTTAATGTTGGTGCAACTAGAGAAATAAGCGGAAGCTTTTCTTCATCACAACGTTTCGCTAGGCTTCGACTTTCTTCAAATGGCAAGTCTGGAATTAAAACACCGTCAATCTGATTTTCATGCATTAACTTCAGTAGCTTTTCCTCTCCTAATTGTAAAACAGGATTATAATACGTAAAAATAATAACAGGGATCGATAATCCTTTTTCGCGCATCCTTGAAACGAGCTTCAGCGCTTTTTCTAGATTCATTCCTTGTTCTAAAGCTCTTATCGCCGCGGCTTGAATAACTGGGCCATCAGCTAATGGATCAGAATAAGGTACACCTAATTCGAGAATATCAGCACCGCTAGTCTCCATCAATAATGCTAACTCTACAGTTAGGTCAGGGGTTGGGTCTCCCGTCATAATAAACGGAATAAATAAATGCCTATTGGAATTTGTTACCTTTTCTAGTCTGGTTTCACTCATTTAGCTCGCCCCCTAATGTCTCCATTAATGTGTGTACATCTTTGTCGCCTCTGCCTGATAAACAGACTAAAATGGTCTCTTCTTTAGGCAAATTAGCTGCTCGCTTATATGCCTCTGCTAGGGCGTGAGCACTTTCAATCGCTGGAATGATTCCTTCTTGGCGAGACAATATTTGTAAAGCTTCGATTGCTTCCTCATCGGTTACACTCTCATATTCAACTCTCCCAATACTTTTTAAATGGGCGTGTTCAGGACCAACACCAGGATAATCTAAACCTGCTGAAATAGAGTGGGGCTCAATGATCTGACCATCATCTGTTTGTAATAAATACGTAAGTGAACCGTGAATAACTCCTTTCGTTCCTTTTGTAAGGGTTGCTGCATGAAGCGAAGTGTTAACACCTTTTCCTGCTGCCTCTACCCCAACAAGGGTAACGTCGTCTTCAATAAACGGATAAAACATACCCATTGCATTGCTTCCACCGCCGACACAAGCAATAATTTCATTTGGAAGCTTGCCGACTAACTCAACAAATTGTTGTCTCGCTTCATCTCCAATCACTCGTTGAAAATCACGAACCATTCGTGGATAAGGATGTGGTCCGACAACAGAACCTATTAAATAAGATGTGTCAGTTACATTGGCAGCCCAATAACGAATCGCTTCATTTGTCGCATCTTTTAGCGTTTTACTACCGCTACTAACCGGTATCACTTGAGCTCCTAATAGCTTCATCCGAAAGACGTTTAATGCTTGTCTCTCAATGTCTTTTTCACCCATAAAAACTTTCAATTCAAGTCCAAATTTTGCTGCTACTGTGGCTGCTGCCACACCATGTTGACCTGCACCGGTTTCAGCAACAATTTTTTTCTTACCCATCCGCTTTGCAAGAAGTGCTTGGCCAATCGCATTATTAATTTTATGAGCTCCTGTATGATTCAAATCTTCTCTTTTTAAATATATTTGTGCTCCATTAAAATATTTGCTGATGTTTTCGGCATAAGTTAGCGCTGTTGGACGCCCTGAGTACACTTTTAACTCATTTAGATATTGATTCAAAAAAGCCTCTTCGTTCATCGCTTCTTTAAACGCTTTTTCTAATTCATCTAAGGCGTACATTAAGGTTTCAGGGACAAACTTGCCACCAAATTGACCGAAACGTCCGTTTTCATCGGGAAATTGATAATTCATGAAAAAACCCTCTTTTCAAGTTGATTTTTAATTTCAATTGATTTTCTGCCATTTTCTTCAATACCACTAGATAAATCAATACCTACCGGTTGATATAAAAGTAACTCTTTAACGGTCTGTGGGTTAATCCCGCCGGCAATAAAGATCGGAACTTGCTGTCTAAAAGCTTCTTTTTGATAGGATGGAATACTAGACCAATCAAAGGTCTGACCAGTGCCGCCTCGTTGTCCGCTCACTTTACTATCAATCACATAACCATCTACTAACCCTTCGTACTGCTTCATCTTCTCCAGTCCATTTTCGCTATGATGAACCACTTTCCATATTTGCTGCGATATCGCAGCTTTTAAGGTCAATATAAAGTCTGGCGTTTCTTCACCGTGACATTGAATAACATCAAGTCGTACTTGCCTAGAAACAGATTCGATTTCCTCGAGACTAGCATTGACGAATACCCCAACAATTTTCTGGGGTATTTGAATTTGTTCAAGCCATTGCTTAACTTGGTGCACAGTGACAGAGCGCTTACTTTCAGCAAAAATAAACCCTAAATAATTTGCCCGACTATTTGCTGTAATTTGAACATCTTCAAAACTATAATTCCCACAATATTTAAGCAAAGGCACTATATTCATTCCTTTTTTTCGTTAAATAATGTTGCGATTCCCACTAGTGGTGTCGGCGCCCGCATCAGCGTTTCCCCTACTAAAATAGCGTCGGCATAGCCTTTAAGTAATTCTAAATCAGTCTTGGTCTTAATTCCACTTTCACTTACGACCAGAATGTCTTTCGGTAATTGTTTGGTGATTTCCAATGTATGATTAAGATTTGTTTCAAATGTTTTTAAATCTCGATTATTAATTCCGATCATTTTTGGTTTAAACGCAGAAAGTACTTTTTCTAGATCTTCGATGCTATGAACTTCAACTAAACATTCCAACCCTTTTTGATAGGCTTCCTCATAAAATTCATGAAGTTGGTTTTTTTCTAAAATCGTTGCAATTAACAGAATGGCATCAGCACCAATCCGTACACTTTGTTCAATTTGCTTTGAGTCGATAATGAAATCTTTACGCAATACCGGCAGGTTTACATGTTTTTTAATGGTAGATAAATACGTATGATGTCCTTGAAAATACTCTTCGTCAGTAAGAACAGATAAAGCATCTGCTCGCCCTAGTTCATATTGTTTAGCAATTTCAAGCGGATCAAAGTCTATTTTGATAACTCCTTTAGAAGGTGAAGCTTTTTTCACTTCTGCAATTAATCCTAACTTGCGGTTAGGAACTTGAAGGGCTTGGAGGAGAGAAAACCGCGTTACTTCAATTGGATCTGCTAATTGCAACTGACTAACCTCGATTTTTTTTGTTTCAACTATTTTATTTAACATTGGCTTGGATCTCCTCCTTCTTGTCTTGAAGCTTTTGAAACTGTTGATAGGCTTTGCCTGTTCTTAAAACCATTTGGATTTTTTCGACGCCTTCTCTAACAGTTCCTACTTCTTCTGCTACATAAAGTGCCATTGCACTGTTCAAGACAACAATATTTTCAGCAGTTTTATTTGCTTTGCCCAAAAGAATATTTTCAATAATTGTCGCGCTTTCCTGCACACTAGTAGCTTGAATATCTATTAGTTCACCCCGCTCAAGTCCTACTTCTTCTGGAGTTAGTTGATATCTCTTAATTTGACTCCCGTTTAATTCAACAACATCAGTGAATGTTGTAATCGAACACTCATCAATTCCGTCTCCACCCGTGACAAACACGGCTCGCTCTGTCCCTAATTCGCGCAGGGTTTCTGCCATCTTTTCAGCAAAATTAGTATCGAAAACACCGATCATTTGCCTGTTAGCTTTGGCAGGATTCACTAACGGCCCTAAGAGGTTAAAAATTGTTTTAAAACCAAGTAGCTTTCGTGTTGCAGCTACATGTTTCATCGATTGATGATAAAGGGGAGCAAATAAAAAACAAAGTCCATTATCTTTTAATGCCGTAATCGCTTCTTCGGGAGAGGCTTGTACTGGGATTTTGAGCGCCTCTAAAACATCCGCACTTCCACTATTAGATGAAATAGCGCGGTTGCCATGTTTGGCTATTTTTACACCGCATGCCGAAACGACAATAGCTGTTGTCGTTGATATATTAAACGTCGATAGGTCATCGCCACCGGTGCCACATGTGTCTAGAAGCTTCGGTTCAGAATGATCCAATCCCAAAGCATGCTCACGCATCGATAAAGCAAATCCGGTCATTTCTGCTATTGTTTC